>NZ_JABZXW010000049.1 GCF_015265375.1 Rothia sp. (in: high G+C Gram-positive bacteria)
ATTTTGGGTTGCGCCCCAAGTCGCGTACCGGTTTGCGCAGCGGTTTTCACGCCGAGTTACACCCCAAGTTCAAAATATTGTCACTGCGGTGCATATTTTTCGTCATTTTCATTTGAATATCCCTCAAAAGCTCTCTACTTGGGGTTGCGCCTATCGTATACTGTTGTGCATGCCTTCTATCAAGTCTCCTATCGCGAAAGCTTCTTTGACCGGCGCAATCGTTGCTGTGGTTGCCGTCGGTTCCTTTGGCGTGTACTCCGCAGGAGGCTTCAACGCGCCCGGTGCCACTGCCGCTACCGCTGCCGCGAGCGCCGAGCCTACCCAGTCGGCGCAGGAAAGCCCCAGCGAGTCCCCCTCCCCCGAGCAGACTCCGGAACCGACTACCCAGGCGCAGAAGATTGAACGCACCGCGCAGAACGCCTTCGGCAAGGAAGGCGCGCAGGCAACCGGTGAGATTCAGGCGCCGTTCTCCACCTCCGCTGATGCCGCCGACATGCTGGTTCAGCAGTTCAAGGGCGGCGTGGTCATGTACACCCCCAAGTACGGCCCGGTCGCGGTGGAAACCGGCGTCTACACGCACTGGTGGAAGCAGCGCGAGTACAGTGACTTTGCTGGCTGGGAGGGTCTGCCGGTGAGCTGGCGTTCCGAGAACGGCGTTCTGTACACCAAGTTCGAGAAGGCTGAACTCTACTGGGATACGGCGAACAGCCTGCCGCGCAACACCAACGTTCTGGGAGCCAAGGACGCCCTGGTGATTGGTGACTCGCAGGTGACCTCAACCTCCTGGGTTGGTTTGGGCTTGAAGCAGGCAGGTTTTGTACCGTACCTGTTCCGTTGCGGCGGCGTGGGTTTTGTGACCGCCCGCGAGGGTGTGTGCCCCTCCTACTATCAGGGTGTGATGGGCGGCCGTTGGGCTCTGCCGAGTGGTAACCCCGGCATCATTTACCTGGATGCCTCCGGTAACGACATTTACATTCACGAGGATGAGACGAAGGCTCGCGAGCACGTGAACGCTCACCAGACTCAGGTCATTGAGCAGCTGCGACGTATGTACCCGTCGTCGAAGATTGTGTTCGGTGGTGTGGTGTCTATGGATGAGGCGTCTGCACCGGATAAGCAGGTGGCGCATAAGCGTCACGTGGCAAACGAGGTGGCAAGGCAGGGTGCCCGCGAGACCGGCGTGCTGTTCATGGACACCTCGGGCTGGCAGAGCCTCTACCTGGCTGAGGGTGACATGGCTGATGGCGTGCATCTGAAGGAGAAGGCGCACCATAAGCTGGCGGGCCCCTTTGCGACTCGTCTGCGTGAACTGCTCGGCACCGCGTAAACTAACTGTGTAATCAGCCGAGTACATCAGCTTCGATCAACGCATATAGCATTAGAATGAGGCGCCGTAAGGATTGAATCCTTCCGGCGCCTCATTCGTTTGAGTGGGTTACCCACCGCAGCTCTCAAGTTAGTGTGCGGGTTTTATGCCGCGACGTTTGCCTGGCGTTCCTTCGCCTCGGCCTTCTGGTGTGCGAGCACGCCCTCCGCAAGGCGACGCTTCTGACGCTCACGAGCGGCTTCCTTCTCACGCTGCTCGGCAGCCCAGGCGACCGGGTCAATGTCAATCGACTCGTAGTGCCATTCGCCAATGTAGTCGCGAATCGGGGCGACCCAGGTGACGGGAATGCCGCGGCGCAGGTACACCTCGTGGTCGGTGTCTTCAAAAGCGTGGATAATGCGGTTGCCGTCAGCAATCAGGGACTCAATGACGGAGTCCTTCCATGCGGGGCTGTTGGAGCCGTCGTTGCCGGGCTTAGCGAACACGTGCTTGGGTTCCAGACCTGCGCGGGCGATGAACTGGTTCAATTCCTTCATGTAGGTGCCATCGCGGCCGGTAATTACTACGACCTCTGCGCCGGTGTCTGCCGCGATTTCGCGAACACGGTCGGCAATTTCAACATTGACCGTGGCGTTGCGGATGGCCTTGAAGAATCGGCGGTTGCTTGCGAAGAAACCGGTCAGGTACTTGTCCATCTGATCTCGGTTGCTGGCAAGGGTACCGTCAATGTCGACTGCAATCAGATCCATATAGGTCTCACTTTCGATCCGTACGGGAAGAATGCGCCTGGTGAGGGCGCGGCGGAAGAGTTCCCGTGCGGTGTGGCTGGTAATCGGTGTGTCAAAGACGCCCCGGTGAAAGGGCGTAGTTTTTCTAGAATACCCTATTTTTGTAAAGTAATGCCTCATCGAGCGTCATATTAAGCTCGTCATCTTTATTTCATTGCCCCTAGAAAAACCGCTGGTGGCGCAGGCTAAGAGCCCACACCACCAGCGTAAAAAGTCTAGAAATGTCTCGAGGAAAGTTAGAGCAGCGAACCGGAACCGCGGCGCACCAGCACCATACCGGCGGGCGCCACAATGCGCAGCCACTCCTCCGAACCTACGTGCGCAGCGAACAGCGGCAGATCGCCCGTGAAGCCTTCCGGGATGAAACCGAACACGCGCAGGGCGAATGCCGCGCCGGTCGGTACTAGCACGGTATCGAACTCGGGTAGGTACTCGAGCACCATGTCGGAGGACCAAATACGCGAGCGCACCGTGGAAAGCACAGCAGCGCCGGGGTTCTCGGGCAGGGCGCGTTCTACCGCCTCCAGACCTTCTGCGGTGGCGCGGTGGAACTCTTCAATCGGGACGGTACCAACCTCGTACCAGCCGCTGAGCGGGGCTGACTTGCCAGCCCAGCTAGCGTTGACGGTCACCGGCGGCATGAACAGCACCAGCTGCGAGTTCTCTTCGTTGCCCTGTTCTTCTGCCTGCTTCTGCAGACGCGCCAGACGGTCCAGCAGCGCCTGCGCCTGTACGGTCATGTCCAGGGTGGAGTCAGCCAGCAGGTGCAGGGCACGCAGACCCATGATGACCGGGGTGTCCGAAGAGGCATCCTGCGGCTCCAGGGAGCAGGCGAATACCGCCACCACGCGGCCGCGCGCGGTCAGGCGGATAGCGGCGTCCGGGTTCACCGCCAGGGCGCGAGAAATGTAGGTGGCAAGGTCCTTGACCACTGCGGCACCCTGCGCGCCGCCGGGCAGGATCAGGTAGGGCTCCTCCACGCCTTCGTGGGGGTTGTACTTGAGCTCAATAGGTGCTGCCGCGTTCGGTGCGCTGTTCTGTTCGGGAGCGTTCTCCTGCACGGGGGTATTGTCAGGGGTGGTTTCAGACGGCGTAGTCATTTCTGCTCCTTTTCGGCGTTGGCCTGCTCGGTGGCAAGTTGGTGGGTGATATATGCGATGGTGTGTTAGGGGAACGTTCCGGATTGTTCATCCAGATCGATAATCCGGGCCGTTGTTCCTAGTCAATGTTCCGAATCAACCTGTCGTGGTTGTCTCAGAGTATGCTCTCCCACTCTACGCCAGAAACCGGCTCATTGAAAACGTGCGAGAATAAAACCATGACCAAGCCCACTGTGACCCAAAACCTCATGCGGATGCTGGACCTCTCCCCCGTGGAGGCGGCGCCCGCCTCCTTCGGTAGTGATGAAGTGTCTACCGGCGTGACGCTCACCCGCGAGCAGCCGCGTACTTTCGGTGGTCAGGTTCTTGCCCAGTCGATTATTGCCGCCGACCGCACGGTGGAGGGCAAGGACATCCACTCGATTCACGCCTATTTTCTGCGTCCCGGCGATATTGAGCGTGAACTGTTCTTCGCCACTCAGCGCCTGAACGATAGCCGTTCCTTCTCGACCCGCCGCGTGCAGGTGTTCCAGGATGAGGCGCCCATGTTCTCTGCAATTATGTCTTTCCAGGCGGATAGCCGCGGCCCGGAGCACACCGCGGTCACCATGCCGGAGGTTCCGGACCCCGAGTCCCTTCCGAAGGTCAGCGATTATCTGGGCCAGCTCCCCCACCCCATTGCACAGGCGGTAGCGTGGGAACGTCCGATTGATATGCGCCACGTGGATGCGCCCCTGTACACTCAGCCGGATGCCTCCTCGACACAGCCGCGTGCCTGCGTGTGGTTCAAGACCTTTGACCGCCTGGTGCATGCTGATGGTTCTGAGGCGTCGGAGGCGGAGCACCGCGCCGCTATCGCCTACGCTTCGGATTACCTGCCGCTGGAGCCTGCTCTGCGTCGTCACGGCAAGTTCTGGCTGGAACCGGGCCTCAAGAGCGCCTCGCTGGATCACGCGATGTGGTTCCACCGCCCGGCGCGCGCCGACGAGTGGCTGCTGTACGTGCTGGATTCCCCGAGCGCGCAGGGCGGCAGGATGCTCGCGCAGGGTTCGATTTTCAATCGTTCCGGTGAGCTGGTGGCGACCGTGGCGCAGGAAATGATGTTCCGCCTGCCGGAATATCGATAAAGCAGAGCACCGCTAGGACTACCGGAAGGCGTCAGGCGAACCTGGCAGAGCATACAGAAAGACCGTGTGAGGTGGTTGTCTCACACGGTCTTTCTTATGTTCTAGTGTACGGTCTAGAAGCCGTTTGGAAGCTCTTATTTAGCTTCGCCGTCAATCACACCGTCCGGGGAAATGTGCACGGTGCTCTTGGTGCGGCGGGAAACAAAGAAGTCACCCACGAATACCAGACCGGTCACCAGAAGACCCAGTGCTGCCATCCATACTGCCGCCACGCCGTAGATTATCGGGAACAGCACCACGAGCAAGCCCAGAATAAGGGTACCAATAGCAGAGAGCTGCAGGTGGCGTCCGGCGGCGTAGCTCAGGTATTTCATGGCCTGGGCAGTCATCAGACGAATCAGCGCCCACATAATCATCCACGTACCCACAATGGTCGGGATGAAGGTTGCCTGTGCACCCACCGAGGCAGTCAGCAGAATCAGGCCAGCCACCACGGTCAAGATGCCGTCAACCAGGTCCCAGCCGGTACGTGCCTGCTTTGGCGTGCCGAAGTAACGCACCAGTTCAAACACGCCACCAAGCCACACCGAAATGGAGAACACATAACCCAGAACTACCAGCGGAATAGCGGGATTGGCGAACATGTAGATTGCCGCTGCAATCAGCAACAGACCGGTAACCAAGGACATCCAGTTATATTTTGAAAGCATAATGCTCTTCTCTTCGTAATCACATGTGTCAGTTGCACTTACGTGCATACCCATTATAAACCGTGAATATGAAATCCGCCACGATATATCGGTCGCCACTGAGCGAACTATTTCTACCGACGAACACGCGACCCTCCCCTCGCCAGCACATACAGCAGCCAACGCGCGCAGCATCCAGTACACACAGCGCGTACGGCATCCAGCGCATATGGCATCTAGCGGGCACAGCAAAGCCCCGCCTCCCCACGCTTCAACAGCGCAGGAGGCGGGGCTCGCTACCGAACTAAACCCTATCGGGTCAGCTTGCGGTGCACCACGCGGTGCGGCTTAGCAGCCTCAGGGCCGAGGCGCTCAATCTTGTTCTTCTCGTAGGACTCGAAGTTACCCTCGAACCAGTACCACTGATCCGGGTTCTCATCGGTGCCCTCCCACGCCAGGATGTGGGTTGCCACGCGGTCCAGGAACCAACGGTCGTGGGATACGACCACTGCACAGCCGGGGAATTCCAGCAACGCATTTTCCAGGGATGCAAGGGTCTCAACGTCCAGGTCGTTAGTGGGCTCATCGAGCAGCAGCAGGTTACCGCCCTGCTTGAGGGTCAGCGCCAGGTTCAGACGGTTACGCTCACCACCGGAGAGCACACCCGCCTTCTTCTGCTGGTCCGGGCCCTTAAAGCCGAACGCGGAAACGTACGCACGCGAAGGCATTTCAACGTTGCCGACCTGGATGTAGTCCAGACCGTCAGAGACGACCTCCCAGAGGCTCTTCTCCGGGTCGATGTTCGCGCGGTTCTGGTCAACATACGAAATCTTGACGGTCTCGCCGACCTTCAGGGAGCCGCCGTCCAGGGGCTCCAGGCCAACGATGGTCTTGAACAGGGTAGACTTACCCACACCGTTAGGACCAATCACACCCACAATGCCGTTACGGGGCAGGGAGAAGGACAGACCGTTAATCAGGGAACGACCGTCGAAGCCCTTCTGCAGGTTCTCAGCCTCAATAACCACGTTACCCAGGCGGGGTCCCGGAGGAATCTGAATCTCTTCAAAGTCGAGCTTGCGGGTCTTCTCAGCCTCCGCAGCCATCTCCTCGTAGCGTGCCAGACGAGCCTTCGACTTAGCCTGGCGGCCCTTAGCGTTGGAGCGGACCCAGTCCAGTTCCTCGCTCAGGCGCTTAGCGAGCTTAGCATCCTTCTTGCCCTGAACCTCAAGGCGGGAGCGCTTCTTCTCCAGGTAGGTGGAGTAGTTACCCTCGTAGGGGTACAGGTTACCGCGGTCAACCTCAGCGATCCATTCTGCCACGTGGTCGAGGAAGTAACGGTCGTGGGTAATCGCGATGACGGCACCCTCGTAGGACTGCAGGTGCTGCTCCAGCCAGAGCACGGACTCTGCGTCCAGGTGGTTGGTGGGCTCGTCGAGCAGCAGCAGGTCAGGCTTCTGCAGCAGCAGCTTGCACAGTGCCACGCGGCGGCGCTCACCACCGGAGAGGTGGGTAACGGGCATGTCAGCGGGCGGGCAGCGCAGCGCCTCCATTGCCTGCTCCAGCTGGGAGTCCAGGTCCCATGCGTTAGCGGCGTCGATAGCTTCCTGCAGCTGACCCATTTCCTCCATGAGGGCGTCGAAGTCAGCGTCCGGCTCAGCCATCAGGGCGGAGATTTCGTTGAAGCGGTCCAGCTTGGACTTAATCTCGCCCACGCCTTCCTCAACGTTGCCCAGAACGGTCTTCTCTTCGTTCAGCGGCGGCTCCTGCATGAGGATACCCACGGTGTAACCGGGGGTCAGGCGCGCCTCACCGTTGGAGGGCTGGTCGAGGCCAGCCATAATCTTCAGGATGGTCGACTTACCCGCACCGTTCGGACCAACCATACCGATCTTGGCGCCGGGGAAGAACGACATCGTCACGTCGTTAAGGATGACCTTGTCGCCCACAGTCTTGCGGGCCTTGATCATCTGATAAATAAATTCAGCCATAGTTACCTATTTTAGCGTGGATTTGCCGGGCAGTACGAGAGTTTTTGGTTGCGTGCTAGGCGGGGTACCGTGCGGGGCACTAGACTCGAAGCTATGAGCACAACCCCCTCCCCCAAAGTTCTGCGACCCGAGGACCTGGAGCATACCCTGCACCGCCTCGCGCTCGCCATGCCGCTGGCAACCTCCGACCAGCCGTTCGGGCCCGAGCACACGGTGTACCGCATCGGCGACAAGATGTTCGCCATGTACACGGAGGGCATCGGCTGCCCCATCGTGAACCTCAAAACCGATCCGGAAGAGTCGGAGGTGCTGCGGCGCATCTACCCGAGCATCATCCCGGCATGGCACATGAATAAGCGGCACTGGATCTCTGTGGGAGCCGGCGAGGGTGTCACCGAGCGGGTGCTGGAGGAGCTGGTCGAGGATGCGTACCTGCGCGTTATGTACTCGCTGCCGAAGTCGAAGCGACCCATCGAGTTCCGTGAGCGCCCGGTACCCGAAAAGCACTAGGCTAAAACAACCAGGCGGGAATAGTCCGCCAGAATTTTCGCATTAAATAGCGGAGCGGGTGAGCTTCGGTCCGGACCACCGAGTTGCTCACCCGCTAAGCAAAGCACTTTTCTATCCGCGGCTGGGAGGGTCATCAACCACGATGAACGCTCGAACCACCAAGCTCCCATCCCATATATTGCGGGGTCCAGTACCATGCACCACTTGTGTGAATACGTGATAGTTGAGTCGGCTCCCCTGCCAGACCTTCCTATGCAGAGGAGGTACTCACACGGGTGCGCTGAATATTCCCTTGAGTGACTCGGCTGTCTCATGCGATGTAGCCGAGAGGGGATCGCTGTCCTCGCCCGAACTACCGGCACGGACGAAGTGTGCTCTCGGGAATAATAATAACCTTTTTGCATTAAAGTGTCACTTTCGGATTGAAGGATTTCAGGGGCATTTATTGACCATAATTCAGGTGTTTTATAGCACCGAACCCACATATCCAACCACCACGAAATACCTGCAGATTTTATGCCCCGAAAAATCAAGGAGGGGCCGCGCCGACCCTCCCTTATATCGCCTCCACATGGGCTAATACCCACTTAAAGCAATATTCAGAAAAGTCAGCGCGACCCCTCACTATATGAGATAAATTCTTCATCTCACATGGGCTTCAACCGTAAATCCGGTCAGACGCAGACAAACACAGATGTTAGTCGTCGAATTCCACCTTCTCGAAGCTCATGGTGCCATCAGCGTGAGAAACAACAGTATTCGGGTCACGTTCACGACGAGCCGCCGCGTACGCATCGTGGCTTGCCTCATCAACCCAGCGGGTCACCACGAAATAGTCGCCGCCCTCATCCAGGGGGCGCCACAGCTCAAAACCCTCAAAGCCGGGGAAAGAGTCAGCGATGTGGCGGGCAGCGGCGAAGCGCTTCTCCAGCTCAGCACGGTTGTCGCCAACGACAGCCAAACGGTGAACCTTAACAACGGACATGTGTCCTCCTTCTGTTGAGTACGTGCTTTCAACGATGAAAGCGGGTTATAACCTCGCACCAGCTATAGGTGAGCTATGTTCTTAGCGAGGTTAACCTCAGAATAACGGGTCGCGGGCACAAAAAATAGGGGTTAGCGCCAACTAACAGTTATATGACGCCAACCCCCATTCAGAGAATCACGAGGCACCCACAGGCACCCGTTCGAAGCTTAGGATTCCGGCTGGGTCTGCACGGTATTAGGCTGCACGGTATTAGACTGTGCAGTATCAGGCTGTGCCGCCTGAGCCTCGCTATCAGCCTGCGGTGCGGGGTTCTTCTTCGCCTTCTTCTGAGCCGCCTTCGCCGGGTTCGCAAAATGCACCCCGCGCTCAGCCAAGAAGCGGCGATCCTTCTTATCCCACTGCTCCACCGGGTACGCCTCCAACAGGTCCGGGCGGCGCTCCAGGGTACGCTCAATCTGACGGTCACGACGCCAACGCGCAATCGCACCGTGATTACCCGACAGCAGCACCTCCGGCACCTCACGGTCACGCCACACGGCGGGCTTCGTGTACACCGGATACTCCAGCAGACCACCCGTATGCGACTCCTCCTCCAGGGAGGCGGGGTTACCCATCGCGCCCGGAATCAGGCGGGTGATAGCCTCAATCATCGCCATGACCGCAACCTCACCACCGTATAGCACGTAATCGCCCAGGGACACGGGCATCACGCGGAAGCTCTCCTGCGCCCAGTCCAGCACACGCTCATCAATGCCCTCGTAGCGTGCCGGAGCGAAGACAATATGCTTCTCCTCCGCCAGCTCGTACGCCATCGCCTGATCGAAAACGGCACCCGCCGGGGACGGGACAATCAGCAGCGGACGGGTATCAGCGGCGGGTTCGGCAGTGGGCTCGGTGCCCTCAGACTCGGCACCCTCAGTAGAATCTTCGGAAGCGTTCAGCGGGGAGGCGGCAAGCACCTCATCCAGCGCCAAACCCCACGGCTCCGCCTTCATCACCATGCCCGCGCCACCACCGTACGGGGTGTCATCCACCGTGCGGTGACGGTCAAACGTGTACTCACGCAGATCGTGCAGGTGCAGATCCACCAGACCCTTCTCACGAGCCTTGCCCAGCAGGGACAGCTTCAGCGGCTCCAGGTACTCGGGGAAAATCGTGACCACATCGTAGCGCACGGACTACTCCCCCGCCTGCTCGGTCGCCTGCGCAGAATCCTGCTCAGCGTCCTCGACCAGGTCAATCAAACCCGCCGGAGGGGTCAGTAGCACAAAGCCGGGCTCATCCTCGGTCGAGGGAACCACCTCGGGCACAATCTCCTCAACAAAAGGAATCATGATCTCTTCACCCGCGCCGGAGGCAAGACGCGGCGAACGAGCCAGCTTAATCAGCAGCAAATCCTGAACCGGCATGGTCTGCAGACCGGTCACCTTACCCAGCGGCTTACCCACAGCCGGGTTATCCACGGGGCTCTCACCCTCGGGAACGTCCGCCAGCAGGTACACGGGCAGGTTCACCAGCTCCTGCTCGTAGAAGCCCTCTTCATCGCCCTCATCCTCGGGAACCTCGTAGACCAGGCGGCTGCCGCGCAGCTCCTCAGCCTGGTTGCGGGTGGTCACCTCATCAAAACGGACCACCAGAATCTTCTTATTCCAGCGGGCACCGGCAACCGTCAGCTCACCGGTAGGCGCCACCGAAGCGGCAGCAGAGCCGGGCTTGAAATTCTCGATGCCGAGTACCTCACCGCGGGCAAAACGCTCCTGCGGGGCATCAGTAAAGAGCTGAACCGTCACCTCACCACGAATACCGTGAGGCTTACCGATACGAGCCACCACAACCTGCATAATTTTCCTCCGCTGGATACAAGCTAAAAACCTACGCCGTGCACGTGCACGGCTCCCACTATTCTACCGGGCACTTAGGACGGGCGCATTCTGCCGCACGCACTATCACCGGGACCCGGGTACGCGAAAGCCCCCGCCTTCCGGAAAAATTCCGGGAGCGGGGGCTTCAAGCGTTTACGAGCTAGCGTCGCTTTTTGTCGGTGTCGATAATGTCGATACGCATCGGCTCGCCATCAGAAATAGCGTCCATCACCAGACGGATGCTCTTGGCGGTACGACCAGACCTGCCGATAACTCGGCCCAGGTCATCCGGATGCACGCGAACCTCAAGGGTTTCACGGTGACGCTGAGTGCGCAGGCGCACCTTCACGTCCTCCGGACGATCGACAATCCCTCGAACCAGGTGTTCGAGTGCGTCAGCCAACATAATTACTCAGCTGCTTCCTCAGCCTCAGCCTCGGGTGCTGCTTCCTCAGCAGCCTCTTCAGCCTTCTCAGCCTTGGGGGTGATAGCCTCGGGCAGGATCACGGAACCCTTTTCGGGAACAACGAACTCAGCCTTAGCCTCGACGGGCAGAACCTTGGACTCTGCCTTCTCGCCCTTGAATGCAGCCCAGTCGCCCGAGAGCTTCAGCAGAGCCAGAACCTGCTCGGTCGGCTGTGCGCCGACGGAGAGCCAGTACTGAGCACGCTCAGAGTTGATCTCGATACGCGAGGGGTGCTCGGTCGGGTGGTAAATACCGATCTCTTCGATAGTCTTACCGTCGCGCTTGACGCGCGAATCAGCGATCACGACGCGGTAACGAGGATCGCGGATCTTACCCATACGCTTGAGACGAATCTTAACAGCCACTTTAGTGGTTACTCCTGTTTCATAATTTGGTGCGAGGCACACGGTTCAGCACCCGTGGGGCGGGCCATTCACGGCGCCTCTATGGACACAACGGCGCGCGAAGAGAGGGGTCGCGCGTCGCCGGGTACTCAGCTAGGGTATCAGAGCCCAAGATTTTAAGCTAGCGACACGGAAAAATAATTGCCGCAGGCACCGAACATCACTTTTAAACAGCGTTCTGTGCCCGGTAGCCCCCCCCTGCGCAACCGCCCTGCAGCCGCCGCTAGTCGAGGTTGTTAGGAGTCGAGGTTGCTCATCTCCAGAGTCTCCCCCGTCTCCAGGGCGCGGTAGCACTCACGCAGACGCTCCACCATCGACGGACGCACGTAGCCCTCCAGGTTCTCCGGAGCAACCCACTCATAGGTCACCAGCTCAGCATCCTGCAGGGTAATCTTCGTATCCGCCGCAATCACGCCGCCGTCATACATGTAGTAGGTCGAATCGCCCCACACACCCAACGCCAGGCCGTGGAAAATCAGCAACACACGACCCAGCTTCACATCCAGGCCCAGCTCCTCCACAATCTCACGCTCACAACCGGGCTTGGGCGCCTCGCCAGCCTCCACGGTGCCGCCGGGAAGAATCCAGCCGTCCTTATAGTTCGGCTTCACCAGCAGCATCTCACCGCGCTCATTACGAATCAGCGCGCCCGCCGCCAAACGGCGCGTGGGCAAGGTGGCGATAAAAGCCTTCAGCTCTTCATCGCTCAGATAGGAATCCTTCATGGCTTCTTTCCTTTAGCGGTCGGTTTTCTTCGCAGCGCGCTGCCTGATGCTACGCACTATACCCAGGGCACGCTCACGCAGTCCAGAGGGTGCCTGCTCCGTGGACGGGGCGGCATCCTCCACCGTGCGGTAGTGGCCCTCACGCAAATCATCAATCAGAGTGCGCTTCTTGGTCGAGGGCTGCTCCCCTGCGGTGTCACCCGGATGCACCAACTCAGCATCCGCCACCGGGCGGGCATGCTTCTTCATCTGCGTCTGCTCAAATGAACGCAGAACCGTCGGAATCAGAGCCGACTCAACCGTAGCGTTCAGGGCGAAGAGTGCTGCCGCCACCGAGAACTTACGGCTCGCCTTACCCTGAGCACGGCGGCGGCGCGCCACATTCGCCAAGGTCAGAGCGATAGCGCTCTGAGCCGTCACATCCGCACCCAGGACAAGACCCACACGGCGGGTCTTCGCACGAATCTGCTCCGGGGTCAGGCGCTTGCGGCGCGAACGAGGCGCGGGACTCTGAGCGGAAGAGCCCTGAGCGGAGGTGCTCTGCGGTGCGGGGGCCTGGGGTGCAGGACTCTGATCTGCAGAGCTTGAGGAAGCATCGGGCACGGTCTCAACGCTCGGGGCGGCTTCGTTCTGAGGTGCGAGCGCGGCAGAAGGCTCGGGAGCCTGCTGGCTTACCTTTGCCTCGTGCGATGCCTGCTCCTCGGTAGGCGAAGAGTCAGCCTCGTGCAGGGCGCTGTCAAGAGACAGGTAGCCCTCTTCGGTCTCCACGAAGGAATCCGGCGCAGAACCCTCCGGCGAACCCATGTGCGTGTACTCGTAGGGGATGTGCGCGTTGTTGAGAGCGTCCATCCACTCGGCGAGGGTCACGCGGCGGCCGGTCGCAACCAGTCGGTAGCTACGCTCCATGGGCGAGGGGAAGTTGCCCGGGTAGGGTTCAATCTCCTCGTCATCCTCGAAGGAATCGTCCTCTACGGGGGTGCTCTCGGAGAAAGTAGCCTCGGCAGCGGAGTCATCCAGCGGGAAGGTAACGTCCAGGGCTTCAGAAGTCTGCGCCTCGTCAGCAGGTTCAGCCGCAGGCTGCGCGAATCCCTCATCCTCGTTGCCGAAGATGCGCGCCGTGCTAATCGACGCCACATCAAAACCGGTGGTCGGAACCAGCGCCAGCTCCGTGGGAACGTCCAGCAGCTGCAGCACCGACTCCAACGCCAGGGTATTGCTCGTATCGCGCAGGTACGCATTCAGGCGGCGGCCGGTAATGGAGTCAGCCTCCACACCAAACATCGCCATGACATTAGCGATGCCCTGCTCGATTTCTTCCTCATCGGAACCGAAAATCTTCGAACCCGACAGCTCCGGGGCGCTACCGGGAAGCTCCGAGAGCAGGTCCTCCAACATGCCGCCAAAACGTGCGACTTCCTCACGGCTGAGGGCACGGTTCAGGCGCTTAGGCACACGCTGCCAGGTGAACTCCTCCACGATGTTCTCGTAGGGTTCACCGAACGCCTCCAGGTACCACTCCTCATCCGAGTATGGGTCGCGGGCGGGCTCCTCATAGACCACCAGGTGCTGCTGGTTCGCGTTGCCCTCAGCAATCAGGGCGTTGCAGTTCAGCAGGCCCAGCAGTGCCATCAGATCCACCGGGTCGGCAGAAATGAGGGTCCACTCCCCCGCCGGTGCGGCAACAACCTGCCGAGTACCGGCAGGGAGGTACGCCAAAAGAAGCCCGGTAATCATGTCAATGGGCAGGTCGACGAGCATGGCGGCGTCGCCGTCCACCAGGAACTCCAGCTCACCCTGCCCACCGGGCAGCTCCTCCCACACGGTCGCCTCACCCTCCAGGGCGGCACCGGTAACCGGTAGCTGATCCACCAGCTGCGCCACATAATCCTCAACGGGGGTACCCACGTGCAAGTGGCCGTCAGCAACCTCCAGCACGTTCATATAGCCCTCATCATCCACGGCGCACAGCACGTAGAGCTGCACCTGATGCTCACCCATCTCGTAAGCAATCAGCTCCGGGGAGGCGGCGGTCGCCTCAATAAGGGCGGCAATCAGCTCCTCATCGGTGGTGGAACGAGCCATGATGCGGCGGCGCTGAATCTTCTCTTCCAGCTCCATGGTCTGCTCGATGCGCTCATTGCGCTGCTTCTCGGCGGTGCGCTCCTCGTCCTGGGCGCGCAGGTATTCGGGGCTATCCGATTCGCCAGTTCCGGCGGGTGCGGGGGCCTCGTCCCACATGCCGGTGAGCTTATCGACGGTCCACTCTTCGCTCTCCAGGGCGGCGGCGAGGCGGTCAACCTTCGTGCGGTCGTTCCAGGCGCGCTGCGTATCGGGGTCTTCCGCCTTGACCTCCTCGTGCATGCTGCGGGCTTCACGAATGAGGTTCAGGATGGTTGCGGCAACATCGTCGACCGCGGGATCGTCGCTCTCGCTCGAGTAGACGAGGTCGCCCGCCAGTTCGGCGGAGTGCTCCCCGTACTCGAGGGCGATACGCGCCCAGACGGGGGTGTACCCGGGAAGGATGCTCGAATCATCGTCGAAGCCGTCCGCAAAGTCGCCTGCGATACCGTCTTCAAGATCGCCCGAAAGGTCGCCTTCAAGAATCTCTGCGGGAGTATCAGAGAAGCCCAGCGAACCCTCCTCAGCTACAGGCTCAACAGCAGAATCGCCTGCAGATTCTCCAGCAGACTCACCGACAGGGCCCTCTACAGCATCATCAGCGAAGGCGCGCTGAGACCACGGCGTGACCTGCTCATTCAGCTGATCATCCGCGTTCTCTCGATCCCAATTCTGCTCGTTCTGAGCCATTGATACCTTCCCTTCACACCATTCATGCACCCAAACCGGGCACCATACCGGTACGGGTGCGCCCCGTCACCACGTGCGCACCCGTACCACCCCTTACCGGGGCTCATATTTGCTCTTACTGCAGGAACTTCTCGAAGCCCTTCGGCAGGTTCATGCTGGACAGATCCATCTCCTGGTTCTGAGCCTGCTGACCGAATGCAGCACCGGCGCGAGCCTGCTGCGCCTTAGCTGCTGCCGCTTCCTGCGCCGCACGCTTCTGCGGGTTGCCGGAGCGAGCCTTCTTCTTCTTGTTGTTCTTCGCGTTCTTACGAGCGCCACCGGCCGCAGCCGCCATACCGGGCATCTGCATACCACCGGGCATGCCGGGCATCTTGCCCGAAGCGAGCTTCTTCATCATCTTCTGAGCCTGAGCGAAACGCTCCATCAGCTGGTTCACCTCAGACACGGTCACACCCGCACCCTTAGCGATACGGGCACGGCGAGAACCGTTAATGATGCGCGGAGCCACACGCTCGTGCGGGGTCATGGAGCGAACAATCGCCTCCACGCGGTCGATCTCGCGCTCGTCAAAAGCCTCAAGCTGCTGACGCATCTGAGCCGCACCGGGCATCATCATGAGCAGCTTCTTCATGGAGCCGAGCTTACGAATCTGCTGCATCTGAGCCAGGAAGTCCTCAAAAGTGAAGTCTTCCTGATCGATGAACTTCTTCGCCATGCGGTCGGCTTCTGCCTTATCCCACTGAGCTTCAGCCTGCTCAATCAGAGTCAGGATGTCACCCATATCCAGGATGCGGCTTGCCATACGGTCCGGGTGGAACTGCTCAAAGTCAGTGACGTTCTCGCCGGTGGAGGCGAACATAATCGGCTTGCCGGTCACCGAAGCCACCGACAGCGCTGCACCACCGCGGGCGTCACCATCAAGCTTAGACAGGACCACACCGGTGAAGTCCACACCCTCGTTGAAGGCGTTAGCGGTGTTCACGGCGTCCTGACCGATCATCGCATCGATGACGAACAGAACTTCGTGCGGCTCAATAGCGTCACGAATGTTACGTGCCTGCTGCATGAGCTCAGCGTCAACACCCAGACGACCCGCGGTATCGACAATCACCACGTCGTGCAGCTTAGCGCGAGCCTCAGCCACACCGTCACGTGCCACCTGTACGGGATCGCCGGTGGGTACGTCAAACTCGCTGGTCACACCGGGGTGCGGCGCGTACACGGGCACGCCCGCACGCTCACCAACAACCTTCAGCTGGGTCACCGCGTTGGGGCGCTGCAGGTCGGATGCAATCAGCATCGGGGTGTGACCCTGGCCCTTCAACCAGTGAGCCAGCTTGCCCGCCAGGGTGGTCTTACCGGCACCCTGCAGACCCGCCAGCATGATGATGGTCGGGCCGCTCTTCGCCATGTTGATGCGGCGGGTCGAACCGCCGAGGATGCTCACCAGCTCCTCGTTCACGATCTTGACGATCTGCTGGGAGGGGTTCAGCGCCTCGGAAACTTCCGCACCGAGAGCGCGTTCCTTCACGTGGGCGGTAAATTCGCGGACCACGGGGACGGCGACGTCAGCGTCGAGCAGGGCGCGGCGGATTTCGCGGACGGTTGCATCAATGTCTGCCTCGGAGAGGCGGCCCTTGCCGCGCAGGTTCTTAAAAGTTGCCGTCAAGCGGTCGGAGAGAGAATTGAACACGAGCCGTGATCACTTTCTTAACGTTGAGGTGGCCCCCAGCCGCGAAGGCGAACGGGGATGGTTAGTCAGTCTTTAAGGATACAGGATGCGCGCTTTCTCCCCCGCCTCCACCTGTGGATAAGTGGCACCGGTTCACCCTGAGCTCAGGATTTACACTCAACGTCCCCTCCCGCACCCTTCCTACATCCCTCGGCAAATGCGCGGCAGGTTCCAGACTTACCCCCTCATAGAGGCGCAACAGAAACCCTCAGTAGATGTTCCGCGCCCCGCCTCAGCCTGCTCAACACGTCAGATAGATTAGATTTTCTAGACAGCCTGGGTTAGAATTCTAAAGGTGTTACGCACAAATGCGTGATACGCCCGAGTGGCGGAATTGGCAGACGCGCCTGACTCAAAATCAGGTTCTTCGGAGTGTGGGTTCGAGTCCCACCTCGGGCACCAACGCAAAAGCGGCGGGGAA
>NZ_JABZXW010000050.1 GCF_015265375.1 Rothia sp. (in: high G+C Gram-positive bacteria)
CCCCACACCCACAACACCCCACCAAAGACAGCTATCTCACCCCAAACCGAGACACACAAACCCTCACATATCGGTTAAGGTAGAACCATGAGCATTCCCGTACCCCGCGCCCCCAAAACGCGCTTCACCGCGCCCGCGCGAGCGGTACCCGCCCCCGAAGAAGTCTCCGCAGGCGGGCTCATCATCGACTTTGACCGACCCGAACAGCTACCCGTAGCCATCATCGCCCGCATCAACCGCAACGGACAACGCGAATGGTGCCTACCCAAAGGCCACATCGAACACGGCGAAACCACCGTCGAAGCCGCACAACGCGAAATCAGCGAAGAAACCGGAATCACCGGCTACCCCGTAGCCTCCCTCGGCACCATCGCCTACTGGTTCACCTCCAACGGCACGCGCATCCACAAAACCGTGCACCACTACCTCTTCGCAGCAACCGGCGGCGAACTGAGCATCGACAACGACCCCGACCACGAAGCAATCGACGTCGCATGGGTCCCCCTCGAAGAGCTCCCCACCCGCCTCTCATTCGCCAACGAGCAACACATCGCCCGTAGCGCGCGCGAATACATCACCACCCAGCTCTAAACACCCGTTAAATAGAGCCCCAAAAACTAAAAGAAGCAATCACCCGCCGAAACAGGAGAGACATACGTGGCACGTAATGACGCCCGCTCAAGCGCAATCATGGCAGCAGGCACCCTCGTCTCGCGCATCCTCGGATTCGTCAAGACCATCCTGCTCACCGTAGCCATCGGCTCACTCTCAACCGTCGGCGACGTCTTCGAAACCGCCAACACCCTACCCAACCTCATCTACGTCCTCGTAGCAGGCGGCGTGTTCAACGCAGTCCTCGTACCGCAAATCATCAAGGCGGCCAAAGCACAAGACGGCGGCGCACGATACATCTCCAAACTCGTCACCCTCACCGTCACCGCAATCGGCCTCATCACCCTCATCACCGTCGCCTGCGCCTGGCCCATCATCAGCATCATGGGCTCAGGATGGAGCCCCGAACAACGGCAGCTCGGCTTCATCTTCGCCCTCTGGTGCCTACCCCAAATCTTCTTCTACGGCCTCTACACCGTCATCGGACAGGTCCTCAACGCCAAAGACGCATTCGGCGCCTACATGTGGTCGCCCGTACTCAACAACGTCATCACCATCCTGTCGCTATTCCTCTTCATCTTCCTCTTCGGCGCACAGACCCCCAACCCCCACCCCATCCACACCGTAGACAACTGGACCAACGCCCAGACCCTTGTACTGGCAGGCTCCTCCACCTTCGGCGTCATCATGCAGGCACTCGTCCTGTTCATCCCCCTACGCAAGCTCGGCCTGCGCCTCAAGCCCGACTTCGCATGGCGCGGCATCGGCCTGCGCGCAGCCTCGAAGCTCGCCGCCTGGACCCTCGCCTCCGGCATCATCTCCAACCTCGCATTCCTCTACATGACCAAGGTAGCCGCCGGCATCGTCGGCCAGCGCGAACACTACGCCGCCCTCGGCATCCAGATTCCGGGTCTGCAGGCACTCAACTACGCCTCCATGCTGTACATGCTCCCGCACGGCGTCATCGGCATCTCCATCGCCACCGTGCTCTTCAACCGCATGAGCGCCTCCGCCATCGCAGACGACAGCGACAGCGTCATCTACGCGCTCTCCCACGGCCTGCGCAACGCAGCCGTAGCCACCGTCTTCTGCATGGTCGGACTCATCGTGCTGGCCGGTCCCATCGCAGTGCTCTTCAGCGGCGGCGACCCCATCGCAGCAACCATCATCGCCAAGCTCATCGTCATCACCGCGCTCGGCACCCCAACCCTCACCATCAACTACCTCTACAGCCGCGTGCTCTACGCCCGCGAAGACGCACGCACCCCCTTCCGCATCCAGGTGTACTCCGCCATCATCATGGTCATCATGAGCTTCGCAGCATCCCTGCTCGACGCCCAGTACACCGTGTACATGCTCGCGTTCATCTACCCGGTGCACAACATCCTGATCCTGTTCATCAGCCACCACATGGTCCGCCGCCGCCTCGGCTACTACGGCCAGCGAGGCATCGTCAGCACCTACGCACGCACCACCCTCGCATCCCTCTTCGCCGGCGGCATCGCAGCCATTGCGCTCTGGCTGCTCGGCGGCTACCAGCTCGACGGATTCGCATGGGCATCCAAGATCACCGCCATCATCACCCTCGCCGTATGCGGCACCGTCATGGGCCTCGCATACCTCGCCGGCGTGCAGATCTTCCGCGTCAAGGAAGCCAACGCACTACTGGCACCCCTCACCTCCAAACTTGAGCGTTTTGCCCGCCGCTAAAGCAGCGCACAACGCACAAACCGGGTAGCTGCCGCCTGTGCCTTCTACACCCCACACCGGGGCCCACAGAAGGCGCAGGCAGCCGCCCGGACGCCACAAACTATCACTCAGCCCCAGCATCCTTCAATGCCGGGTAGAATCTAATAGTCAGGGCCCGCCACACGGCAGGCACTATGAAACCACCTCGGGAGAACACGTTGTCGCAACAGATTCCGGTCGGATCGGTCCTCGGAGGCCGCTACGAGATCACCGCACACATCATCATTACGGCAGAATCCGACATGGTGCTTGAAGGCACCGACCAGATTCTCAACCGTAAGGTCTCGGTCGTCGTCGCATCGCCCAACCGCAGCGCACTGCTGGAAGCAAACTCCCGCGCGCTCGCAACCAACGCACGCGGCAACATCCAGATCCTCGACCTGGGCATCACCCCCGAAGGTAGCCGCTACCTCGTCACCTCCCACACCCGCCCCGACACCCTGCTGGACACCCTGCTGGTCGAAAACCACGCACTCTCCAACGCAGAAGACGCACTGGGCACCGAAATCTTCGGCGACTCCGAAAGCGGCAGCTCCCCCAACACCTACGAGAAGGTCTCCTCCTCCACCGCCAACCAGGAGAGCATCACCGCCGCCAAGAACTGGAATGCATCCGACGGCGCAGCCGTCACCGCGTACTCCGAACCCACCAGCATCTACGAAGACGACGAGGACGAAGAAGACGGCAGCCGCGGCACCTGGGCCGTCGCACTGGCAGCCGTCCTGCTGCTCGTTATCGTCGCAGGCGGTATCCTCACCTCCCTAGGCGCTATCGGCTCCAACCAGGCAGCCGCACCGCACACCCCCAAGTCCTCTATCTCGGCATCCGAATCGGCTGCGGCAAGCGCCAGCGCATCGGCATCCCCGACCGCTAAGGCATCGAACGCACCGGCTAAGATTGCGTCCGTGGCTCGCTTCGCACCTTCGGACCCCACGTTCATGAACGACATGGACACCCTTATCCCCAACCTGACCGATGGTAACGCCAACACCGCATGGATCAGCTACGGCTTCGGCACCGCCAACTACGCCGGCACCATCAAGGAATTCGGCCTGGCACTGAAGCTGCAGACCCCCACCGTCGTCTCCAAGCTGACCATTCAGCAGAACACCGGCACCGGCGGCTCCTTCACCGTCTACACCAACAGCTCTGCATCCCTGGACGGTGCGGTTGAGGTCGGCAAGGGCACCTTCGAAGGTAAGGATGCAGTCGTCACCCTGGACACCTCCAAGCAGAGCGCAGAAAAGGGCGCCTACGTGATCATCGTGGTCAACGAGCTGCCCCGCCTCTCCCTGCCGATTGGAGCTTGGAATTACGGTCTGCGCATCAACGAAATCAAGGTGGACTAATCAACCCATAACGCGACGCCGACAGGGCGCTCACACCCCAGACACAAGGGCGGGGCTTCCGAACTCAACGGTTCGGAAGCCCCGCCCTTTTTGATGTAGCTAAGAGAAAGCCATCTCCCCTTTGAAAGGCACGGTTGATTTTGTCTCTAGCGCGGGCCTCATTATTATGGCAGCATCCGCAAAAGCCCCTCTACGGTAAAGAAAAGCATGGAGAGCTGGACCAGGACGTAGCGGCTAGCTTTGATGAAATCTCCAATATCTCGCAGAATAGCCCCAGCCTTAGACAGATTGCTCAAGTGATTCTTACGGTGTCGGGGCTGAACCTTATGAGGGCTTTTTTTCATTTTGTTCCTCTCCCTCTGTGCAAAGCGCAGAGGATTGATAGGGGCGGGCTTTGATTACACGACACACCCACCAATATCACCCTCGTATAATCGTCTGCCTATCCTACCGGGACCATCTCCCTAAATGCTAGCCACGGATATAAAAGCATCCATAGTTTTTTTCGGCAATGTAGCGATGGCCGTTATAGGTCTCCTTTGGCATGAAATCCTGGCCTTTTTGATGTCCATTTATGACTCTTTATGGCAGGGCCGCTACTCAAAGATTCACAGTGCGCGGAGTATCTGGATAAGGGTCCCCAAAAAATGGAATAATCGAGGATAAAGCCCCGTTATAGGGGCAGAACGAAAGACCTACAACGGAAAGATATATCTGATGACTGAGAATCTGGGAGGCCTCTTCGGAGGCGCCGCCCTAGGCAATCTGAACCTCGCCTCCGCACCCGCCACCGAAGCGGCACCGGCAGCCGAGGTCGAGGCTGACGCAACCGTCCACAACGTCATTATTGTGGGCTCCGGCCCCGCCGGCTACACCGCAGCAATCTACGCGGCACGCGCCGAGCTGAAGCCCGTCCTCTTCGCCAGCTCCCTGGCACCCGGCGGCGCCCTCATGAACACCACCGAGGTGGAGAACTTCCCCGGCTTCATTCAGGGCATCCAGGGCCCCGAGCTGATGGAGAACATCGGCCAGCAGGCTGAGCGTTTCGGCACTGACATCCGCTACCAGGACGTAGAAAAGGTCGAACTCACCGGCGATGTGAAGAAGGTCTACACCGCAGACGGCGCCGTTCACCTGGCGAAGACCGTCATCATGACCACCGGTTCTCAGGTCCGTAAGCTCAACATCGAGGGCGAAGACCGACTCTCCGGTTACGGCGTCTCCTGGTGCGCAACCTGCGATGGCTTCTTCTTCAAGGACAAGGAAATCGCAGTGGTCGGCGGCGGCGACTCCGCACTGGAGGAGGCACTGTTCCTGACGACCTTCGCATCCAAGGTGTACCTGGTGCACCGCCGCGATTCTTTCCGCGCTTCGGAAATCATGCAGACCCGCGTGTTCAACAACCCGAAGATTGAGGTTGTCTGGGATTCGGCTGTCACCGCCGTTCACGGCGAGAGCAACCTCGAGTCGATCACCCTGACCAACACCAAGGATGGTTCTGAGCGCCAGCTGGCTGTTCAGGGCCTGTTCATCGCTATTGGCTCCGATCCTCGCGTGGAACTGGTACGTGACCAGCTGGAGATTACCGAGCACCACACCATCGCGGTTCAGGGTCGTTCCTCGAAGACTTCCGTTCCCGGCGTTTTCGCTGCCGGTGACGTGATTGACCCGACCTACCGCCAGGCAATTATTGCTGCCGGTTCCGGTGCTGTTGCCGCTCTGGACGCGCAGCACTACCTCGAAAACCTCTAAAACTATTCGTATTATTCACAGGGGAATCCGCCCCGTGTCAGAAAGGAGCACTCCGTGAGCAGTGAACAGCAGGCAACTGATGCCACTTTTGACGAACTGGTTCTGAAGAACGACAAGCCCGTTATCGTGGACTTCTGGGCTGAATGGTGCGGCCCCTGCCGCATGGTTGGCCCCGTGATTGACGAGATCGCTGGCGAGTACGCCGGTCAGGTCGACGTGGTCAAGGTGGATGTTGAGGCGAATGGCGATACCGCTATGAAGTACGGCATTACCTCTATTCCCGCCATCTACCTTTTCAAGGGTGGCGAGGTCGTCAAGAAGACCGTAGGTGCTAAGACGAAGCCTGCTCTACTGGCCGAGTTCTCCGAGCACCTGGGCTAATCTTTCGAGAAGCTAAAGAAAAACTCTCGGTGATGTTTCACGTGAAACATCACCGAGGGTTTTTTATATATACAACTGAATTCAGTTGCTAAATGTTATTTTATATGAAAATTTAGCCCGGGTTCTAGCCGGAGAAATCAGAATCCAGAACGCGGATAATGCGATTCAGATCCTCAACATTAGCAAACTCGATGGTCATCTTACCCTTGCGAGCACCCAGCGAAATCTTCACCGAAGTATCGAGCTTATCCGCGAAAGCCTCCGCAATATAGTCCAGGCGCTCACGGTGCTTCTGAGGCTGAGGAGCCTTGCGCTCCTTCACCTCAGCAGCGCCGGATGCGTGGTTCACCAGCTCCTCAGTTGCGCGAACCGACAGCCCCTCATTCACAATCTTCTGTGCGAGAGTCTCAATCTGAGCCTGGTCTGTCAGAGCCAGCAGGGCACGAGCGTGACCAGCGGAGAGAATACCCGCCGCAACGCGACGCTGCACCAGAGCCGGCAGCTTCAGCAGACGAATCGTGTTCGAAATCTGGGGGCGAGAACGACCAATACGCTTAGCCAACTGCTCCTGAGTAGTGTCGAACTCCTCCATGAGCTGCTGGTATGCCGCTGCCTCTTCAATGGGGTTCAGCTGGCTGCGGTGCAGGTTCTCCAGCAGGGCGTCACGGAGCAGGTCGCCGTCTTCAGTCTCACGAACAATCGCCGGGATGGTGCTCAGGCCAGCCGCCTGAGTTGCGCGCCAGCGGCGCTCACCCATGACCAGCTCATACTTTTCGGTACCGTTTTCGCGCGAGGGACGCACGACAATCGGCTGCAGAACACCAATCTCGCGTACCGAGTGGATGAGCTCTTCCATGTCCTGCTCATCAAAGTCGGTTCGGGGCTGCTTGCGGTTCGGATGGATATCGTGAACGTTCAGCTCAGCAAACTGGGCACCGGGAACCGGAACCAAACCACCCTGCTCCTCAGAAGCGGACTGCGGAGTGGAGACGTCTTCACCAAAGAAGAAGTCCACCGGGCGGCGAGTCAGGGTGGTGTTGCGCAGTGCCGCACCCATATCCACGCGCGGCTTCTTCTTCGATGTTTCACGTGAAACATCCTGCGAGGAGGCGGGAGCTTCGACCTTCTCCTCTACCTTCTCAGCTTCAGCAGGCTTTTCCTGAGCGGGTGCAGCTTCAGCAGGCTTAGCCTCTACAGACTCAGCTTTAGCACTCTTACGCTGCTTCTCCGGCTTAGCCTCGTGAGCCATTTCGAAGAGACCGTCAGTCATCAGCTCTTCAATCGGAGTGGACACCTTCTTGGGTGCAGTCTTTACTGCAGCAGTCTTTTCGGATGCCTTCGCCTCAGCATTACTAGAATTCTTCGTACTCTGAGGGATTAGTGCCCCCAGGCCACGACCCAAGCCGCGTCGCTTTTCAGCCATCGTTACTCCTTAGGACTCCCGGACGAGCCCGCTCATTTTTTCTTCTTCATCTAGTGTAAACGAAATAAGCACTCGAAAGCAGGAGTGAAAACTGCACGGCACATAATCCGAATTATTCCTGATAATTAATTCTCTAAGGCTGTTTTCTCGGGTTTCACCCAGAAAATACCGCACGCAATGAGCCCTTTTGAATCATCGATAGACAATCCAAAAGGGCTCATTTCAAAAGATTTAGATTATGCGGATCGGCGCGAGAGCTCCTGTGCCGCCTCGCGGTAAGCGCGAGCGCCAGTCGACGAAGAATCGTAGGTGATGACGGTCTGCTGATAGCTGGGAGCCTCAGAGATGCGAACCGAGCGAGGAATCTTCACGCTCAGAGTCTCCTCCGGGAAGTGCTCGCGCACCTCCTCTGCCACCTGGAATGCCAGGTTGGTACGAGCATCGTACATGGTCAGCAGGATCGTGCTGATGCGCAGCTTGGAGTTCAGGTGCTTCTGAATCATCTGAATATTCTTCAGCAGCTGGCTCAGGCCTTCCAGAGCGTAGTACTCGCACTGGATCGGAATCAGAATCTCTTCTGCCGCAACGAAGGCATTGACGGTCAGTAGGCCGAGGCTCGGCGGGCAGTCGATGAAGACATAGTCCAGCCGCTCCATTCCCTGCTTCTCTCGCCACTCAGTGTAGTCCATCAGGGCATTCTTGAGGCGAGTCTCGCGTGCCACCAGGGAGACCAGTTCAATCTCCGCGCCCGCAAGGTCGATATTGGCGGGGGCACAGAACAGACCGGGCATATCGGGGCATTCCTGAACAATTTCAGAAAGCGGCTTATCCTCAATCAGGACGTTGTAGACACTGGGAACATCCACGCCGTGCTCAATGCCCAGTGCAGTCGAGGCGTTACCCTGCGGGTCATTATCGATCACCAGGACGTTCAGTCCAGCCTCCGCGAGCGCGGCTGCGAGGTTCACGGCGGTGCTGGTTTTACCCACGCCACCCTTCTGGTTCGACACGGTGAAGACACGCGTATGCACAGGCTTGGGGAGCAAATCTGCAACAGATTTCTGAGCTTGAGGAGTCATCGGGTGCCTTCCATATTCCGGGTGGTGTGTCTACGGTGATGCTTCGTCTGATGCCTCGCGTGTGGCAATACTCTGCGGTATTTGTGCGCGAGGAGGATTCAACCTCCACTCCCCCACCATTCACTCATCTCAGCATGTTTCACGTGAAACATACTCCGCGAGGTAATGAAGTCTGCAATGTTTCACGTGAAACATTGGTGCTGCCCGAATGGTTCTGAAGGGCTCGGTACCCTTTACTGAACCATTAGGCTTTGATGTAGAAGAGTCTAAGGTTTCAATCCTTCCTTAAGGGTACCCGGCATCAGGTCAATACTCCACGCGAGAGGTCATTCTATGTACTCTACGGATGCAATTGCCGCGCGCCCGGCAAGCCAGCGTACAAAAATGGGCGGTACCGCGTAAGCCAGCCTATTCACTAGCTCATTGCGGTACCGCCCATTCGGGGCGAAACTTTTAGAGGCGAACTCGAACCACCGTCGTCGGCTCTTCCAGCAGGTCACCGCCGGCGGTGAGAATCTCAGTCTCACGCGCACCGTAACGGTTCAGCTTCTTCTTCGCCTTAGTAATCTCCTCCGCGGCACTACGACCCTTCAGAGCCAGCAGCTCGCCGGTGCCACGCAGAATCGGCAGAGTAATGTCCAACAGGCCCACCAGAGCAGACACAGCACGCGCAGTCACCACATCAGCCTCAACAGCACCCACAGCCTGCTCAGCACGCGAGCGCAGCACGGTCACGTTCTCCAGGCCCAGATCCTCAACAACTTCATTCAGCCAAATCACGCGGCGCTCCAGAGGCTCAATCAGAGTCAGCTTCAAATCCGGGCGGGCAATCGCCAGGCACAGGCCGGGTAGGCCAGCGCCAGAACCAACATCAGCCACCGACGCGTTCGGCGCAATGTATTCCTGTACTACGGCACAGTTCAGCACGTGGCGAGCCCACAGGCGCGGAACCTCACGCGGACCGATCAGGCCACGCTCAATACCGGTCGTCGCCAAGTGCTGCACGTAGCGCTCCGCCAAAGGCAGACGCTCACCGAACACAGCCTCCGCTGCGGCACGCTCGCTCTCATTGAGAGCAACCATCGAAGTCTCCATACTAGGCTCCTACCTCGGGAAGAGAAATCACGACGTGACGGCGCGGACCCTCACCCTCCGACTCGCTGTATAGGCCGGCGGCAGCCACCACATCGTGCACGACCTTACGCTCATACGGGCTCAACGGCTTCATGTGCTCATCGCGACCGGTAGTGCGCACCTTCTCAATCGCGTCAGCAGCAATCTTCTCCAGCTGCTCACGACGCTCAGCACGGTAGCCAGCAATGTCCAGAATCAGGCGGGAACGGGTGCCGTTACCAGCCAGGACGGAGAGGCGCACCAGCTCCTGCAGAGCCTCCAGAACCTCACCGTGGCGGCCAACCAGGTGGCGCAGTTCCTCATTGTCATCATCGTCATTGACGACCGACAGGTAGATGCGGTTATTGCGCACCTCAATATCAATGTCGCCGTCCATATCGACAATATCGAGGAGTTCTTCGAGGTAGTCAGCGGCGATATCGCCTTCCTCGTCGATGTCCTCAAAATCGTCTTCTTCGCCCTCAAGGGGCTCCTCTACCAGCTGCTCCTCAACGAGCTGCTCGTCCTCATATTCCATAGCTTCAGTCACAATAATCCTCGGGGTGTTCGGAGGGGTGTCCTAGGGGTAAAAAGTATCTCATACACGGCGCCGGGCCCGCGCCACACGTGGCGAGAACCCGGCCCGAATCACGGAAGAAAACTACTTCTTTCCGTTCTGCTTATTGCGCTGCTGCTTCTGGCGCTTCTTACTCACCGGCTGCTGGCGCTGACCGGCTGCGGCACGCTCACGCGCCTCCTGCAGGTCCTTCTCGTGCTGCTCGCGGGTCTTACCCACCGGGGGCAGGCCCTTCGCCGCACGGCGGGCGTTCAGCTCACGCTCGGCCTGGGAACCGGGGGTCGGGTTGTTGCGGATAACCCACCACTGCTGACCCAGCGACCAGAGGTTCGAGACGGTCCAGTAGTACAGCACACCAAGGGGGAAGTTGATACCGGAAACAGCGAAGATGATCGGGAAGATGTACATAATCATCTGCTGCTGACGGAACATCGGGGAGTTCAGAGCAGCCTCCGACATGTTCTTCACGCTCAGCTGCTTCTGGATGTAGAACTGGGTGGCGCTCATCAGAACAATCATGATGACCGCCTGAACAACGGTCGCGGTGGCGTCGCCAGCCCCCGGGTGCATCATGGTCGCGAAGAGCTGAGCACCGAAAATCTGGGAGTCGTTGAACTGATGCACTAGCTCAGCCGGCAGCATGAGCACGCCCTGGTTATTCTGCGCTGCGGTGGGCACGCTCATCAGCACCTGGTACAGACCGAAGAAGATCGGCATCTGAGCCAGAATCGGCAGGCAGGAGGCGAAGGGGTTCGTACCGTGCTTACGGTACATTTCCATCTGTTCCTGGGCCATGGCCTGGCGGGAGAGCTGGTCCTTCTTACCCTTGTACTTCTCCTGCAGCTTCGCCATATCGCCCTGCATTGCGGTCATACCGCGCATCGCCTTAATCTGCTTGACGAACAGCGGGATGGTCAGGGTACGCATCACCAGGGTCAGGAAGATAATGCACAGAACCCAAGTCAGGCCGGACGCCGGGTCCATACCCAGCGAAGTGAAAAGAGTGTGGAACAGCCACAGGACCACGGAGACGATCCATTTAAACGGCCAAAGAATCAAATCAAAAATATTCACGCGGGAATACTCCTTAAGGACTCGGCTAAGTCATTGTGTGGGAGGCGCCGCCTACTCAGGGCGGGCGTCACCACCGGTGTGAGGGGTGTAAAGATGGGGGTGGTTGAGCAGAATAATTTTCGGTTCTGCTCCGGGAGCGAAAGTACGCTTCCCCGCCGGGACTGGGTCAATACCTCCGGTCGCCCAGGGAACACACCGCAGAATACGGCGCACCGTCAGGGAAAGCCCGCCCATCGCACCGTGGGTGGTCAGCGCCTCCAGGGCGTAGGCTGAGCAGGTCGGGTAGTAGCGGCACACATCCCCGTAGAGGGGGGAGACGACCTTGCGGTAGGCCTTCATGCACGCGATCAGCAGGTTCTGCGGTAGAACGTAGAGTGCCTGCAGGAAAGTTTCCGGCCGCACGAATTCGTTAGGCGCTAGTGCCAGCAGCTCGTCGGGGCCCAGAGTCTCGGCAGATGCGCTATAGGTGCCACTGTGATGCGCGTGGAAGCGTTCTTCACAGCGGTCACGCTGGGAACGACTCACGGCTTCTCCTTGCTCTGAGGCAGGTCGAGCTTAGCGAAAGCAGCCTCGAGTGCCGATTCGTAGTCGCGGCGCAGCTGATTCCAGCTGGCATTCGCGGAGGCGGGAAGTGCTCGCACAGCAATGACGTAGCCTTCCGGTTGCGCGGCGCAGGTGAGCGCGGCAAGTTCACGCAACCGGCGCTTCACCAGATTGCGTGTGACTGCGTTGCCCACCGCCTTCGACACAATGAAACCTACCTGGGTTGTTTTTCCAGGATTTTTCGCCGTAGATACAACGATGTTCCGACGTCCTGTACGGATGCCGGAACGGAAGGCGTGGGAGAATTCTGCGCTGGTGCGCATACGGTGCCGTTGAGGCAGCACGTGTTCCCCTTTACGTAGTGTGGGAGATTCGGCTCATGTGGTGAGCTGACCTCCGCGTGTATTTCACGCTTAATGATAGTTCGCCCGCCGATGCGTGTGCATCGGCGGGCGAACTATATGCCGTGATTAGGCCGAGAGCTTTGCGCGGCCCTTACCGCGGCGGTTCGACAGAATCGCGCGGCCTGCACGGGTACGCATACGCAGACGGAAGCCGTGCTTCTTAGCGCGACGGCGGTTGTTCGGCTGGAAAGTACGCTTGCTCATACTTTGTCTCCTTGATTTTTGCGGTTCGTGCCCTCACGGGGTATCGGAACCGTACGCTTCTTGGTGCACGGAGGTACCGCGACTATTCGCAGTAGGCGGTGCACACACAACAGCACAACTTTAGAAGAGTGGAGGGCGTAAATCAAGTTCTTAACGCTTTTTTCCGCGTGATTCCGGGCTCGTTTGTGGCGTGGAGGCGGTGATTGCGGCGGGTGTACAGGCTGTGGAGACGCTACATGCTCTTGGGGCGTAAACCTGGGGATATTTACGGCAGCAAGATATCCACCATGGTGCATATCCCACCCAAACCCCCTACTATCGGTGAGTTATCCACATCCTTGAGCTTTTGGAGTTTTCCGCTAAATATCAGGGAAGAAGACCTGTTATGCACTTAAATCCACCGCTTATCCACCCCTGTAATTACAAGTTTTCCACCGTGTGGAAAACTCTTGTGGATAACTTTCTCCCCCTGTGTATTAAGCGGGTAGAATCTTAATGACCTCGCGGTGGTTTCCGGCATGATTTCTTTACTGCACCACCGCTTCACATCGAGTGAAAGTAAAGAATTCCATGACCGACTCCCTTCAGGCGCGCTGGGCGCATCTGCTCTCCATTCTTGCCGCCGATCCGGCGGTGACGGCACGTCAGCGCGGTTTCGTGAATCTTGCGCAGCCTCAGGGATTGATGGGTTCTTCTCGCCTCATCATTGAGGTTCCGAATAAGCTCACCCGTGCGGTCTTTGAGGAGCAGATTAGCGCTTCGTTCCGTGCGGCTCTGCACGAGGCGTTTGGCCCGTCGACCACCGCGCTTTTCGATGTGAATGAGTCGATGATTCCGGTTGAACCTGCAAGTCAGGACGTTTTCCATGGTGAGCGCGAGGTTCCTGTCGAGCAGTCGCACGCACCTGCTGTCGTTCCGGCGGCTTCTGCGCATCCCGAGGCACCCGCCGGTTCGCGTGCTTTTGAGTACTACACCGAGCCGCATCCGGGCCCTGACCATTACGAAGTGCCCGCCGATGAGCAGGTCACTCGTCCCTCCCTGCAGGCTTTGGAGGCGGAACGTGCCGGATTCCCCTCCGCGCAGCAGTCGGCGGCTCCTGTTGCGGGTGCGCCGGCGCCTCGCGAGTACCCGGCACCCACTTTCGTTCCGGACGCCCCGGCGGTACCGGAGGCCCAGCAGGTGCATCCGCATGAAGACCCGGAAAACGCGCCGACTTGGGATAGCTCTGCCCGATTGAACCCGAACTACACCTTCGACACCTTCGTGATTGGTCAGTCCAACCGCTTTGCGCACGCGAGTGCTTTCGCGGTGGCGGAGCAGCCCGGCATTGTCTACAACCCGCTGTTCATCTACGGCGGTTCGGGTCTGGGTAAGACCCACCTGCTGCACGCGATCGGCCACTACACCAAGTATCTGTACCCGAATTTGCGGGTGCGCTACGTGAATTCTGAGGAGTTCACGAATGACTTCATTAACTCGATTCGTGATGATGAGGGTTCGTCGTTCAAGCAGATTTACCGCAATGTTGACGTTCTTCTGATTGACGATATCCAGTTTTTGGCGGGTAAAGAGGCGACGATGGAGGAATTCTTCCATACGTTTAACGCCTTGTACAACCACCAGAAGCAGATTGTGATTACCTCTGATTTGCCGCCGAAGCAGTTGACCGGTTTCGCTGAGCGTATGCGTTCGCGTTTCGGTTCGGGCCTGAATGTGGATGTGCAGCCTCCGGAGCTGGAGACTCGTATCGCGATTCTGCGGAAGAAGGCTCAGAACGAGATTTTGCCGGTGCGCGATGACGTCATGGAGTACATTGCTTCCCATGTCACGGCCAATATTCGCGAGTTGGAGGGCGCTCTGATTCGTGCGAGCGCTGCCGCCTCGATGAAGAAGCCGCCGGAGCCCATTACCCTGGCTGAGGCTGAGACCTATCTGAAGGATTTGCTCTCTGATACCGGTGGTGCGGAGATTACGTCGGCGCTGGTTTTGGCGACGGTGGCGAAGTATTTTGATGTGTCCATTGAGGATATGCAGTCGAAGTCTCGCACCCGTACGCTCACGAATGCGCGTCAGGTGGCGATGTATCTTCTGCGTGAGCTGACCGAGATGTCTCTGCCGCGTATTGGTAACGATTTGGGCGGCCGCGATCATACGACGGTGATGCATGCGGTGCGTAAGGTGAGCGCGCAAATGGCTGAGCGTCAGACGATTTTCAATCAGGTGACTGAACTGACGAATTTGATCCGCCAGGAGCAGCGCGCCGCCGGCTAGAGCCTCTAGATTCCCCGCTTTACAGCAGATTTTGCGCCTTGACTAGGTGTTTTACTCGCTGTAAGGCGGGGTGTCTTGATGAATTCCGCCATTTTTAGTGGTTCGGAAAGCTGGATTTTCAGGGTGTGGATAAGCTGTGCTTTAACTCATGCGTTCGTGTGGACGTTAAGTGCATGAATATTCAAAAGGTGTGGAATCGAGGAAATGTATAAATATCCATACACAATGCATCCTCAGTGCAGGGTGGATTCTTCCACTTAATGTCCACAGGCTACTTCCGCGTCATTGTAGGCAAGCATGGGGTTTTCCACCGTTTCCACAAGCGTTAACAATACTACTGTACTTAAAGAAAAAATCCTCCCCATAACAAATAGTTCTGCTCGACCGGCCGGTCTGGTTCAGGTTTTTCTGTGCGCCCCTGCTGAAAATGCAGATTTTCGTGGATTTGAATTGTTGCAGCACGCTCTCTCTTAGGTTGGGTTTAGAAGAGAAACCAACACCGAACCATCACCTAATTCGAATCTGTTTTCGACTGGATTTGATCCACCTTCCGCCTCTCTTTGTAATTACAAAAATACAGCGACCTCACATGCCTCATCTCACCCGATTTTTCGCTGCGGGAACGACCCTCGAGTCTCTGTGTAATTACAAAATCCGGTAGGATGGATAGACGCGCGCGCGGAAGATTCACTGCGCACCAGAGCACGCGATATCTCCGGCTCTATCGCCCAAAGCTTTACGTGCGCCCACAACCTAACTCTCCAATTCCGTGAAAGGCGCCTTCTCGATGAAATTCACCGTTGAACGCGATGTCCTTGCCGAAGCAGTCGGCTGGACGGCACGCTCACTTCCGCTGCGTCCCACCTCCCCCGTACTCAACGGTCTGCTGATTACCGCCTCCGCAGGTGAGGTCAGCATCGCAAGCTTCGATCACGAGACCAGCGCCCGCCAGGTCATCGCAGCTGACGTTGAAGCAGAAGGCGTTTGCCTGGTTCCCGGCAAGATTCTGGCTGAAATTTGCCGCTCCCTGCCGAACGCACCTGTCGAGTTCACCGCAGATGAGTCCGTGATCCGTATTCACTGCCGTTCCGCTAACTTCCAGCTGGCTGGCATGCCTGTCGTGGACTACCCGGAGCTCCCCGAACTGCCCGAAATTTCCGGTACCGTGGACGGCGCCGAATTCGCTGAGGCCGTCAAGCAGGTTCAGATTGCGGTGTCCAAGGATGAGACTCTGCCTCTGCTGACCGGTATCCGCGTGGAAATCAACGGTGACACCATGACCCTGCTCGCCACCGACCGCTACCGCCTGGCTATGCGCGAAATCAAGTGGAACCCGGTCAACCCCGAGGTTCAGGCGGCTGTGCTGCTGAAGGCTAAGACCGTCTCTGAGGTGGGTAGCACCCTCTCCGGTTCCGGTGAGCTGTCTATTGCTCTGCCCGCTGCAGGTGAGCTGATTGGTTTCGCCGCTGGCACCCGTCGCACCACCAGCGTTCTGATGGACGGCGACTACCCCAACATTCGTGCACTGTTCCCCGAGCAGACCCCGATTCACGCGGTGGTTCGCACCTCCGACTTGGCTGAGGCAGCTCGTCGTATCTCCCTCGTGGCGGAGCGCAACACTCCCCTGCGTCTGAAGTTCACCCAGGGCTCGGTCGCTATTGATGCCGGCCGCGGTGACGAGGCTCAGGCTTCCGAGACCCTACAAGCGCACCTGTCCGGTGAAGACATCACCGTTGCGTACAACCCCGCATACCTGTCGGATGGTTTGAAGGTGTTTGGTACCGAGTTCGTGCGTTTCTCCTTCACCGATGCGCCGAAGCCCGCCGTGATTTCCGGTCAGGACGAGCCGCTGGCTGAGGACGACCGTAACTACCGTTACCTGCTGATGCCGGTTCGCCTGCCCTCGAACTAGTAGCTAGCCGCCCCGCGCGCCTCCCAAGGTTCTGCCCAAGGAAGCCCGCGGGGCTGTGTTTTCTGCCCGCCCGCACC
>NZ_JABZXW010000051.1 GCF_015265375.1 Rothia sp. (in: high G+C Gram-positive bacteria)
AGCTTCAAGCTTTCCCGCCGCTTTTCTGTATCTACTTCTATGCCCGCGTATTTTCCGCTGTCCCCGTAACCCACCGGAAGCAAACACCCCGCAGACACACAAAACCGCCGCCCGGCCGTGAGAGTTCACGACCGGGCGGCGGTTTCTATATACCTAGCGTGCAGGCTGAGGATTACCCTCAGCTACGCATCGAAAAAGATTGGTGAGCGGCTTAGCGCTTGACCTCGTCCTCCTCGTAAGGACGCAGAGCCTCGCGCTCGCCCTCAGCACCGTGGACGCGGTGTACCTGAACCATGTTGGTGGTACCTGCGCGACCTGCGGGAGCACCGGCAGCAACGACGACCAGGTCGCCAGCTTCTGCCAGACCGTTCTTCAGCAGGTACTCGTCCACGAACTGGAACAGACCTTCCTGATCGGTGATCATCTCAACCTGCTCAGCGTCAACGCCCCACAGCATGGACAGGAAGGAGCGAACCTTCGAGCTGGTGGTGAACGCGACAATCGGGGTCTCGGGACGCAGACGTGCCAGACGACGTGCGGAGTCACCGGACTGGGTGAAAGTAACGATGAGCTTTGCGTCCAGCTGGTCAGCGATGTTCACTGCTGCGCGGGTGATTGCGCCACCGCGGGTGCGGGGCTTGCGATCCAGCTCGGGCACGCGGTACAGGCCGCCCTTTTCGGTATCCTGAACGATTGCAGCCATAGCCTGCAGGGTCAGGATCGGGTACTTACCGACCGAGGTCTCACCGGAGAGCATTACTGCATCTGCGCCGTCGAGGATTGCGTTAGCGCAGTCAGAAACCTCTGCACGGGTGGGGACGGGGTTGTCGGTCATGGACTCGAGCACCTGGGTTGCCACGATGACGGGCTTTGCCCAGCGGCGTGCCATGTCGATTGCCTTCTTCTGGACGAGGGGAACCTCGGAGAAGGGCAGCTCAACACCGAGGTCACCACGAGCGACCATGATGCCGTCGAACTTGTCGATGATGTCCTGCAGGTTCTCAACTGCCTGGGGCTTCTCGATCTTGGCGATGACGGGTACGCGGATACCCTCTTCTTCCATGATCTTGTGGACGGGGTCAACGTCTGCACCGGTACGGACGAAGGAGAGTGCAATGATGTCTGCACCCATCTTCAGTGCGAAGCGCAGGTCGTTCGCGTCCTTCTCGGTCAGCGCGGGCAGGGAGACTGCTGCGCCGGGCAGGTTGATGCCCTTGTTGTTGGAGATGGGGCCACCGACGACCACGCGGGTGCGAACACGGGTGGGGGTTACCTCAATAGCTTCGAGGCGGATCTTACCGTCGTCGAGCAGGAGCTTGTCGCCGAGCTTTACGTCGCCGGGCAGACCCTTGTAGGTGGTGCCACAGATTTCTGCGGTACCTTCAACGTCTTCGGAAGTGATGGTGAAGTCTGCGCCGGGCTCAAGGTATTCCTTGCCGTTTGCGAAACGCTCGAGGCGAATCTTGGGGCCCTGCAGGTCGGCGAGGATAGCAACGTCCTTACCGAGCTTTGCAGACTGTTCACGGATGGTGTCATAGCGTGCCTGGTGCTCGGCGTGGTCACCGTGGCTCATGTTCAGACGGGCGACGTTCAGGCCAGCCTTGATTGCCTCGGAGATCTTCTCGGGGGACTCGATTGCCGGACCGATGGTTGCAACGATTTTTGCGCGCCTCATGTACCTAACCTTTGTGTGTTGTTTTGTGTGACCCCTCAGGGGTCACACTGATTTTCCGGGGAAGACTAACGTCAAATTCCCAATTATTCCCACGTGTTCTAACAAGTAACCACATGCCGGATGCGTGGGACTCTTTCTCAATTATAGGGGTTTTGCACCCTCTTGGGTATGTTTCTCCCAACTCTTTCCACCGAAGAACTTGTGTTTCACGTCGCATTTTATGCACCCCTTCCCCACCTACTGTTTACCTCACCCAAACCCACTTCACAGTCCCCGCGCCTCCATGTCGCCCAGAAAGTAAATTAGGGTGCTTTTTACCTATAGAAAATGGGCACTACGCAATATTTAGTCACACTCGAGAACCTTCGGGCGTGTTTCAAAAACATAGAGACACTCAGAGTGGGCTATGAGAAGATAGATAGGGCATCCAAGGGCTGGGCGATTTCACATTTTCGCGCGCCTAGCCTATATTGGAACCCATAATTAGTATTTGAAATGCGAAATATATCTGGAAGGTTCACAGATGACTACTCGCGTGCTGATTATCTTCGGCTCCACCTACGGCTACACCGAACAGTACGCCACCTGGCTGGCAGAAGATCTGCGTGCACTCCCGCAGGCTCCCGAAGTTGAGACTGTCCCCGCCTCCAAGGTCACCCCCGAGCAGGCAGAGGCATTCGATGCTTTCGTCATTGCCGGCAGTGACTACGGTGGATTCCTCAACGGCGCACCGGCACTTCGCAAGAAGATCCTGCCGATCATTGCGCCCAAGAAGAACCGCACCGCGTTCTTCACCGTCTCCTTCACCGGTGAGTACTCGAAGAAGCTGCTGGACAAGGCCGTCGCCAAGAGCTACACCCCCGAACTGACCGAAGGTCGCCCCGTCTACCACCTGCGTGGCGGTATCGACTTTGACAAGATTTCGCTGGCTCACAAGACTGCTCTGAAGGGCCCGGTCCGCGCATGGCTCATGGCCAACCCGAACCCCAACGAGGGCATCAAGCAGATGCTCGAATGCTACAAGACCGGCAAGGCTGAGTACATCGACCGCGAGACCCTCAAGCCGCTGGTCGAGGACATCGCCAAGTTCCTCTAAGCCCTCGAAATTTTAAAAAATTCGAGGAAAAATAAACTTTCGCCTCTTCCCTCCCGATCTTTCAGCCGGACACCAGAACCTGAAAGAGCGGGCGGGAAGAGCCGAGAAAAACGTGCCAACAGGCACCATATACGTGGTCGATGACTCTTCATCTCTCCTGCATCGACCATGAAACTCCGGGTACCGGTGCGAGGCCGCGCCAAATACAGTACCCGGAACATGAGGGGTGGGTCTTTGTGTGTGCGGCCCACCCCTTTCCTTATGCCCAAAAGCCGACTCAAAAGTCGCAAGAGGCACCGCCCGGCGCATCAGCACCCGACTGCATCCCGGCAACGTAGCTCTAGATGCTGCGGCCCACCCTGAACAACGAACCGACACAGCAACACCCCAATACAGCAGTCCACAGAGTGAAATTCGCAACGCCCCGGCGTGTCGCGTGCCTAAAATTTTGTCCCAAAAACTTGAGCCAATAAATGCACCAACAAGCCACAAAGTAAAACAGGCACCCCAAAGATTCTAGGTTACTGTGCACTCTGCGAAAGATATGCCGCCAGAATGACACCCCAAATCATTGCGCACATCGGTGCAGGTACCGTACGCTGTTAGCTGTGTCAGCCGCTTGACATACCCGGCAGCCGACACACACATCACTTCAACTACCCCACATATTCACTCGTGTCAGAAGCCCCCACACAGGGCCACATCGACACATCCACCTCTCAAACACAGGCAAAATCTATGAAGAAACTCCAGACTGCCGCACGCTCCGCGGCAGCCCGCTCCATCATGGCGTCCGCAGGTGCACTCTCCCTCGTCGCCGCATCCCTCACCTCCGTTCCCGCAGCCTTCGCCGCCCCCAGCGCGAGCGCAGCCACAGAGGTCAACCCCAACGCATCCTACGAGGAGCTCACCTACGCCCCCGCCCCGGATGCATCCCTGGTCGAACGCTCCAACCCCGCCATGGGTGCGGGCGAGCGCGAACGCCTGGGCACCGCCAACGCGCGAACCGGCGCCACCTCCCCCGCTTCCACCGCGACCCTGAGCGGTATTTCCGCGACCCAGAGCTCCGCGCAGGGTCTGGGAGCTGGTCGAGCTCCGGCAGCCGGTCAGGCACTGGCACAGGGCCGCTCCGCATGGACCCCCTCCGGCGGTACCCTCGGCATGGATGTCTCTTCGCACCAGCAGAACGTGGACTGGGCGAGCGCCTACGCCGCAGGTTCCCGCTTCGCCTACGTGAAGGCAACCGAGGGCGGCTACTACGCCAACCCCTACTTCGGTCAGCAGTACAACGGTTCGGCACAGGTCGGCATGGTGCGCGGCGCCTACCACTTCGCAAACCCCCGCACCTCCTCGGGTGCCGATCAGGCACGCTACTTCGTGCAGAATGGTGGCGCGTGGACTGCCGACGGCAAGACCCTGCCCGGCCTGCTGGACATCGAGTTCAACCCCTACCCCGCCTACGGCAACACCTGCTACAACATGACCCCGGCGCAGCTGACCGCCTGGACCCGCGACTTCGTGGACACCTACCGTTCACTGACCGGTCGCGCCCCGATGGTGTACACCGCAACCTCCTGGTGGTCGCACTGCGTGGGTTCGCCGCAGTTCGGCGCTCTGCCGCTACACCTGGCAAGCTACTCGACCGTGGTCGGTGCGATTCCGGCGGGTTGGAGCGGCTACGACATTTGGCAGTTCACTGACTCGGGCCCGTTCGTGGGTGACTCGAACTTCTTCCCCGGCACCGTGAACGATCTGAAGGTTCTGGCAAAGAACCCCAACGCGGTGCACCGCAACTGGTCGAACGGCCAGGATCGCGCAGCGGAAGACCGTTCGGCAGAAGACCGCGCGGTACAGGATTCGAACGTGGTGACCACCGCGACCGGTTCCATTGATATTCGCACCGGCATCGGTAACTTCTGGAATAAGAATCGTTCCTTCTACGGCAACCCGATTGGCACCGAGTACTCTCTGGGTCACGGCGTGTATGCGCAGAAGTTCACCAACGGCAAGACCATCTACTGGACGAACTCTCACGGTTCGCACTGGCTGGTCACCAACGGCGGCCTGGATTATAAGTTCCGCTCGGACGTGGCACGATTCCGCGGCCTGACCACCGACGAGGAAACCCGCTCCGACACCATCGCAGTCTCCTTCGCTAACGGTGAAGGCGCCTACTGGTCCAACGCGTACGGCACCCACATCATCAATGAGCGCGGCTCCATCTACGCGACCTGGCGTGCAGCTGGCATGAGGGGCGTGCCTACCACTGACGAGCAGAATCTGGGCAACGGCATCATCAAGCAGGAATTCACCGGCAGCACCACCTACGTGTGGTCCGCACAGACCGGCACCCACCGCCTGCACACCGGCGGCGCGTTCTACCACCGTTTCCTGCAGCACCGCGGCACCTGGGGTGCACCGGTGACCGATGAAACCGCCACCTCCACGGGTGCTCAGGTGCGATTCGCCTCCGGCAAGGTACTGCTCTGGTCGGATGCGTACGGTGCGTACGAAACCAACGGTAACGGCGCGATTTTCAAGCATTGGGAGAAGAATACCGCTCGCTACGGTGCGGCACGCGGCGACGAGTCCTACGCGAACGGCGTGTACTACATGGACTTTGAGCGTGGCACGATCCGCTGGACCGCGCGGCGCGGTATCTACTAAGAGCGTGGCATTTACTCAACGGCGCGGCAGCTAATAAACACTGCAACGCGCATATAAAAACGAGGGGCACCTGGCAGAGGTGCCCCTCGTTCTTTTGCTACAGGAAGCATCTTCTGAACAACACAAAAATCAAGATGCGTTCTGCAGCGGGTGGGTTACCGAGTGAGTAGAGAACCCGGCTATGTTACCCGTGCCGGCAGGTAAATTTATAGCGTGGCGGGCGAACCACCACGAAGTCATGCAGTGTCCTAAAAGCCCCGGATTAGTGTGGCGGACATAGTCCCCATTGACTATGTCCGTGGGGCCCACACTAATCGTTGGTGAGACCTCAATCCGAAGGTGTCTAGAGGGGCGCCTGGCCGGAATTAAGGACTCAACGGTGAATAACGGCACGGTACGAAGATGCTGAAATTCACCCGGGTATGGCGTTCTGGGAGAAGGAATCGATATCTAGGAGGGCCGAAACCTTCACACGTCATATCCCGTTACATCTAGGGTAGGTGCAGGGGCGTTCGAAACCTATCTCTTCGGCAAATATTACGCTTCAACCAGTGGTTGAATGTTTACAATACAAGTATGCATTTTGAGGCCTATAGATGTCAAACAAAATGCTATATTGAACTAATTTTGTGAAAATTTTGAGATATTCCCCGATATTTTCAAAAATAAATTCCCGCGTATATTACGTTTAGGTGCCTAGTACTCACAGAGGTTTTCAGCTCCTCACGATAACGGCTCTCAAAACTCGGAACCCTAAAACGCCGCGTTAAAAACACTAAGGCGCACCCCGCGTCGTATGCACAGCAGAAAGAGTACCCCTACTCCCCCGCCACACGGGATGCGCCCTAGGCGCTATAACCATCGAAACTACCGGCAAGACCCCAGCCGAGTGAGACCTTGAAGCCCTACCGGGCGCCTCGACCCATCCGCTAGCTTAGAGGCTAGCGAAGTCCAGAACCATACGGCCGGTAATCTTACCCGCCGCCATTTCCTCGAAGACAGCCGGTGCCTCGTCAACCTCACGCAGCTGAACCACCGGAACCACGATGCCGTCAGCACCGAACTGGAATGCCTCCGCCAAATCCTGACGGGTACCCACCAGGGAGCCCACCACGCGGATGCCGTCCAGAATAATCTTCACAATGGACAGCTCCATCATCTCCGAGGGCAGACCAACAGCCACCACGGAACCGCCCGCACGAACCGACTCGACAGCCTGGTTGAACGCAACCTTCGATACCGCGGTCACCACAGCAGCGTGAGCGCCACCGCCGGTCAGCTCGCGAATACGAGCCGGAACATCCTCAACCTCACGGCCGTTGATGACGTGATCAGCACCGGTCTCACGAGCCAGAGCCAGCTTGTCGTCATTGATATCAACAGCGATAACCTTGGCGCCGAAAACCTTCTTAGCGTACTGAACAGCCAGGTTGCCCAGACCGCCAGCGCCGTAAGCAACCAGCCACTCACCGGGGCGAACCAGCGACTCCTTAATTGCCTTGTAGGTGGTCACACCAGCGCAGGTAATGGAGCTTGCCTGTGCCGGGTCAAGGCCCTCGGGAACCTTCACAGCGTAATCAGCGGTCACCAAGGTGTACTCACTCATGCCGCCATCAACCGAGTAGCCTGCGTTCTTCACCGAACGGCACAGGGTCTCACGGCCCGAGGTGCAGTACTCACAGTGGCCGCAGCCCTCGAAGAACCAAGCCACCGACACGCGGTCCCCTTCCTTCAGGGACTCAACGCCCTCACCGACCTTGACGACACGGCCGATGCCCTCGTGGCCCAGAATACGACCCGGAACCTCACCGAAATCACCGGAAGCCACGTGCAGGTCAGTGTGGCACACGCCCGAGTACTCAATCTTCACGAGCGCCTGGCCGTAACCGACAGCCGGAACGGGAACCTCACGGACAACAACCGAACCGTCAACCTTCTCAGGGACAACAACAGCCTTCATGGTTTCCTTGCACATGACCTAAACTCCTTAGTCATCGGTGGCCGCGCTCAAGCCGCAATCTGCAATCTGCGCTGTGCAACCTAGCGGGGTGAGCGCGCGTATTCTTTACATTTCCACCGTAAAATGATGAGCCGCCAATCTAAAGGACCTTCCCCGAATATGACAGAGGGGTTAGATAGAGGCGTTCTCACGAGCAAGGATGAGCTTTCGATAAGGTCCATTCCGACCAATGCGCTAAACCGCCAAAGGTTGATATGACGCTATGACGAAACAACACAGAAGATGAGAATGCCTCCCAAACAAGCGGCTTGGGAGGCACTCAGAAAAAATTTAAATATTAAGTTTGAGGCGCATACCACCCTAAAGAAAGGGTTCAATCTGCACCTATACGATTCCTACAGGCTCACAGGAACTCTTAGCCGATGAGACTTAGCTGCCTAGAAGCAGAAAGCAACCTCAATATAGCCGGCGCCGCGCTCACCCGGACCATTCGGAGCATTCAACGCCCAACCCAGATCCATGATGCGCACCGTAGAATCCATGAACGTACCGCCGCCAGCGCCACCGCCAGCCAGCTGCACCGAACCCACCGCATAGCGGGCACGAGCCGAATCGTTATTCCACTTCTGCGACACCACACGAGCCGAAACGCTCAACGCAGCGCCGGAACCGCCGCCGCCATAACCGGCGCCACCGCCTCCAGAAACCACAGACTGGTAGCCGTTAAACAGCTCGCCAGCGTTCGACGGGCGGTTATCGGTACCCTCCGGAGTCTGATCCCACTGGTACGAATAGCTCGCCACACCATCGGCGCCCTTCGCACGGAAACCGCTCGCACCCGCCGCACCGGCAGTCGCAGTGCTCACCAGCTTCTGGGTGGAGGTGCTCGAAAAACCAATCACCGAACCATCAACAGCCGGCGGGTTCAGCTTCTCACCGCCAGCACCGCCCACACCACCGGCTGCACCCGAACCCGGGTTCACCGTCAGAATCGGCTCAGACTGCACCTCGTACGAAGTGAAACCAACAAAACCGGGCGAACCGTCACCGTCGCCCGAACCAGCACCGCCACCGGTGCTGAACTGGTGCTCACCACCGGAGCTATCCAGCGAATAGTGCGCGGTCGGACGCACAGCACCCGCATTCGCGGGGTTCGGCAGCACCGTCGCATACGACGCCAACACACCCGCACCGCCGCCGCCACCGGCAACAATCATCGGCACGCCGTCCACCTCAATAGCGGACGAGCCACCGCCGGACGCCGAATACAGCACAGCGCTCATGCCGCCGCGACCGGTCACACCGCCAGAAATGCGGGTCAGGTTATTGATTGCAGAAACCACGTTCGCGGGAACCGGCGAAGAAGCCTTCGACGAGCCGCCCACGCCGTAGCCATCGCCGCCCTCAGCGGGCTTCAGCTCACCATTACCGATACCGCCCGAACCGGCAGTCAGAGTAATAGTCTGGCCGCCGCGCACAGCCATAGAGCCCTCAACCATGGCGCCGGAACCGGCATCAGCCACAGTGTAGTTCGTGCCGCCAGCGCCGCCCACAGCCACAAAACGCATACGCTTAGCACCCGCAGGAACCGTCAGCACGGCAACCTTCTTCACACCGTCACCGGCAGTAATCGTCGTCGAATCCTCGAAGGGACCGGTGCACTCGCCCTCCTCATCAGACGCCGCATAAGCGGGAATCACCGAAGAAGCCACAACAACCGGGGCAGCCCACGCCGCACCAGCCACCAGACGGCGACGCGATAGGCCAGGACGGGACAGACCCGGGCTAGAAGAAGAAATGGGGCGCGAAGAATCGCCAGAAGAAGAGCTCACGATAAAAATCCTGTAGTTGAGTGGGTGTTTCTAAACGCAGACGCGGCAGGCGCCATCGCTCGAAGAGCCTCACACTCCGCAGAGCCTCATACTCCAGAGTGGGCACCCGCCACACGCAGTATCTCTATTATGCCTTCTCAGCGACCCAAATCCGTACACGGCACACGCCACCATGAGAACATCCACCGGCAAGAAGCAGACAGCAGGCACAAATAGCGGGCACAAAAAACCGCCGGACGGGGGCGCTCCCCCATCCGGCGGTTTTTCTATGAAATTTAGATAGAGCTAGAAGATGAAAGCTAGGAGCCCTTCGTCGAAGACTCAGAAGAGTCAAATCCTTCCGCGGGCTCTGCCTTCTCGGCTGCCTTCTCCTCAGCGCCCTCTGCAGGCTCATCTGCGGCAGGCTTCGGAGCAATCTCTGCAGGAGCCGGCTCAATACCCGCAGCAGCCTTCGCCGCCGCACGACGACCAGCCACCACAAAACCAGCAGCACCCAGCAGAACCAGCAACAGAGCAGTCCACACGTGAATACGAACGCCCCAGAGCATCTCCGAGGTATCAATACGCAAGAACATCTCAATGAAGAGGCGGCCCACACCGTAGTAGAACACGTACAGCCACAGGGTCTGACCCAGCTTCAGCACGCCCTTACGACCCAGCCACAGCAGCAACGCCACACCCAGCAGGTTCCACAGCGACTCGTACAGGAACGTCGGATGGAACAGCGTACCCGCCGGATATTGGGTCGGGAAATTACCGCTCGACGCGCTAATCTCCAAGCCCCACGGCAGAGTCGTCGGCTTACCGAACAGCTCCTGGTTGAACCAGTTACCCCAGCGGCCAAACGCCTGAGCCAGCAGAATACCCGGCGCTACCGCATCCGCAAAAGCCGGGAAATTCATGCCGTAGCGGCGGCAACCATACCAGGCACCCAACGCACCGACCGACACGGCACCCATAATGCCAATGCCACCCTCCCAAATCTTCAGGAAAGCCCACGGATCAGCAACATTCGGACCGAAATAGCTACCCGGGTCAGTAATCAGCACGTGGTAGGCGCGGGCACCAATAATGCCCGCCGGAATAGCCCACATCGCCACGTCAAAAACGCGCTCAGGGGTACCGCCCGCCGCCTTCCAACGGCGAGAACCCAGCCACAAGCACACCGCCATACCCGCAAGAATACACAGGGCATAGAAATGCACACGGAACGGGCCCAGCTGCAGGTACGAAACGCTCGGCGAAGGAATCGAACCCAGCGGAATCGAAGCCAGCACGTTAGCTACCGGCACGCTCGCCAGCGACAGCACATCAGACATTAGCCTTCACGCCCCGCCAGCTCACGGGTCAGCTTAGCCACCGCCTCAACACCGCCAGAAGCCAAAGCCTTCACCAGCGCGGTACCGACAATCACGCCGTCCGCATACTCGCCGATCTCCTCGACGTGGGCACGAGTCGAAACACCCAGACCCACGCACGCACGAGACGCACCGGCAGCCTTAATGTCCGCAACCAGGGTGCGAGCCGCCTCCGACACGGAGGTGCGGGCACCGGTCACGCCCATCACCGACACGGCGTACACGAAGCCGCTCGACGCCTTCGCAATAGTCGCCAGACGCTCCGGCGAAGAAGACAGAGCAGCCAAGAAAATACGATCCAGACCGTACTCGTCCGAAGCCTCAAACCACGCCGACGCCTCATCAGGTACCAGGTCCGGGGTGATCATGCCCGCGCCACCGGCAGCCGCCAAATCACGCGCAAAATTCTTCACACCGTACGCCAGAACCGGGTTCCAGTACGTCATCACGACAACCACCGCGTCGGTCGCCTCGGTAATGCGGCGGACCGCCTCAAACAGCTGAGGAAGCTTGAAACCGTTCTCCAGCGCAACGCCGGTAGCCTTCTGAATCACCGGGCCATCCATGACCGGATCAGAATAAGGCACGCCCAGCTCAATAATGTCCGCGCCGTTATTGCCCAGAGCAATCGCCGCGTCAATCGACTCGTCCAGGGTCGGGAAGCCCACCGGCAGGTAGCCAATCAGCGCCGCACGGCCCTGCTTCTCGCACTCAGCCAGACGAGCCGCCAGAGGCGAATCGGGGTTAGCAGCCGGGAAAGTGCCATCCAGCACCTCAAACGGTGCCGCCTGAGAAATAGCGTCCTGGTAGCTCATTACTTAGCCTCACTTTCAGCCTGTGCGTTCTCTGCAGCAGCGGATGCGGCAGCTTCCTTATTACCGGTCATCAGGGTCGAAGACGGAATCGCCTTACCCAGGCCGAACCACTTCAGCGCGGTCTCCATGTCCTTATCGCCGCGGCCCGACAGGCACACAATCATGGTCTTCTCGCGTGCCGCCTCCGGGTCCTCAGCAGCCCAACGCTGGCACACGCGCAGCGCACCCGCCAGAGCGTGCGAGGACTCAATCGCCGGGATAATGCCCTCGGTGCGGCACAGCAGGCTCAGCGCATCCATCGCCTCGGTATCGGTCACCGGCTCGTAGGTCACGCGACCAATATCGGACAGGTAGGAGTGCTCCGGACCCACGCCGGGGTAATCCAGACCAGCCGAAATCGAGTGGGACTCAATGGTCTGGCCGTCCTCATCCTGCATCAGGTAGGTCATCGCACCGTGCAGCATGCCCGGGCGGCCCAGAGTAATGGTTGCCGCGTGACGGCCGGTCTCCACGCCGTCGCCGCCAGCCTCAAAACCGTAAATCTCAACCGAAGAATCGTCCAAGAACGCGTGGAACAGACCAATCGCGTTCGAACCGCCACCCACGCAGGCAGCAATACCATCGGGCAGGCGGCCGGTCTCAGCCAGAATCTGCTCGCGCGCCTCCGAACCGATAGCGTCGTGGAAGAAACGCACCATCGCCGGGAACGGGTGCGCACCCGCCGCAGTACCCAGCAGGTAGTGGGTGTTCTCAACGTTCGCAACCCAGTCACGCAGAGCCTCGTTAATGGCGTCCTTCAGGGTGCGGGAACCGTTCTGAACCGCAATCACCTTCGCGCCCAGCAGCTGCATACGAGCCACGTTCAGCGACTGACGCTCAGTGTCTTCCTCACCCATGTAGACCACGCACTCCATGCCGAACAGGGCTGCAGCAGTCGCAGTCGCAACGCCGTGCTGACCCGCACCGGTCTCAGCAATCAGACGGGTCTTACCCATGCGCTTAGCCAGCAGAGCCTGACCCAGCACGTTATTAATCTTGTGGCTACCGGTGTGGTTCAAATCCTCACGCTTGAGGAACACACGCGCACCGGCATGCTCAGAGAACTTCGGAACCTCAGTCAACAGCGACGGACGGTTCGAATACTCAGCAGAAAGACGCTGGAACTCGGCAATGAACTCGGGGTCGTTCTTCGCCTCGTTGAAGGTCGCCTCCAGCTCATCCATGGCGGCAATCAGCGACTCGGGCATCCACCGCCCGCCGTACTCACCAAAATAGGGGCCGGGGGCATTCTTCAACGACTCACCGTTGAGGAAAGCTTCTGCCAGGTTCTCGCTCATCACTATTCCTTCCCTGGATGGTTGCCGCCGGACGCGCGCCGCGGGTAGGGCGGGGCATCAGGCCTGATCACAACGAAACACCACGCCAACCGCGGATAGGGCGGGCGGTGTTCACGCATATCCCCCTATAGTACCCGGGCGCGGGCAGTGAACAATACCTTGAGGTGCGCATGACCATTCCTAGGACATGTGACGTTCGCCAGGATGCGGGCGCTCGCGGGGAAGATACACCGAGGCTGGGTCAGCTGGGCGAGGTAGTGCCAGGCAAGCGCGGCGGGCTACAGCAGCTCGCGTAGCTCCTCCATCTGCTGAGAAAGCACCGTCGACACGCCACCGCGCATCGACACCCCGTACAGGGTCTCCGCAATCTGCATCGTGCGCTTCTGATGCGTCACCACAATCAGCTGCGAACGCTCCCCCAGCTCACCAATCACCTGCAGCAGGCGCGAGAGGTTGCGGTCATCCAGCGCCGCCTCAACCTCATCCAGGGCGTAGAACGGCGACGGACGAGACATATAAATCGCAATCAGTAGCGCCAACGACGCGAGCGAACGCTCACCGCCGGACAGCAACGACAGGCGCTTGACCTTCTTACCCGCCGGGCGCGCGTGAATCTCCACACCCGAGTTCAACGGATCGGACGGGTCATCCAGCTCCAGGTGGCCCTCGCCTCCCGGGAAGAGGGTCTCAAAGATACGGCGGTAGTGGGTGTTGATGTCCTCCATCGCGGCGGTGAACACCTCCGCAATGTGGCTACTGACCTCGTCCATGACCGTGTTCAGGTCGCGGCGGGTCGCCTTCAAATCCTCAATCTGCTGGTTCAGGTAGGCGTGGCGTTCCGAAAGCGCCTCGTACTCCTCCAGCGCCAGCGGGTTAATGGCGCCCAGCGCGTCCAGTTCGGCGCGGGTCGCCTTGAGGCGAGCGCGGACGCTCTCGGTGGAGGCTTCGGTAGCAGCATTTTCGGAGGCTGCGTTTTCGGAAGCCTCATCTGCGGGCACGTCAACCGGCAGCTGCTCGGAGTACTCCTCCTCCAGCTGCTCCAGGGTCAGACCGGTCACCAGGCGGGCGCGCTCAGCCAGCGCCTGCACACGCTCCTGCACGCGCGCCGCCTCCGTCTGGGTACGCGCCAGCAGGGTCAGCGCCGCCGCGTGCGCCGCCTGCAAATCCTGTACCTCATCGTTCGTGCTGGTCAGGCCCTCCTGGGCGTTCTTCAAGGCGGTGTTCAGCTCGTGTAGCTGCTGCTCACGCTCGCTCACCTGCTCGGCAAGTACCTCACCCAGACGCAGGGCACGGCGCTCAATTGTCGCCGCGGGAGCCTGCTCCCCCGTGCCCGCCAGGTAGGAATCCTCGCGGGTGCGCGCCGAGTCGTAGGCGGTGCGCGCTTCGGCTACGGATTCCTCCGCGGCGGTGAGGCGCTCGTTCAGGCGGGCGCGCTCATTCTGAATGTTCTGCGCGGAGGCTTCCAGGGACTCCGCCTGGGCGCGGGCGCGGGCATGCTCGGCGCTCGCCACGCCCGTTGCTTTCGCTGCCTCGCGTTCGGCCTCGACCGTCGCCTCTGCCGCGGTCTGCGCCTGCTGAACGGCGTGTTCGGCTTCGTCCAGTTCGGCGCGGGTGCGGGTCACGACCTGGGATGCGGCGCGGTAGGCTGCGGCAAGTTCCAGGGGGCTGGCGCCCTCAGCCGGGTAGAGCAGGCTGTAGCGGGTGTGTTCGGTGCCCGCGGGGTCAAAAATACGCCATATAGTGTGCTGACCTGCGGTGTTGTGGTCGGTGAGCAGGCGCAGGGCTGCCTCTGCGGAGGCGGCATCCGGCGCGAACAGCACGCCCGCCAGCCGCTCACCCAGCGCCGCGGTGACGCGCGCCAGGGCGTGTTCGTCAATACCGGCGAGCGCGGCGGCGTCCTCGCTGAGCGGTTCAATGATTTCGGTTGCGGGGCGGATACCCAAATCGCGCAGTTCGGTGGCGCAGGATTCGGGCAGTTCTGTTGAAAATTCCTTCGCGGCAGATTCGCCGCTTTCATCACCCTTACCACCGCGCAGCTGCGACACCTCGGCGCCCTCAACCGGCACACTCAACGCAGCGGTCGCCAGCGAGGTCAGCGCCGCAGACGCTGCGCGGGCATACTCGGGGTCAATCTGCACGGCATCCAGCACGCGCAACAGGCTCGTGCCCTCAGCTTCGGTGGGAGCCTCCACGAGCTCGCCGGTTTCGGGGTCGAAAACCGCCTCGGCAGATTCAGCACCGGGCTCGGCGGGTGCCTCACCCAGGCTCTGGCCCAGCGCCTCACGCAGGGTTGCGGCACGCTCAGCCGCCGCCGCGTAGGCGCGGGTCGCCTCCACCGCAGCGGCGCGGGCGGCATCCAGCCGAGCCTGCGCGCGGGCACGAGACTGCGCCACCTCACCCGAGGCACGCTCAGTCTGCGCCACCTCGGACGCCGCCTTCTCAACGTTCTTCAGCGCCGCATCGTAGCGCTCCTCAAAGCTGGCGTAGCTTTCCACCGCGCGCTCTGCCTCTTCGCGGCGTTCCTCCAGCAGTTCCAGGGCGCGTTCGTATCCGGCGCGGGCGGCGGCGGTCGCCTCGGTCAGCTCCACGCGGTAGGTGCGCACGCGCTCGGCGGCGATGGACTGCACGGTGCGCACGCGCGCGGCGGACTCGCGCAGGGTCGACACTGCCTTCTGGCAGGCGGTGACCTCGGCGTTCAGGCGGTTCTGCTCCTGCTGATGCTTCGTGGACGCTGCACGCGCCGCCTCCAGCTGTTCTTTCAGGGTTTCGGCGCGGCGGGTACCTTCCGCCTCGGAGGCGAGAGCCTGCGCCTGCTCAGCCTGCAGAACACCCAGCTGACGAGCCAAAAGTACCGCCTCCAGCTGGCGGATGCGCGCCTGCAGCTGACGCGCGGTCGCGGCGGATTCTGCCTGCTCGCTCAGCGGCTGCAGCTGCGAATCCAGCTCGGCAACCAGGTCGCTCAGGCGGGTAACGTTCGATGCCACAGACTCCAGCTTGCGGCTGGTCTTCTCCTGGCGGCGGCGGTACTTGACCACGCCCGCCGCCTGCTCGATCATGTCGCGGCGTTGCTGCGCGGTGGCGTGCAGGACCGCATCCAGCTGACCCTGGCCGACGAGCACGTGCATCTGCTGGCCCAGACCCGCCTCCGAGAGCAGGTCCTGAATGTCGGCAAGGCGCGCCGGGGAGCCGTTAATCTCGTACTCGCTGCCACCAGAGCGGAACATGGTGCGCGAAATCTGCACCCGCTCAGCGGGAATGCTGAGGGTGCCGTCAGAATTATCGAAAGTCAGGGTGACTTTGGCGCGGCCCAGGGGCGCACGCTGGGCTCCGTCGCCCGAACCAGCCTCGCCGGAGCCCGCGAAGATAACGTCCTTCATGCTGCCGCCGCGCAGGCTCTTAGCGCCCTGCTCGCCCATAACCCAGGCGAGCGCATCCAGCACATTGGACTTACCGGAGCCGTTGGGGCCGACCACCGCATTAATGCCGGGGGTGAACTCAAAAGTGGTTGCGGAGGCGAAAGACTTGAACCCGCGCAGGGTCAGCGACATCAGGTGCACAATGGGCCTTTCTGCAGAAGAACTGGTGTGTGCCGGGCACGGTTTGGGGTGCGTGGCGGCATCCCTCTAGTGTACGCGGTGCGGCGGGCGGGCGGCGGGAAGAGTTGCCGGAAAGGGCGGGCG
>NZ_JABZXW010000052.1 GCF_015265375.1 Rothia sp. (in: high G+C Gram-positive bacteria)
GCGGGGGAGTGCCCCCTCTTCAGCGCCTGGGGGCGCTTCGAGGACGGAGCCCCCGCTCCGCATGAGCACTTTCGCCGAGGATGGTTAGCTACTCGTCCTCACCGGGAATAGAGGGAGACTTAGACAGAAACGGCTTTGCACTCACGCTCGCGGGGGGAGTGCCCCCTCTGCGGCGCTGGGGCGCCTTGAGGACGGGAGCCCCCGCTCCGCATGAGCACCTACGCCGCTGTGGGGCTCCAACCCCTGAATGACGAACTGTGAGGCGCAAAACATGACGCAGTGCCATACTGAAACCATGAAGATTCTGCACACCTCCGACTGGCACCTCGGCCGCACCTTCCACCGCAGCCCCCTCACCCGCGAACACCAGCAGTTCATCGACGAACTGCTCGAATACGTGCACGCCGAAGGCATCGATACTCTCCTCATCAGCGGCGACGTCTACGACAGCACCATCCCCACCGCCGAAAGCACCACCCTGCTCGACCAAGCACTCACCCGCCTCATGCGCGCCGGCGTGCAAGTCATCCTCAGCTCCGGCAACCACGACTCCTTCCGCCGCCTCAGCTACGGCGCCGCCTTCTTCGAAGCCTCCGGCGTGCACCTGCGCACCAGCCTCGAAGACGCTACCCGCCCCGTCGAACTCACCGACGGCACCTTGCGCGTACACGTCTACGCCATCCCCTACCTCGCGCCGCGCCTCCATGCCACCGCCCTCGGTGTAGATCCCACCCACCAGGCGGTCCTCGGCGCCGTCACCAACGCCATCCGCGCCGACGCCGCAGAACGACGCGCCCGCGGCGAAGGTGCCGACCGCATCATCGTCATGAGCCACGCAACCGTCAGCGACACCACCGGCAGCGCAGACACCACACCCCGCAGCGACTCCGAACGCGACATCAGCGTCGGCGGTATCGACTGGGTACCCGCCTCCCTCTTCGACGGCTTCGACTACGTAGCCCTCGGCCACATCCACAAGCGCTACCCCGTCACCCACACCATCCGCTACAGCGGCTCCCCGCTCGGCTTCTCATTCAGCGAAGAACACAACCGCAACGGCGCCTACCTCATCGAACTCAACCCCGGCGAAGAACCCACCATCAGCAGCCACGAATGGGCAACCCGTGTACACATGAAAACCCTGCGCGGCACCATGGAGCAGCTACTCAACGCCCCAGAAAACAGCCCCTACGAGCAGGGCTACTACTGCCGCATCGAACTCACCGACGAAACCCTACCCGTCGGCGCCGTCGACCGCCTGCGCAGCCGCTACGAAACCATCTCCCACTTCAGCTACCGCAGCACCCAACCCGCCACCGACAAACCCACCGCCGCACCGCCCACCCGCGACGCCGACCCCGTCGAAACCTTCGACCAATTCCACCAATACGTACGCAACCGCCCCCTCACCAGCGAAGAACGCGACGTCATCACCACCCTCAGCGACCACATCAAAAGCCACAAGGACAACGCATGATCCTGCACAACCTCGAATTCGAAGCCTTCATGGCATACCCCAAGCGCCAAGAAATCAACTTCGACACCCTCAACAACGCCGGAGTATTCCTGCTCAACGGCCCCACCGGCGCTGGTAAAACCACCATCCTCGACGCCATCTGCTACGCCCTCTACGGCGAAACCAGCAGCGACCGCGAATCCGCCAAACTGCACTCCACCTATGCGGCACACAGCGGCACCAAACCGCGCGTGTTACTCGACGTCACCCTCCACGGCAAGCGCCTGCGCATCGACCGCACCCCCGCCTACAACAAACCCATCACCCGCGGCGCCCGCAAAGGCCAGATGCGCGAAGAAAGCGCCAAAGCAACCCTCGCCGAACTCGCACCCGGCGCCGACCCCGCCGACGAAAAAGCCTGGACCCCCATCTCCAGCAGCGTCGCCGAAGTCAACCGCACCATCGCCGAACGCACCCACCTGACCAAAGAACAATTCCTCAAAGTCGTACTCCTGCCGCAGGGCCAGTTCGCGCAATTCCTCAAGTCCAAGCCCAAAGAACGCAAAGAACTGCTCAAAAAGATGTTCCCCGTCGAACACTACGAACAGCTCTTCGCTGCACTCACTGAGGAAGCGAAAACCGCCCAGCAGGAAGTCGCCCAGGACGAAAACACCCAGCGCGGCTACCTTGAACGTGCCCGCGCAGAAATGCTCGCCCTGCAGTCGCTACTGGACGCTGTGGATTCGGATGCTGAGGAAGCTGCGGAGGCGGGCGAGGAGACTTCCGAAAACCTCACCACTGAGAACGTCACTGCCGAGAATGTCACCGCCGAAACCCTCGACGCATGGGTTGCCAGCGGAGTAGAACGCGCCCGCAAAACCTCCGTGCGCGAGAAGCAGGAACAGCAGCGCCTCACCGACGAAGCCGACCGGAACACCCGCCTACTCGCCGAACGCGCCCAGCTGCAGGCCGACTGGCGCGAATACGAGCAGCTCTGCGAACGCCGCACCCGCCTGACCGAACGCGCCGAGGGGCATAAGGCGCAGCGTGAAGAGCTGGCGCAGGCGCGTGCTGCGGCACCCCTGCACGCACAGTACGCGCAGGTCCATGCCGAATCGCAGGCGCTCGCCGCCCGGGAACAGGAACATTCGGCGTGCGCATCCGCGCTGGATGAGACTGGTCGCGCCCTGCTTGCGGCACTGCGCGATGAGGAAACCTCGGCAGAGGTCATCTTCCCCGAAGAGACCACCTTCGCCGCACTCCCGGATTTCGAGCCCGCCGAGCAGGAAACCCAGCTCGAGGCGCTCCTCGACACCCTGCGCGCCCTGCAGAAGAAGGACGCGCAGCTGACCGACGAGGAAGCCGCCGCAGCCGCCCTGCTGAAGCAGGCAAACGCCCTCGAACAGGACAGGGCGCGTGCCGAAAAGAGGCTGAGCGACCTCACCGCCCAGGCCGAGCAGCTCGCCGAAGAACTCGCCGGCTACAGCACCGCCGACGAGGAGCGTACCCTCGCCGCGCACCTGGTCACCGAGGCGCAGCAGAAGCACGATGTAGCCCAGCAGATGCAGCAGAAGCTGGATGCCGCCTCCGCCGCGGTTGCTGCGGCCCAGAAGCAGAGCAAGCGCACCGCCACCGCCGAGCAGAAGGCGCAGGAAAAGTGGCAGGCTTCGGCTCAGCAGGCGCTCGCCGCCACGGAGGAGTTCAAGAACCTGCAGGTGCTGCGCCTCGCCCAGGCCTCGTCTCTGCTGGCGCGTGAGCTCAAGGACGGCGAACCCTGCGCGGTCTGCGGTTCAGTGGAGCACCCCGCTCCGGCGCGGATTGCCGAGGGCGAGCAGCTGGTTGAGCGTGCCGACCTGGACGCCGCCAAGGAGCGTGAAGACAAGGCTCACAAGCAGGCGCGTACCCACGAACTGGCTAAGGATCGGGCGACCAAGGCACATCAGGAAGCCTCCGAGGCGCTTGCCGCCGCCCGCACCCAGTACGAGACCCTGGTGGCTCAGGGCGAGTGCGATGTTGAGCAGACTGCCGCCCAGCTGCAGCAGGCGCAGACCCGCCTCGCGCAGGCTCAGTCGCGCGTGACCGCGCGTGACGGCGTGCTGGTGAAGGTTGAGCGGGTGCGTGCCGAGCAGCAGAAGGCTCAGGAGGCGCTACGCACCATCGAGAGCGCGGCGGTTGAGGCTCAGACTCGTCACCGTGATGCTGCGGCGCGCTGTGAGGCGGCTGCGGCTGAGTTGGCGCCTGCTCGTGCAGCGGTGGGTTTTGCGCAACGTGTTGAGGCTGTTGAGGGTTACCGTGTGGCGCATCAGCGTCTTGCTCGTGCAGTGTTGCTGTTGGGGCAGGCGCGTGAGCGTCATGCTTTGGCGGCGGCGCAGGCTGAGCGTTTGCTGGCTGAGTCTTCGTTTGAGAGCGCTGAGCTGGTGCAGGCGGCGGTGCGCACCCCCGAGCGTGTTGATGCCCTGGAGCAGGCTGTTGCCGCGTATGAGTTGGAGCATGCCCGCCTCCTTGAGGGCTTTGGTCGTGAGGCGATTGTTGCGGTGGCGGCGCGTGCCGCCGCTGGTGAGCAGGCGCCGGATGATCTGCAGGGTGTGCGTGAGCAGGTTGAGCAGTTGCGTGCGGCGGCGCACCGTTTGACTCTTCGTGAGGGTGAGCGGGAGAGCGTGCTGCGTTCTTTGCATGTGCTGCGTGGCGAGTATGCGGCGTTCCGTGCGCAGACGGCGCAGCGTTATGACCGTGCGCAGATGCTGGCTAACCTGGCGGCGGCTGCCCGCGGTGACACTCTGGGCGGTTATGAGCACCAGGTTGACCTGGTCAGCTATGTGCTGGGTGCAGAGTTTGAGCGTATTCTGCAGTCGGCGTCGTTGCATCTGGACCGAATGAGTGAGGGCCGCTACGGCATGGTGTTCAGCAATCACCGTGCGAAGGGTAGCCGTTCCGGCGGCGGCCTGAACCTGGAGATTACCGACACCTGGACGGGCGAGCCGCGTGAGGCGTCGTCGCTGTCCGGTGGTGAGTCGTTCTTGGCGTCGCTGTCGTTGGCGTTGGGTCTGGCTGAGGTTGTGCAGGCGAATAACGGCGGTATCGAGCTGGATACCCTGTTCATTGATGAGGGTTTTGGCACGTTGGACGCCGAAACCTTGGACATGGTGATGGGCACGATCGAATCTCTGCGTGATAGCGGCCGCACTATTGGCCTGATTTCGCATGTGGAGGAGATGAAGAACCGTATTCCCGCCCAGATTGTGGTTGAAAAGGGTCAGAACGGCTCGTCGGTGAGGGTAAACTCCTAGTAGGCATAAATTCGCTTCCGGGCTGCTGTTATGGCATGTCCGGCGGCTTATACGTGAAAGAGATGATGACCTCGACACCTCAGGACAGGGCACCGAATTCAACGTATCGTGTGGAACCTTCGGCTGATGCGCACACTAACGCATCCGCGCCGGAGGTTCCTCCGCGCACCATGAAGGTGGCACCCGCCTCCGATTCGCCGGATAAGTCGTGTGCTTCGGGCACGGGTATTCCAACGGTTCCGGGTACGTCCTTGACGGATGTGGTGCGCAGTAACGACCACGTGTTGCAGGAGTTGCCGCCGCGACCGGTTCCTACTGCGGATGAGGTTAATACGAACGCCTCGGTGCCGGATATTTTGCGTCAGCATTGGGCGTTGTTCCTGCGTAACGGTAAGGAGCAGCGTTACCATCTGCGCGGTGTGCTCCGTGATGAGGGCTTTGCCCGTAATGTGTTGACGATTCTGTTCCATATTCCGGCGGCTTCTTCGGCGTTTGCGCTGTATATTCTGTTGGCGAGCCACCTGGGTAGTGTGCATGATGGCGGCTATGCGGTGGCGGCGTTTGCTGGCGCGTATTCGGTGCAGATTATGCTCGGCCCGATGCTGGTGCGTGCCCTGGGTTTGAGGGCGTTGCTGGCGATTACGTCGGTGCTGAATATTGCTGCGGTGCTGAATATGCTGGTCATTGGTTGGCGTTTGACGGTTGACCCGAATAACGTGAGTACGACATACCATGCGCTCTCTTGCGCGGCGATGGGTTTTACGACTCCGCCGTGGACGCCGTTTGCGTTGGAGTCGCTGTACCGCCGCAACTATAAGTACAGTGATGTTCGCTTGTCGACAGCTGTTTCTTGGGGGACGACGGCGAACCTGTCGATGTACCCGCTGGCTGCTCTGCTGGTGCGGCTGGGCGATGCGTACCTCACCCCGAATCATGAGTATGCGGGCTTCTGGATCACGATGATTCTGGATGCGCTACTGTTCATTGTGGTTCTGGCCGCGCCGATGTGGCTGCCGGATATTTCGCGTATTCGCATGTCTCCGCCGAAGAATCTGGTCCGTCCGAATAAGCAGACGGTGGTGTTGATTCTTGGTCTGGTGCTGCTGGGTGCGTGTATGGGCGCGGTCGGTTCGGGTCTGCTGGGCTTCTCGCTGATTCACGGTTCGATGAACCTGTTCATGGCGATGGTTGCGACCGGTACCGGCGCGATGGTGCTTGTGTCTTTCCCCGTGGTTTTGGGTGCCCGTTCGGTGAACCCGTGGCATGGTTGGTTGGTGAGCGGCGTTCTGCTGATTATGGGTGCCCTGTATTTGCCGGCGAGTGATGATACGTCCACGATTTTCTATGCGTTGGTGCTGTGTGGTGCGGTGCTGGGTGTGGCGTTTGGCGGTCATGAGCTGTGGCTGAACCGTTCGCTCAAGCATATTCCTGATGCGCAGGCGAGCTTCTTTACCCGCTCGATGCTGGGTATTGGTCTTGCGATGGGTAGTATGTGGGGCGGCTATATGGGTGACGCTCCGTATTACCGTAATGCGTTTATGGTGCCGGTGATTATTGCGACGCTGTATTTTGCGTTGGGTCATTTGTACGGCTACCTGTGGCGTGAGGAGCATGAGGAGCAGCTGACTCCTTGGGATCAGTTGGAACGTCGTTAGCGCATGTTTAAAGGCGGATGCCCCGCCACCTTCTGCAGGTGGTGGGGCATCCGCCTTTTGTGTACCGTGCTCGGTTTGTGGTGAGCCTCGGCCTGAGAACCTCAGCCTGTGAGTCTCAGTGTGAGAATCTCAGCGTGAGGCTACAGGTTTAGTGACCGCGCTTAATCCATGCGGGAAGCTCGGGTGCTTCCAGGCCGATGCCGGTGCTGTCACCGTGGCCGGTGAGGACCGCGGTGGACGCGGGCAGGGTCAGCAGGCGGGTCGAGATCGACTCGATGATGGTGTCGAAGTCGCTGTAGGAGCGTCCGGTTGCGCCGGGGCCGCCGTTGAAGAGGGTGTCGCCGGAGAAGACGACGCCTTCGCTGTTTTCCCAGCTGAGGGTGGGTGCGTAGAAGCACACGGAGCCGGGGGAATGGCCGGGGGTGGCGAGGACCTTCAGTTCGGTGTCGCCGATGCGCAGTACATCGCCGTCAGCGAGTTCGTGGTCGAAGTCCCAGGAAGGGTACACCATTTCCCAGAGCACACGGTCTGCGGGGTTCAGGTAGACGGGTGCGCCGAAGCGTTCTGCCGCCTCCTTGGCGCTGCGGATGTGGTCGTCGTGGGCGTGGGTCAGCAGAATCTTCTCCACGGTGCGGCCTGCGACGGTGCGGGAGATCTTGTCGACGTCGTGGGCGGGGTCAATGATGATCACGGAGGAGTCATTGCCGATGATCCAGACGTTGTTGTCGACGTCCCAGCAGCCGCCGTCCAGCGAGAAGGTGCCGGAGGTGACGACTCGTTCAATACGTTCGCTCACGCTACGCTCCTAGAGTTCCACGACCGAGCGCAGCACGCGGCCGGTCTTCATGGTTTCGAATGCTTCGTTGACGTCTTCGAGGCGGATGCGCTCGGAGACGAAGCCGTCCAGGTCGAGGCGGCCGAGCAGGTACTGGTCCACGAATTCGGGGAAGTCGCGGGAGGGCAGGGTGTCGCCGTACCATGCGCTCTTGATGGAGCCGCCGCGGCCGAACACCTCGTCCAGCGGGATGTTCCAGGTGGTGCCGGGGGCGGGCACGCCGACGAGCACGACGCGGCCAGCCAAATCGCGTGCCTCGAAGGCCTGCTTGAAGGTGGGGGCGATGCCGACAGCGTCGATGACGAGGTCTGCACCGAAGCCGCCGGTGAGTTCCTTGATGGCCTCGACGGGGTCGACCTTGGAGGAGTTCACGGTGTGGGTTGCGCCGTGCTCGCGTGCGCGTGCCAGCTTATCTTCGTCGATGTCGACGGCGATGATGGTGGTTGCGCCACCGAGCTGTGCACCTGCGATTGCTGCGGTGCCAACGCCGCCGCAACCGATGACTGCGACAGACTCGCCGCGCTTGAGCTCACCGGTGTTCAGCACAGCGCCCAGACCTGCGGTGACGCCGCAGCCGAGCAGACCGATGGCAGCGTACTGTTCGGGGCTGATGTCAGCGGTGATCTTGGTGCACTGACCTGCCGCGACGAGGGTCTTCTCAGCGAAGGAGCCGATACCCAGTGCGGGGGTGAGCTCGGTGCCGTCCTCGAGGGTCATCTTCTGGGTTGCGTTGTGGGTTGCGAAGCAGTACTGCGGCTGGCCCTTGCGGCATGCACGGCACTCGCCGCAGACGGCACGCCAGTTGAGGATGACCAGGTCGCCGGGGGCGATATCGGTGACGTCATCGCCGACAGCCTCAACGATACCTGCGGACTCGTGGCCGAGCAGGTAGGGGAAGTCCTGGCCGACGCCGCCGGTGACGTAGTGGTGGTCGGTCTGGCAGACACCGCAGGTGAGGACCTTGACGAGTGCTTCTCCCTTGCCGGGGTCGGGTACGTTGATGGTGGTGACGGTGACGGGCGCGTCCTGGGCGAGGGCTACGACAGCCTTAACCTTGTGCATGGTGCTCCTTTGCTGAGGCGCGGCTGAGGCTCAACCGCAGATAAAGGTTTTTTGATACGTTCCCATTCTAAGAGCTAAGGCATACCTGATGCACCCCGGGGCTGAGCGTGAAGCCCCCAGGTGAATGTGACGTTTTATGACGTTGTAACTCAACCCGCCCGGAACCCGCGTAGCCTGCGGCTACTTACTCTGCCGCCTCCACCTCTGCTGCGAAGGCGAGCGCGCCGCGTCGGAACGCGCCCGAGGTCAGTGCGTTCACGTGGTCGCGGCCGGGCAGGGAGATGAAACGGTTGAGCGGGTTGTTGCCGCGCACCATGTCGTAGAGTTCGGCACCGTCGGCGGCGATGGTGTCCGCGTCGCCGAGCACGACAGCAACGGGTGCGTGCGGATGCGCGCCCGGGTGACCGGCAGGTAGGTTCGGGGATCCGGCACGCAGGGCGGGCACGTCGAAGAACGGGCCGAAGGGAATCCGCACGAACTTCAGCAGTGCGTCGGGCTGAATGGGGGAGTTGTCAATGATCGAGGTGAAGGAGGCAATCGCCTCGTCGGTGGAGTCTGCCGCCGGGGTTTCACCATCCGCCGTGACGCTGGTTCCCTCGTGCGCTTCGAGCATGGCGCGCAGGGTAATGAGGTGGTCGTGCAGGGGCAGGCCGCCCAGGGTGAGGGATGCGACCGCCTCCGGGTGGGTGAGGGCGAGTTCCCAGCCGACGCGCGCGCCGAAGGAGAAGCCGATAACGTGCGCGCGGGGCTCCAGTTCAACGCCGAGGTCGTTCTCGGTGGCGACGGTGCGCAGCAGTTGGGCGAGCAGGTTGGTGAACAGGTGCATGGGGGTCAGTGGCTGGCCCTCCGCATCGACAGAGGGTACAGAATCGAACGGGATCGTGCCGCTACGCACTCCCGTGTTGTCGGGGAGCTTGCAATCGATGGCGTGCATGGACTCGGGGTCTTTGAGGTATTCGTCCGAGTGGTAGGGCAGGGCAACGATTAGCACGGGGTATCCGGCGCGCAGGTATTGGCGAATCCAGCTGGTGCCACCGTAGAGCTGTTCGCCGCGGGTGGCGAAGCCGTGAATCATGAGGGCGGGGATGCGGCTTTTGAGCTGCTGCGGCTGGTAGAGGGTGTACTCGAGGTCGGGGAGGGTAACGCTGGGCGCGGCATCATTGGGCGTAGCGGCACTGGGTACGGCAAAGGGCGCGGGAGAGAATTCTGCACTGGTCATATGTCTATCTTAGTGACCAGCGCAGGGTTTCTGTCCTGCGCCCTTAATCAGGTTGAAGCGGTACGCGCTCAGCTGAGCTGCCGTTTAGTTCTTCTTCGCCGCACCGTTCGAACTATCGGTGCTCAGGTCGAAGAGCGCATCCTGCTGAGAGTCAGCCTTTGCGTTCGCATCTGCCTTTGCCGCGGTTGCCTCAGAAGCCTGAGCCCCAGAAGCCTGAGCCTCGGCGGTATCAGCCTTCGCCTGCTTCTTCTGCAACTGTTCCTTGCCGTTGTCGAGTCGTTCCTTGCCGTCGGCAATGAGGGTGCGAATCATGGTGGTGTTGGTGTCCACCGCCTTCTGCACGCGAGCGGCAATGGAGGGGCCCTTCGGCTTGGGGAGCATGCCCTGGCCTGCCGCCTGCTGCTGCAATTCGCGTCCGGCGGACATGAGGCGTTCGCGCTGTTCTGTCATCGCACGGGATGCGGTGGTGCTGCGCGGCTGAACCTTCAGGTATCCGTGGTCGTCTTCGCCGGCGAGTACCTGGCGCATGAGCATGATTTCTGCGTCTAGGTGCGCGCCAAAGAGAAGCATATTGTTCATAATCCAGATGAACAGCAGCATCACAATCACACCACCAATGAGGCCGTAGGTTGCGTTGTACTTGCTGAAGTTGTTGGCGTAGAGGGTGAAGCCGAAACCGCCCAGGCCCATGCCGAAGAGTGCCAGCGCCGCACCGGGGGAGAGCTTCCACTGTTTGAAGCGGCGCACGTTCGGGGTTGCGGCGTACAGCAGGGTGATGAGCCCGATTGCCATGAACAGGATGAGGACCCAGCGGCCGTTAAGCCAGATGAGCTTGATGAGTTCCATATCCACGGTTTCGGGTACATACCGACCGACCATGTCCAGGACGGTTACACCCAGCAGCATCATGAGCATCATGAGTACCACGAGGATGATAATCACGGTGGTGACGAAGACGTTCAGCGGCTTGAGAATCCAGCCGGGGCGGCCTTCACGCACGTTGTAGACCGTGTTGAGAGCTCGGCCGAAGGATCCGGTGTACCCGGAGGCGGACCAGATCGCACTGAGGATACCGGTCAACAGCACCAGGCCTGCGCCATGGTCGCCGGTAATCTGCTTGATGGGGTCTTCCATAATGGCGTACATCTGGGCGGGCGCGTTGTCCTTGAGGAAGGCGAGGATGACGGCGGCGCTTTCCTCACCGTGACCGAATACGCCCAGTAGGGAGACGATCGCCAGCAGGGCGGGGAAGATGGACAGCACGGTGAAGTAGGTGAGTGCTGCCGCCATATCGGTGCCGCCGTTTGCGCCGAATTTGTAGATGGCACGGCGCAGAATGTAGAGAATGCTGCCCTTGGGGAAGTCGCGCAGTTTCACGCTTGCGTACTTGGGGGCCGCGGGCTTCTTCTTACGGGAGAAGAGTCCGCGTCGAGCTCCGGCGGGTACCTGGGTTGAGGAGGTGTCCGTGGAAGAGCCGGTGTGTGCAGCCAATGGGGCTCCTTGAATGAGTGGGGTGTACACAGTGGTGCGCCTATGAGCTTCAGCGTGTGGGCGCACAGAAGGGGCGAGGAGAACAATGAGCTGTCCTTCCCGCCCCTGCGGTGACATTATATAGGGTTTTCTGACCCTCCCGTATTTTTCTGCGAGTGCAGATAGATAACCTGTTTGTCAGTTAGAGAGGGTAACCACCCCGAAAAGCCTCAAAAAGGCTTGTTAGATACTGTTTTCGACTAGCTGAAAACTAGTTGTAAATACCCAGAACCTTAGCGGTGTGAGCCATAACCTCATCAGCCAGATCCGGGTTGTCGTTGAGCTTCACGCCGTAACCGGGGATGAGCTCCTTCAGGCGAGGCTCCCAACCAGCAATCTTGGCGGGGAAGCACTGCTTGAGCAGGTTCAGCATAATCGGAGCCGCGGTGGAAGCACCGGGGGATGCACCCAGCAGAGCTGCGATGGAGCCGTCCGCTGCGGAGACAACCTCGGTACCGAACTGCAGGATGCCGCCCTTCTTCGCGTCCTTCTTCATAATCTGAACGCGCTGACCAGCCTCGATGAGCTCCCACTCGCCGCCAACAGCCTCGGGGTAGTACTGGTGCAGGGTCTCCAGGCGTGCGTTCTTGTCCTTGACCAGCTCGGAGAGCAGGTACTTGACCAGGGAGAAGTTATCCAGACCTGCACGGGTCATGGGGTACAGGTTGTGCAGGCGCAGGGACAGCGGCAGATCCAGCAGGGAGCCCTGCTTCAGGAAGTTGGTCTTGAAACCTGCGTAGGGGCCGAAGAGCAGAGCACGCTTGCCGTCCACGTAGCGGGTGTCCAGGTGGGGAACAGACATGGGGGGTGCACCCACCGAAGCCTGACCGTACACCTTAGCGTTGTGCTGGTTTGCGGTTGCCTCGTGGGTGTTGCGCAGGAACAGACCGGAGACGGGGAAGCCGCCGTAGCCCTTACCCTCTTCAATGCCGGACTTCTGCAGCAGGTGCAGGGCGCCACCGCCGGCACCGAGGAACACGAACTTCGCGTTGATGCTCAGAGGCTCATCCTTGTTGATGCGGTTAATCGCCTGAACCTGCCAGGAGCCGTTCGACTCGCGGTTCAGGTTGGTGACCTGGTAGCCGTAGCGAACCTCAACACCCTTGGTCTGCAGGTAATCGACCAGCTGCTCGGTGAGGGAGCCGAAGTTCACGTCGGTACCTTCGGGGGACCAGGTTGCAGCCATCGGCTCGTTACCCTTGCGACCCTTGACGGTCAGCGGTGCCCATTCGCCAATCTTCTCGCGGTCATTGGAGAACTGCATACGCTCGAAGAGCTTCTCCTTGCGGAAAGAATCGTAGCGCGCAGCCAGGTACTTGGAGTGGTCTTCGCCGAAGACCAGGGACATGTGGGGGACCGGGTTGATGAAGCTGGTGTCAGTCAGAATATTCTTCTCAGCCAGGGATGCCCAGAACTGGCGGGAAACCTGGAACTGCTCGTTAATGTTCAGTGCCTTGGCAGCGGAGACAGTACCGTCGGGACCAGCGGGGGCGTAGTTGAGCTCGCACAGTGCCGAGTGGCCGGTACCTGCGTTATTCCAGGGGTTGGAGGATTCCTGAGCAACCTTGTCGAGGCGTTCGAGTAGGATAATATTCCAGGTCGGTTCGAGCTCCTTGAGGAACACGCCGAGGGTGGCGCTCATGATGCCGCCGCCGACCAGGACGACGTCGGTTCGTTCAGTACGTGCTACCACTGAGTTCTCCCTTAGGGTGAGGGTGCCCATCCTCGGGCACAATGACTGTGGGGTACATCATCTAGCCTACTCCTTTTAGCGGGGGAGGCATAGCTAGAATCAGCAAATAACAGGAGAGTGTTGCAGTTCACACGCTAGCTTCCCCGGAGGGTAGAAACCCTCCAGAGCACGCCAAACATGCGCACAATGCAACACTCAAACCTGAACTGCCTACAACTTACGCAGTTTTCCAAACAGCTCAATCGCATTCTGCTCCGTCTGATAGCCCTGAACCTCACGGCTCACAGCCACCTTAGACGTCACATTCAGCAACGGAACCGCCGGCATGAACTGACCCAACTGAGACACAACCTTCGCGTATAGTTCACGCTGCGAATCCACCGAAACAGCAGAATCCGCGGTACGAATCGCCTCCATCACCTCACTAAAACGAGGCGACGGCGCCACCGCCACAGCAGTAGGCTGCGGCGAAGGTGACGCCGACGGGCTCGGCGAAGCAGAAGCCGAAGCCTCCTCCTCAGGCATCAACGGGTCCGGCGAATAACTCGGCTGCGGGCTCGGAGTCGCAGAAATCCGCACATTCGAATTCGCACCACCCGACGACGGCACATCAGAACTCTTCTTCGTCAAACCAGTCGTCATATCCGACGGCGCATTAGCAATCAACGAACGCACCTGATGCTCAGCAATCAGCGGCGCCAACACCGGACCAAAGAACGCATACGGGTCACGGTACATGCCGTAGAAACCCGCCAAGGTAATACCGCGCTCAGAAGAAACCTCACGGCTCTTCGACAGATACTCAGACCACGGCAGAGGCACCGGCTTAATATTCAGGCCCACCTCAATCAGCGAAGCCACCATCTCCGAATACACCTTCTGCGGAGTATCCATCCACGGCAGAGACACATCGGCAGGGTAGTAACACTCAATCACCTGATTGTCGTACCCAGCAGTTGCCAACAGTGAGCGCGCCATATCCTGATTACGGTCCGTGTAATCCTTCGCGTCATCAGCCTTAATGCGGAACGACGGCGAAATCAGCGTCTGCGCATCCGAGGTGCCCTGCGGATAATACTGACGTAGTGCACCGCGATCCACAGCATGCGAAATAGCGCGACGCACCGAAATATTCTTCAACACCGGATGCGCCGTATTCAAACCCAAATACACCAGCGAGAACGGGTCACGGCCCGGCGTCTGATAGCCATCACGCGCCAACTGACCCAGATCAGACGAATTCACCTGATCACACGCATCAATGTGACCCTCCATCAGCGCAAAATAACGCTTATCCGACGAAGTGAGGGTCGAAATCTGAATCTCATCCAGCTCAGGTGCCTGACCATCAAAATGGGTATTTTTCAGCAAGCGAACCGTGCCGGCCTCGAACGACTCCACACGGAACGCACCCGTACCCACCGGGCTACCCGTCAGCTTCTGATCCGCACCAAAAAGCGAAGGATCAATAATGCCAAACGCCTGCTGCGTCAAAATACGCGGGAATGCCAGAGAAGGACGCGACAGCGTCACCACCACAGAGTTACCCTTCGCCACCACCGACGAAACCAACGGCAAGAACGACTGCACCACAGAGGACTGAGCGGAATCCGACTTCTGCGCACCCTTCTTATCGCCCGGATGCGCAGCATCAGAAGCGCTCGCAGAAGTCGATGCAGAAGCAGACGCGCTCGGGGTAGCAGTCTCAGAGGCACTCGCAGAAGCAGACGGGGAAGCACTTGCAGAAGCAGACGCACTCACTGAAGCAGACGGAGTCGTCGCACCCGACGGAGACGCCTGAACCGGCGCAGGCTCCACCGCCGAAGGATCAATAGAACCCGGCTTCGGCACACCAAAACCCCACGCAAACAACGGCTGAGCAGGCACCGCATGAGCAGCAGTACCCTCACCCGTAGCCAACGTCTGCCACCTCTGGAAATTCTGCACCACAGCATCCGCAGTCAACGCAGAACCGTTACTAAAATGCGCCTCACGCAACACAAACGTATGCACCAAGCGGTCATCAGAAACCGTCCACTCACTACACAACGAATCCTGAACCTCAGGATCACCCGTGTAATGATTCGCCACCAACAACGTCTGCAAAACCTGCGCCGTCACCTGATACGTACTCGCCACAGGAAACAACACCGGGTCCAAACCCAACGGCGCCGCACCCTGCGCAAACCGAAACACGCGACGCGCATCAGCAGACGACGCACTCGCCGAAGAACCAGCTGACGAACCAGCAGAAGACTGACCAGAACACGCAGAAAGCGCCAAACCAGCACTAAAAAGCGCGCCAAAACGCAAAACGGCACGTCGACTCAAGCCACTCGAGCCGGCAGTAGCTCGCAGCAGCGCATCAGAACTGCCAACAGCTGACGATGCATAAGGCTGATGCTGCACGGGAGGGTCCTCTCTTCCGTCGCGGATGCTTATCTTTCAGGATAACGGTTCAACACCCAACCGGGCGAGACACGCCCACCCCGGCAAGGCGCATACAAGAGAACCCGCCGCCACGAAAACCGTGACGGCGGGCCCAATGTGAATGTGTGTGCGCGAGGGGGGACTTGAACCCCCACGCCATAAGGCACAGGAACCTAAATCCTGCGTGTCTGCCAATTTCACCACTCGCGCGTAGCGTCACCCCACATCCGAAGATGCATGCGTCTGAGGCAACAAAAAATTAGTGTACACCAGGAACCCAGGTTCTCCAAGCCTTAAAAGAAGCCCTCATAGGGCAAAAAGTCCGCAAACACGCCGAACAACAGCCCTCTCAAGAAGCAGTAGAACGGCGATACACAAACCCCAGAAAACGTGACCCTACTTCGGGTCAATACCCAAATCACGACGCAACTTCGCCACATGACCCGTCGCACGCACATTGTACTGAGCCACAGAAATAACACCCTGCTCATCAATCACAAACGTCGAACGAATCAGGCCCTCATACACCTTGCCGTAATTCTTCTTCTCACCCCATGCACCATACGCCTCAGCCACAGCATGATCAGCATCAGACAGTAGCGGGAACGTCAACGACTCCTTCTCCACAAAACGCGCAATAGCCGCCGGCGAATCCGGAGAAACACCCAACACCACGTAACCCAACGACTTCAACGACGCCAAATTATCGCGGAAATCGCACGCCTCCTTAGTACAACCCGGAGTCGAAGCCTTCGGGTAAAAATACAAAATCACCTTGCTGCCCGCATAATCACTCAGACTGTGCTCCTTACCTGACGCATCAGCAAGGGTAAAAGCAGGGGCCGGGGTGCCCGGCTCAAGACGAACGCTCATCAATAACTCCTCAAAACATCAATAGAGATCAGCAGGGGAGCGGCGGATGCGCCCCACACAGTACCAAGGGCGGACGCGCCCCATGCAATACACACAGTCTAGTGTCCCACACACCCCACCCAAACAATGTGTCCAGGTTCACCACAAATCAACTTGCGTACACCACAAAAACTCGCGTATAGTATTTTTCTGTTGCAAGGGAAACCTTGAAAAACAAAACAAGCGCCTCTAGCTCAATTGGCAGAGCAATTGACTCTTAATCAATGGGTTCTGGG
>NZ_JABZXW010000053.1 GCF_015265375.1 Rothia sp. (in: high G+C Gram-positive bacteria)
CCTTCTTTCATTCAAATAGATAGATACTCTGTATTCTAGCCCACTGTGGGCAACATCTGGGCAGAGCCCGGGTGAAGTCTCGGGCGAAGTCTTAGGCGGAGTCTTAGAACTCGCCCACGCTCAGAATCTTGAGCACCGGGTAGCCCGCCTCATCGGATGCCGCCAGATCAACCTCGGCACGAATACCGAAGTCAAAGTTATCTTCGGGGTCAGCGAAGCTCTGCTGAACCTTCCACACGCCCGGATGCGCGGCGGTGTCCTCATCCATGCTGACCAGGCGAGGCGAGCGCGCATCGGCGTCCGTGTAGATGTCGTCGTAGACGTCGAAATAGTCGTCCATGGCGTCCGCCCAGCGGTCGGCATCCCAGCCGCACCACTCGTCCAGGGCACCCAGGGCACGGTCGCGTTCATCGGCGAAAAGCTCCACGCGGCGGAAGAGGGCGTTGCGCACCATCACGCGGAAGGCGCGCAGGTTCTTCGTCACGGCGGGAGGCTCTTCCTCCTCGATGGAGGCGTGCTCGGCCGCAATGGTTGCGGTGTCTTCACCGGCAGCCAGCTTCTCCCACTCGTCCACCAGGGAGGAGTCGGTCTGGCGCACCAGCTCGCCGAGCCACTCGATGATGTCGTCGAGCTCGTCAGTCACGGCAGAATCGGGGATGGTGTGGCGCAGCGCCTTGTACGCGTCAGAGAGGTAGCGCAGAAGCACGCCCTCGGCGCGTTCCAGCGAGTAGTACTGCACGAAGTCGTTGAAGCCCATCGCGCGTTCGTACATGTCACGCACAATCGACTTGGGGCGCGGCTCAAAACGAGCCACCCACGGCGCGGACTGCTTGTAGGTCGTGTACGCCTGATCGATGAGCTCCGCCAGGGGCTGCGGGTAGGTGACCTTGTCCAGCTCGTTCATGCGTTCGGTGTAGTCCACACCGTCCGCCTTCAGCTGCGCCGAGAGCTCGTTCTTCGCCTTGCGCTCCTGCGCGTACAGCACCTGATTCGGCGAATCCAGGGTCGCCTCGATGAGGGAGAGCGCATCCAGGGCGTAGCTGGGGGATTCGGGGTCAAGAAGCTCCAGCGCGGCGACCGCGAAGGCGGACAGCGGCTGGTTCAGGGCAAAGTTATCCTGCAGGTCCTCGGTCAGGCGCAGGTAGGAGCCGTGCTCGTCCGGGGTGTTGGTTCGCTCAATCACGCCACCGGTCAGTAGCTCCTTGTAGATGCCGATTGCCTTGCGCAGCAGCTCGCGTCGGCGTGCCGGGCTCTCGTGGTTGTTCTGAATGATGCGGTATGCGGCGATGACCGGGTTCTCCGGGCGGTGCATCAGGTTCAGCAGCATCGAATGGGTGATGTCGAAGGAAGAAGTCAGCGGCTCCGGGGCGGCTTCAACCAGCTGCTCGAAGGTCTTCTCCGACCAGCCCACGAAGCCCTCCGGCGCCTTCTTACGCTTGGAGGACAGCGACTGGTTAATGCGCTTGGTGTCGTCACCGAACTTCGCCTGCGCCTTCGCCAGCAGGCGCGCGTTCTCAATATCGTGCTCGGGAGCCTGAACCACCACGGTGCCGGCGGTATCAAAACCGGCGCGGCCTGCGCGTCCAGCAATCTGGTGGAACTCGCGGGCACGCAGACGGCGGCTACGGGCACCATCAAACTTGGACAGCGCCGTAATCAGCACGGTACGAATCGGCACGTTAATACCCACACCCAGGGTGTCGGTACCGCAGATGACCTTGAGCAGACCCTCCTGAGCCAGCTGCTCGACCAGGCGGCGGTACTTGGGCAGCATGCCCGCGTGGTGAATGCCGATACCGGCGCGCACCAGCTTATTCAGCGCCTTACCGAAGCCCGGTCCGAAGCGGAACTTCGCGATGAGCTCGGCGATACGTTCCTTATCTTCCTTCGAGGCGATAGCCACCGACAGCAGCGCATTCGCCTGCTCCAGCGCCGCCTTCTGCGAGAAGTGCACAATGTAGACCGGAGTCTGCTTGGTCTGCACGAGCTCCTGCACGGTCTCCTGAACCGGAGTGGTGGAGTAGTAGAAATGCAGGGGGATGGGGCGCTCAGAATGAGCCACCAGGTCGCTCTCACGGCCGGTCAGCGCCGTCATCTCCTCCTGGAAGCGGGTCGTATCGCCCAGGGTCGCACTCATCAACAGGAACTGCGCCTGCGGAAGCTCCAGCAGGGGAAGCTGCCACGCCCAGCCGCGCTGCGGGTCAGAGTAGAAGTGGAACTCGTCCATAATGACCTGGCAGAGGTCCGCATCCTTACCCTCGCGCAGGGCAATGTTCGCGAGAATCTCCGCGGTGCAGCAGATAATCGGCGCCTCCGTGTTGATGGCGGAGTCACCGGTAATCATGCCTACGTTCTCGGCACCAAAAATATTGATCAGGTCAAAGAACTTCTCAGACACCAGCGCCTTAATGGGGGCGGTGTAGTAGGAGCGCTGACCGGTCGCCAGGCCCGTAAAATGCGCGGCAACCGCCACGGTGGACTTACCCGAACCGGTCGGGGTAGCCAACACCACGTTATGGCCGGCGGCGATGCTCAGGACGGCCTCGTCCTGGGCGGGGTACAGCGTCATACCGCGGGTCGAAATCCACTCGGTGAACGCCTCATAGATTTCTTCGGCGGTGAGGGGGTTGCCCTTAAAATCGCGTCGATTGTAGTCGCCGGGGTTCTCGCCCAGCGAGGGAGAAAGAAAATTCAAAATACTCATGAGGATTCCAGTCTATCGGGAATAGCGCGGGCGCGGGGGCGTTATCGTTACGAGGGAACAAACGGGTACTCGCAGGGCCTTCGTGAGGTATTCACGGGTGCTCGCGGGGTGATTACGGGGTGTTCACGGGGCGCGGCGCCGCGCTAATGCGGGAATTCCCAAAATTCGTGTAGTGTGGAATAAAGAGCTTTAGGTGCAGTGATGCAAAAACCTGGTGCCCAGAAGGTCGAAAACGTAGGCCTCCATGCCGCATAGATTACCGCGTAGATGCAGAATCCGCCGATTGATGTCGGTGCATATTGAGCGGCTGATGCACGCCCCAAAATACGTTGCATAAATGACGACACGCCCATCTATGACGCAAATAGTGTTGCGTGCCACATTGATAAAGGAATAGGGTAAGAGAAAGGAGAGACGTTGAATGACTGAATACAACGCTGACAAGGCACAAGAAGACGCTGCGCGTGATGAAGCCGCGCACGAAGAAGCCCTGCACAACAAAACCACGCAGGAAAAAGCCGCGCAGAAAAAATCTGCACAGGAAGTAACCGCTAGCGAACAGCGCAAGGCAGAAGAGGAAGCCCTCAAAAAGCGCCTCGCCCTGCGAGTCACCCCGCCAGGACATAAATACCCCTGGCACCGCTGGGCAATCCCCGTCCTCGGAGAAACCGCCGGGGGTATCGGCGCAATCCTGATCCCCGTCATGGTGGGTCAATTCATCAACCAACACATCGCCGGCAAAGCCCCCGACGCCTGGCCCATGTTCTGGGTGGTCGTCGCATCCATCACCTTCATCGTGATTAACGAGTTCTTCGGCTGGGGTACCTCCATGACCCTCAGCGCAGAACTTAGCCGCGACTGGCGCATCTACATCAACCGGCTCATGGGGCGCACCCGCACAACCGTTGATGCGGGTGAAGCAGTCACCGTCATGAACAAAGACGTACGCCGCATCACGGCCGTCTACTTCTCACTGCCGCTATTCGTTAACGCCATGATTATTGCGACCCTCGGCGCCGTGCAGCTCTGGCTCATCAACCCCGTCACCGCGGTCGTCACCCTCATCGGTACGCTCATCGTGGTCGGCGTGATTGCCTGGTACTCGTCCTTCCTCGAATCCAAAATCGGCGAATACCGTGAGAAGGACGGCGAAGCCTCCTCACGCGCCTCCGACATCGCCACCGGCCTGCGCACCATCGCCGGCCTCGGCGCCGAAGAGCAGATGCGTGAACGCTACCATCGCGGCACCGACGAAGTCTTCGACAGCTACATGCGCTATGAAAAGACGCACCGCTGGATGTACCTCATCCGCGCGCTGCTCGGCGGTGCCGTGACCCTGCTCGGCATTGGCTTCGCTCTCACCGGCCACGTCGAAAACGGCCGCTGGGTCTCCGACACCCCCGCCGCGTCCCTGGTGACCGTCGCCTCCATTATCGCGATGATGGGCGGCCCCATCTGGATTACCCAGAACTTCCTGACGGAATGGCGCTACGCCAAAATTGCGCTCGCTAAGGTCGCCCGCCTCGAAGGTCACGCGGGCGTGCGTCAGGGCGTGCTGAAGAGCCCGCGCACCGATAAAGAAATGGCGCAGCTGGCACACGCCGAACAGGCAGTCGAGGCGAGCACCTTCGAGGTGCCCGTACCCGTCGCCCCCACCGGTGCTAGCAACCCGCGCATCGTGTACGTCAACCCGCGCGACTACAACCTCACCGCACAAGACTATGCCGAGGCGCTCGCCCGCACCCTGCGACGCGGGGGAGAGGACCTCAAGGACGCAACCGGCCGCCGCGTGCTGCTGAGCGAACCCAACCCCATGATTTTCGCGGGAACCCTGCAGGAGCACCTGCGCCTGGGCACCGTGCCGAACCCCGACGAGGAGCTGGCACAGGCAAAGGACCAGGAGCTGCTGAAGATTACCGACTCCCGCGAAATCGCCTACCGACTGGGCGGACGCAACCCCGAAGACTACTTCGCCGCCCGCATCACCAGCGAAGGCGCGAACCTCTCCGGTGGTCAGCGTCAGCGTCTGGCACTCGCCCGCGCACTCGCACAGGATGCGCAGGTGCTCATCCTGACCGAGCCGCTGAACTCCGTGGACGAACCCAGCCAGCGCTACATCTACGATGCGATGGAAACCCAGGTCGGTAGCGACCGCCTGCCCGTCGGCTACCCCGGCCTGCTACAGGATTTGGAGCAGGTCTACGTTATCTCCACGACCGCGGAGACGACCCGCCGCATGGAACGTGACGGCTACCCGGAAACCGCTCAGTCTGAAACTGCTCAGACCGAAACCACTCAGAATCAGGAGGTGAACTAGCATGGCAAAGCAGCTCCCCATCGAAACCCCCGCCTACGTGGCACGCCGCATGTGGAACTACCTCGCAGCGCATAAGGGGCGAGCCCTCTACACCTTCGTCATCTACATGGTCAGCACCCTCATGGGTGCGGTGGTGCCTCTGCAGATTGGTGCCACCGTGGACGACGTGGTGACGGGCAAGTTCTCCAGCTACCCGTGGCAGCCGATTCTGATTATCCTGGCGGCGTTCATCGTGCAGGCGATAACCCTCATGGTCTCCTCGTACAGTGCGGCCCGATTGGGTGCGCTCGTCACCCGTGACGCCAACCAGGACACCCTCGACGGCACCCTCGACCTGGATGCACGCACCGTGGAAGAAGCCGGCAGCGGCGACCTGCTCACCCGCGTGACCGACGACCTGTCCTCGGCCGCAAACGCTGTCAGCACAGACCTTCTCGGTGCAATCTACGTGGTCCTGTACTTCCTGGTTTCCACGATCTCTCTGGCGTTTGTGAGCCCCGCAATGGGTCTGATTATGCTGCCCATGATTGCTGGTCTTGCCCTCATCATGTCGAAGATGCTACCGCTCATGGCGGCACGCAACCAGACCACCCAGGAGCGCGTGAGCGACCTCAACAGTGTGCTGACCGAGAACATTCGCGGCACCTCCACGATTCGTGAGCTGGGTGTTCACACCGCCCGCGAAGACGCCTTCGCCGGTGAGAACAAGCGCCAGTTCGCCGCGCAGCTGGGCATGGTGCGCATCCGCCAGCTGTACTTCACCGTGGACGCCATCAACGCCTGGATCCCCACGGTTCTGTGTATGCTCTGGGGCGCCGCCTGCGTGGCTCTCGGCTGGGCAAGCTGGGGCGCCGTGGCGACCGCCTCGGTCATGGTTTTTAGCCTGCGAACCCTCGCTGATATGCTGAACAATCACGTCAGTAACCTGCGCATCATGCTTGTGAACATGGGCCGCGTGTTCGGCGTGGTCTCCTTGGCGAAGAAGCAGCGTGAGGAGCGTGCACAGCACCGCGCCGAAGCGTTCGCTGCCGTTTCTGATGAAGCCGTGAAGAACCCGGAGTACGCCATTGACTGCTCCCACGTCTCTTACGGCTACTCGCCCGATGCCCTCGTTCTGGAAGACATCAACCTGAAGATTCGCCGCGGTGAGGCGCTCGCCCTGGTGGGCCGTTCCGGTTCGGGCAAGACCACTCTGGCTCGTCTGATTGGTGGTTCGCTGACCGCCCTGGACGGCACCATTAACGTGATGGGTCGCCCGGTCGGTCACGGCGACTTCCCGACCGATGCCGCCGCCGATGGCCGCCCGCGCCTGCTGGTCTGCACCCAGGAAGCGCACGTCTTCTTCGGCACTCTCGCCGATAACTTTACGGTGGTCGTGCCGGATGCAACCGTCGAGCAGATGGGCGAGGCGCTGGACGCTATCGGTGCCCGCTGGTGGCGCGACCTGCCGCAGGGTATGGATACTGTCGTGAGCGGCGCGGATTCGCCTCTGACTCGCGACCAGATTCAGCAGCTGGCCCTGGCACGTATTGTGCTTGCTGACCCGCACGCCGTGATTCTGGACGAGTCCACCACCCAGCTGGAGCTCGCGGACGCAACCGAGTCCCTGAGCGCCGTGCTGGCGAACCGTGCGGTGCTGATCATTTCGCACGATGCGCGTATCGCCTCGCTGGCTGACCGTGCGGTCCTGCTGCACGAGGGTAGGATCATTGCGGAGGGTTCACCGGCAGAGATTTTCGCCCTGACCTAAGCCCGGAGGATAAGCCCGGCTGATAGTGCCCGGTATCGCGTGAAGCGGTGCCGGGCACTACTCGTTTAACGGGTGGGTTGAGGTGGTGGCTGGGGGAGTGATTGGCGCTGCGGCGATGTGTGGATGGGACGCGTTGTGAAGAGCACCGTTGTGAAGGGCGCCGACAAACGAAAATTTCGGAGAGATTCACTTGTCACCCGCAAAACTTTCAGCTACTGAGAATCGTTGTGATAACCTGGCAGAGCGATATGGGGTGCCTTGAGACGCCCGCGACCCGCTGACCCGCCCAAAGACGGGCAACCAAAACAGCGGGGGCACGGAACAGCGGGCGCGCGAAACAGCGTACAAACACTCAAGGCTGAGAGAATCACCCATTGAACCTGCTCTAGTTCGAACTAGCGAAGGGATTATCGATGAAGGCAGAGCAGCCTAGCGCGCCCACGTGCGCATCCACCACCCCCTCTAACCCTGCACCCGGCGCGAGCGCCCCCGGAAACCCCCGGGCATCTCAGACAGCTCGTGTGCCGCGGGTCCTCTCGATTGCGGGAACCGACCCCTCCGGCGGTGCGGGCATTCAGGCGGACCTCAAGTCCATTACCGCATCCGGCGGTTACGGCATGTGCGTGACCACCTCACTGGTCGCCCAAAACACGTGCGGGGTTCGTGAAGTATTCACCCCGCCCCTGGAATTTTTGACCGCGCAGCTTGCCGCCGTTTTTGATGACGTCACGGTAGACGCCGTGAAAATCGGCATGCTCGGCGACGCAGACACGATCCGTACCGTCCGCACCTGGCTGAGCGAGCACCCCGTGCCCGTGGTCGTGCTCGACCCGGTCATGATTGCTTCCAGCGGTGACCGCCTGTTGCAGGCTGAGGCGGAGCAGGCGCTGCGCGACCTTGTGCCGCTCGTGGACGTGATTACCCCGAACATTCCGGAGCTTGCCGTGCTCTGCGAGAAGGAGCCCGCCCAGACTTTCGATGAGGCGCACGAGCAGGCGGCGAACCTCGCGGCGGCGACCGGAACCACCGTCATTGTGAAGGGCGGTCACCTGTGCGGTCAGGACGCCGGCAATACCGCGGTCTTCCCGGACGGCACCTGCGCGCACGTGCGCACCCCGCGCCTGGACAGCCGCAATACGCACGGCACCGGATGCTCCCTGTCCTCCTCGCTGGCAACCCGCCTGGGCGTGGAACTGCTGCAGCACACTGAAGCCGCAGAACCTGCCGCAGACCAGAAGAACACTCTGACCAGCGAAGATACCCACCGCGCACTGCAGTGGAGCACCCGCTGGCTCCACGAATCCATTGCCGCGGGTGCCGGTCTGCAGGTCGGCTCCGGTGAGGGCCACGGCCCGGTGGACCACGCCGCACGTGCCCGCCGTCTGGAGGCTGCCGCCTCCGCGTACCCGTGGCATCACCTGCTCGCCACCACCGACTCTGAGGGTAATGCCCTGGACGGCACCAGTCCGGAGCGCCTGCTGCCGGTCAGCCCCGTGCCCGCCGGTGAAGCCGTCGTAAAGCCCGCCGGTCCCTGGACTGCCGCTCTTTGGGCTGCGGGTGGCGAAACCTGGCACCAGATCCTGGACCTGCCCTTCGTGCGTGCCCTCGGTGACGGAACCCTCGACGAGGACCTGTTCTCCTTCTACCTGGACCAGGACGCCCTCTACCTGCGTGACTATTCGCGTGCGCTCGCGACTCTCTCGGCGCGTGCCGATACCGCTGAGGCGCAGGTGCACTGGGCGGCTGGCGCGCACGAGGCGATTGCCGCCGAATCGCAGCTGCACGAGGGTTGGTTGGCGAACCGTGCACGCCTGGGTGGACCCTCGCCGATTACCATGGGGTACACGAATTTCCTGCGCGCCTCCGCTGCCGGTGATGACTACGTGGTCGGCGCCGCCGCTATCTTGCCCTGCTACTGGCTCTACGAAGAGGTCGGTGCCGTGCTCTCCTCGCAGAACCACGCGGACCACCCGTACGCGGAGTGGTTGAGCCTGTACGGTGGCGAGGAGTTCGCCGCGGAGGTGGAGCGTAGCCTCGCGGAGGTGGAGCGTGCTTTTGAGGCGGCTTCACCGGCTCAGCGTGTGCGTGCGGCGCAGGCGTACCTGTCGGCGTGCGTGTATGAGCGTGAGTTCTTTGACCAGGCGCACCGGGCGCTGCGCTAGTTCGCGTTGTGCTAGCTGACTGGCGCTGCGTTAGAGGCTCGCGCGGGGTTCGGTTCGCCGGTGCTTTAGGTGCCGATTTTGGGTGCCGAAAACCGCCCCGGCATGGCGTGAGATGGGTGATTGATGCTTCACTCAACCTGCCGCCGGTTCGGGTGTTGTGCCGGTTATGCTTAAGGCGTCGGTGAAAACCGTTTGCGGTAGGATTCCGGCCCTCACCCAACTGGCTGATGTACCTGCCGCGCCCGCACCTCTACGGCGTGTAACCGACCAGTTTGGCCCGTCGCAACCACCTCATCCAACCCCCGCGGCGGGCCAAACGCCTTCCTTCTAGTTTTCGCGAAGAATATTCGGCATAGAAATATCCCGTGCAGATACTCTCATCTGCACGGGATATTTTGCTGTTCTGTTTTCTGTGCTGCTGCCATCTATACCCGCAGATCGGGTAAATCTTATGCGCCCTGGTCCTCGCGGAGCTCTTTCTTTTCAGCCTGGTAGCCGAAGCAGAACGCCGTACCGGCAATCAGCGCCGCCAACCAGATGGAAAATACGCCAAACCAGCGGGTTACAAGCGCCATGAGAATCACGCCAGCTATGAAAGAGATGACTACGAGAGAGTAATCGATGGCTTTGAGCAGAGCCTTACGGCGCTGCGCCTTCGCCTCATTTTTGGTGACTCCCTCGGGGGTTTTCCGCGTGAGGTACAGCGAACCGGCGGCGTACCAGGCACTGAGCATTTTGCGCCAGTTGCCGCTGGTCATGAAGAGCGAAAAGGGGTTTTCACCAATGCGTGTATCCGCGAGAGCGTGAATCATCAGCCCGACGGTGAACGCCAGCGCACCCACCTGAAAGCTATTGCTCAGAGTTCTATCCATGAAGGGTACCGCGAAGCAGACCAGAAGGAACGGCAGGAGCGTGCCGATGCGCCAGTGCCTCATCCGGGCACGTTGACCGAGTAGGTCGTGAATAAAATGCCCTGCCAGGTACCCGAAGCTGAAGAGAATGACGGAGAGCCAGCGCAGGTGCACCACATGCGGTGCGTCACGGTGCAGGTCGGCGATGAGCAGAATAAAGTTACCGGTCTGCGTGGCAACGAGCGCTTCATAGTGGATATGCGAGAAGACGTCCACCGCGCCGCCCAGGGAGGCGAGGAGTAGAGCCATGACGCGCCCGTAGCGTCGAGGTGCTGGGATGCGGTGTAGCATCTCGCGGAGGTGGTGTAGCATGCGCCTTCCCTCACGGTGGGTGGGTCTGTTTGTAGCAGTAATGCCGCTGGTTCCATGCTACGGCATAAGTCAGCAGGGTACCGGAGAAGCACCCCGCCGGGTAACCCCTGTTAAGGCGAAGGCCCCGAGCAGGTGTCTGCTCGGGGCCTTGCACGCTATTCGGTATTTAGTTCAGGGGTTTAGCTCAGAGGGAGTAGCCTACTTGCTCTCGCCCTTGAGTGCACCCACGAGCGGACCAATCACGTCCATGGGCAGCGGGAAGACCACGGTCGAGTTCTGGTCGGCACCCAGCTCCAGCAGGGTCTGCAGGTAACGCAGCTGCAGGGAGGCGGGGGACTGGCTCAGAATGTCGGATGCTTCCTTCAGCTCGCTGGAGGCCTCCAGCTCACCGCGTGCCGAAATGATCTTTGCGCGGCGCTCACGCTCAGCCTCAGCCTCGCGAGCCATGGCGCGCTGCATAGCCTCGGGAATCTCAACGTCCTTGATTTCGACGAGCTCCACCTGAATACCCCACGGCTCGGTGCGCGAACCGATGATGGAGCGCAGGTCCTCGTTCAGGTCCTCGCGGTGTGCGAGCAGGGTGTCCAGGTCAACGCGGCCGAGCAGGGAACGCAGGGTGGTCTGCGCAATCTGGCTGGTGGCAATCGGGTAGTTCTCAACCTCAAGCACGGCGTTCTTGGCGTTGGTCACGCGGAAGAGGACCACGGCGTTCACGCGGGCGGGAACGTTGTCCTTGGTGATGACTTCCTGCGGGGGAATGGTCAGGGTGATAACACGCATATCAACGCGCTGCAGGGAGTCGACGAGGGGGAAGACGACGTTCAGGCCGGGCTTCAGCTCCGAACGCAGGTGACCGAAGCGGAAAGAGATGCCACGCTCGTATTCGGGGATGACGCGGAACATACGAATCAGAATAAAAAGAACAATGACGGCAACTGGGATGAGGATAGTTGCCAAAGTGACGGGATCCATGGTTTTCCTTCACAAATATTGGGGGAGGACGGTATGTGTGCCCACCTGCCCGCGCCTCGTACGGTGCAGGTAGTAGGGGTGCCCGGTACCGGGCTAAGTTTTAGGGAGTTTGGGGAGGGGAATTTTCCGTCCCGGCGCACATCGCGGCGGTCGGTGCTTTAGCGGCACCCCGCATGGAAAACTCAAAAGAGGAATAAAAGAGAAATCCACACGGGGTCGCCGCCGAAGCTAACAGACGGGACCAATCAACCGGTCAGCCGCCGGAACGGAAAAACTTGTGCAGCGCTACTTCTTCGCCATCTGCTCTGCCAGCTTTTCGGCAGCCTCAACCTCAGCCAGGTTCTGCTCCTGCAGGACCTCATTCGTGGTCTTGTGCAGTCGCTTAACCGAGGTGCCGGTACCGCTCCATGCGGGGCGGTCCGGGTCGAGGACAGAGGTACGAACCGGCAGGGTTGCATCCGCAATCATCTGCTTGCGGGTCTGCTCGGTACGGCGCTTACGCTCATTCGACACGCCACCCCACTTCGCCGCGAAACGGTCCATCTTCACGTTCACCGATTCGTCAGCGGTGGATGCGTGAATATGCTTCGGATCGTTCTCGAAGTTCGCGGGGGAACGCATGAGCTTCACAGCCAGCGGGTAGGTCAGCGACAGACAGACCACCGCGGCGGCACCCTCCACCAGAAGCTCCAGCGGGGAGTGCCAGACGATGGCGGCACCAATCAGCATGACCACGCCCAGCAACGAGACAGCAACCGCCAGCCCGCGGTGGAAACGACCCGACTCGGAGTAGGGCCATTCGTCCACTTCACGGGTGAGCTCGCGGCCGTTCGCCGAGACGGTGCAGCTGTCCTTAATCGGGCAGGTGTTGCACACGCTGGGCTTGGCGCGGTAACGCATCACTCGGTTATCCGAGTCGAATGCGGTCGCCCACAGCCACTGGTCTTCGGGGCAGAGCCACGCGTCGCTCTCTTCGTGGTAGGTGAACCCGAAGGTTCGCGCCGCCACCATGCGCTGGCTGGTGCGCTTGGCGAGAATATCGAAGCCCCAACCCACGGCGACCAGGCCTAGCGCGTACACGCAGGCCAGCCACACGAGGAAAGAAACTCCAGCAATCTGCTCAGGCATGGTTAGCCTCGACGATCGCTACGGTAGGGGCTGGTCTGCTCGGGCAGCTCCTCGGCAGCCTTAGCGCCGGCGAACTCTGCGATGCGAGCGTCCTCAACCACCTCGTACAGCGGCGGTTCGGGCAGCTCCAGGACGGTTTCCTTAGCGTTCTTGGAGAAGATCTCCTTGAGAGCCAGCAGAGCCAGCTTAATCAGCGGGATAATGCCGACCAGGAAAATCACGTCACCGGGCATGCGCATCCAACCCATCACGGCGGAAGCGCCGTCGTGAATGAACGCGAAGGAACGAGCCTCGTAGTAGCCCTCACCAACGGACTTGTACAGCTGAGCGATACCCAGCGGCAGCAGCGAGATGAAGGACATCCACAGCAGACCAATGTTCAGGGTCCAGAAGGAGAACTTCAGACCCTTCTCAGGCCACTTGTCCTCGGGGAGCAGGTAGCGCAGACCGAACACCGCGAACGCGATCGCGAGCATACCGTACACACCCATCATGGATGCGTGTGCGTGGTTTGCGGTCAGCGCGGTACCAATCTCGAAGTAGGACACGATCGGCAGGTTAATCAGGAAGCCGAACACGCCTGCGCCGAGGAAGTTCCAGAAGCCCACAGCAATCAGGAACATAACAGCCCAACGGTGCGGGAAAGGCTTGGTGCGGTTGGAGTACTGGCGAGCACCCAGCTGCATGAAGCCCCACGCCTCAACGGTCAGGAAGGTCAGCGGGATAACCTCAGCTGCGGAGAAGAACGCACCGAATGCCATCTGCTCGGAGGGGGTACCGACGAAGTAGGTGTGGTGCAGAGTACCGATCACACCACCGACGGAGTAGAGCACGGCGTCCATCATGATGATGGAGATTGCGATGCGCTCGCGGACCACGCCGAGCAGCACGAAGATGTACGCCACCATCACGGTGGTGAACAGTTCGAGGAAGTCCTCCACCCAGAGGTGCACCACCCAGAAGCGCCAGAACTCGGCGACGGTCACGTGAGTACGCTGACCTGCGAGCAGGCCGACCGCGTAGAACATGGGGATGGCGAGGCCGGAGAAGAGGAACAGCCACGGCAGGGAGGTCTTCTTCGAGCCCTTCAGGCGGGAGGAGAGGGTACGCCAGACGATGACAATCCAGATGAACATACCCGCGGTGAGCAGGATCTGGAAGAATCGCGGCAGGTCCAGGAACTCCCACTGCTGCGAGAAGAAGCCGGTGAGTTCCTTGGGGATGAGGCCCTTCTGAGAGAACCATTCGTTCAGCAACGAGCCGAGGACAACGAAGACCACAGCGCCGATGAGAACGTAGGTGAGCAGGCCCTGCTTCTTGGGTTCGCGGCGGGTAATCAGCGGGGCGATGAAGATACCGCCCGCCAGGAACGCGCCTGCGGTCCAGAAGAGGGAGAGCTGAAGGTGCCAGGTTCGAGATACCGTGTAGGGCAGCAACTGGCCCATGTCGATACCGAAGAATCCGGTGAGTTCTTCACGGTAGTGCTCGGTGAGTGCACCCACCAGAGCCTGCAGCAGGAACAGCACCAGGATGGTTGCGAAGAGCAGGCAGGCTGCCTTCTGCGAGGGGGTCAGGCGAACTTCGTCGGGCTGGCGGAAGTCGAGGACAGGTGCCTCTTCCGCATGCCAGCCGATAGCGCGGGACCAGCGGCCGTAGATGGCGAACATCAGACCGGTACCACCGATGAGGGCAATCAGGGAGAGTGCCGACCAGACCATCAGATCCGCGGTGGGCTTGTTGTCCACGTTGGGTTCGGAGGGCCAGTTGTTGGTGTAGGAGTAGGGCTGGTCGGGGCGGTCTGCCGCCGATGCCCATGCGGTCCAGCCGAAGAATGCGACGAGGTCGTGCAGTTCTTCGTCGTTCTTAATGGCGTCGGGGAACAGGCCCTGCGAGGTGTCACCCTTCATCAGGGTTTCGCGGTAGTGCTTGAGCATGAGCTGGTAGCCCTTGGTCTCACCAGCGGACCAGGTGATGGTCTTAGTCTGCTCGTCGTACTTGTTCTCCTTGCGCCACTCGTTCTTCACGAGCTCGCGGGGGTCCTGCTTGCCCTGCTCACGGTACTCCTTGACGGCAGCATCGGTGGTCAGGCGCAGGTATTCTGCAGTGTAGTCGGGGCCGAGGTAGGCACCGTGGCCCAGGACGGAGCCGTACTGCTGCAGACCGCGTCCCTGGAAGAGTTCCTGACCGTGCAGGATCTGTTCTTGGGTTGCGATGGTTTTGCCGTCATTGCCGACAATTTTGTCGGGTAGCGGCATGGAGAGTGCGTAGGTGCGCATTGCAAGGACTGCCATGATGGTGAAGCCCAGGAGCATCACAAACGCAACAGCCTGTACCCAGCCTTTTCCGGCATAGGCACCGACCGTGTCTGAGCGGCGGGCAATCTTTGCTGCCTCCGCACGCGAGACGGGTTTTGTAGCCATAGTGTATGTCTCCAGTGTGCGTGGAATTTTTAGGTGGAGTGGTTCCGACGCACATCCGCTGGAGGGGCGGCTCACTATGTTCAGGGTGAATCGTCCTTGAGGGAGGTGCGACAGCCCACCCTTGTTTCATTTTTGCATATTAAATGCGTATTTATAAAACTTTGCTGACGTACCGTCATAATGTGACACGGCTATTTGACTGAAAAATCTGCAATCACAAGGCGGAAAACCTGAAATATTACGTTGAGGTTGAACCCTTAGCTTCCGTGACTACTTACCCGCCTGCAACGGGAAAGGAGGCGGTGGGGCTAAAGTCGTGCAGACCCCCTCAATCAGGGCTTCTACTCGGGCTCTTGCCGGGGCTCTCGCTGGATTTGTTGGCGGGAGGCGCATCCCAGCATGTGGAAGGGGAGCGCGGCACCTTCCACCTACCTACACTCGTGTGTGGAATAATAAAACCCGACGCTACTAAACACAGTACAAATTTTTGCGGTACAGATTATTGCAGTACAGATTTTGTGCTCTTTGGCGGCGTATATTCAGAAGGGGTCACTCACCCCGCATCCACGGCGGGTCGCCGCCACAGCCCGCAATCTATCGGCACCTCAGGAGAGTTCACGTGCTTCTCTACAAATCCACCCAGAAAGCAATCACCGGAATCCTGCGCACCGTCTTCCGCGCCCGCGTGACCGGACTCGAAAACTTCCCCGCCACCGGCCCGGTGATTGTCGCCTCCAACCACCTGTCTTTCCTGGACTCCATCATTATTTCCGCCATGATGCCGCGCCGCGTGGCGTTCCTCGCCAAGGCGGAGTACGTGAACACTCCCGGCACGCGCGGCAAGATGATGAAGGCATTCTTCGAAGCTGTGGACATTATTCCCGTGAACCGCTCCGACCGTTCCGAGTCGCTCAAGGCGCTCGACATCGCCCTGGAAAAGCTGCAGGAGGGCAAGGTCTTCGGCATTTACCCCGAGGGCACCCGCTCCCGCGACGGCTACCTGTACCGCGGCAAGATTGGTGTGGCGTGGCTGGCGCACATGACCGGCGCGCCCGTCGTGCCGGTCGGTCTGATTGGCACCGACCGCCTGCAGAAGCCCGGCTCGAACATGATTTACCCGCGCCGCTTCACGATTCGCGTGGGCAAGCCGCTCTACTTTGAGAAGACCGGCGAGAAGATGACCGGCAAGCAGCGCCGCGTCACCACCGACGTGATCATGGATGAGATTGCTCAGCTGTCCGGTCAGGCACGAAAGCACGAGTACAATGTTTCGCCCTCAGCCGCACGTGACGCAGGCTAGGGCACACGCCGCCTATACCGCGTAGACTTAAACCGCGCATTCACGCACCGACCCCCGCGCATTGGGGGAGCCCGGTGTAGGATGCGCGGTTTGTCGTATGCGCAGCACCGTAAAGCTCAGCAGAGCGAGGAGAAAGTACCCATGGCAGCGCCTTCCAGCTACCGCCCCGCCCCCGGCGAAATCCCCCCCGCCCCGGGCG
>NZ_JABZXW010000054.1 GCF_015265375.1 Rothia sp. (in: high G+C Gram-positive bacteria)
GTGTAGGTCGGGTGGGTGGTAGCCCTTCCCTAAAGTTTTAGCCCTCGCACTCGATGCAGTAGGACAGGCCGCCCTCTTCGCGTGCAATCTGCGAGCGGTGGCGTACCAGGAAGCAGGATGCGCAGGTGAACTCGTCGTCCTGAGCGGGCAGAACAACAACGTTCAGCTCCTCGTTGGAGAGGTCAGCACCGGGCAGCTCGAAGCTTTCTGCTGCGCTGTTTTCGTCTTCGTCCACCGCACCGGACTGCATCTCGGAACGGCGGGCGTTCAGCTCCTCGTAGGACTCTTCGTTCTGCTCTTCGTCCTGCTTGCGAGGTGCATCGTAATCAGTTGCCAAACTTTCACGCTCCGTTGGTTCTGTGGCTGTGTGTTGAACTAGGCCACGCTGGTTTAATGAGTGCTCTAGGTGCCGCCGGTGGGGTTTTAACCCCGACGGCATGCCAGGTATTGTTCACCATTGGCACCCTATTTGTCTAATCCTGGGTAGGCTTTGGACTGTTTTGGCGTCACATTCTAGCTTTTTCGGTCCGAAAAGTACATCTTTTTTTGGGGAAAATCCCGCCTCCGCTACTGATTTACCGCGCTTTCACGGTACCCTGGAAGGTAGTTTGCGTTCCGTGCAACACATTCACGAACGCGTCCGGTTCACCTATGGAGGTTCTCATGCTTGAACTGCGTCTGATTGGCGTTCACGATGACGGCGAAAATCTGGTGCTTGAGTCTGCTGACGGCACCCGCTTCTTGCTGCCGATTGACGCGAACCTGCGCACGAGCATCACCAAGGCTCGCCGTATTCAGCCCGCCCGCGGTCTGGGCGCTAAGGGCACCTACGGCCCGCGCGATATTCAGACCCGTTTCCGTCAGGGTGCCTCCGTTGAGGAAATCGCTGAAGAGTCCGGTTGGGAGCCGGAGCGCGTGCGCCGCTACGAGTGGCCGATCGTTGCTGAACGTGCCCACATTATTCGTGCCGCTCAGAGCGTGAAGATTGGCCGCCGCAGCTCCGCTTCGGGTACCGCGCAGATCCCGGTGACCCTGAGCGCCCGCATTGAGGAAGTCTCCGAGCGTTACGGTTTTGAAGAGGCAACCCAGGACTGGACCACCCGCCAGCAGGAGAACGGCCAGTGGCGCGTTGAGGTTGATATTGCGCTGAAGGATTCGGTGCGTCAGAACCTGCCCGCGCAGGTCGTCTTCCCCGCACGCTGGGTGTACAACCCCGCAAACCAGGGCCTGTACGCGTCGAATGAGGCGGCGTACTTCCTGATGGGCAATAGTGAGGACGCTGTTGCCGCCGCCGCGAAGAAGGCTCCCGTGGAGGTTCCCCCCGCCCGCCTGCCGAAGGCACCCGAGCCCGCACCGGCACCCCTTACTTCCTCTGAGAGCGCTGACGAGCGTAAGCTCAAGGAGCTCCTGGAGCGCGCCCGCTCGGTGCGCCCCGCCCAGGTTGAGGAGCCCGAGGTGTTCGTGCACCGCGAGTCCGCCGAGGCTCCGAAGGCTGAGGCTCCCGCAGAAGCTCCGAAGGCTGAAGAGCCCGCAGTTGAGGCTCCCGTAGCGCCCGTTGCAGAGCCTGCGGCACCCGCAGCACCCGTTGCTGAGGCACCCGCCGAGGCGGCATCTGCTCGAGGCCCGCTGACCGGCGTACCCGCCGCACACACCCCCGCGGCGCATCCGGCACCGGAAGACTACAGCGAGCACGCACCCGCCGAAGAGCCTGCTGAGGTCGCTGAAGCATCTGCCGAAACTCCCGCGGCGGAAGCTCCCGCATCGGAGAAGCCTAAGTCTTCCTCGAAGAAGCAGCGCGTGAGCGTTCCGGCATGGGACGACATCATCTTCGGCGGCCGCAAGTAGGCGACTGCCCTCGCAAGGGTATTTAGACATACGAAAACCGCTGGTTATTCACCTGAATAACCAGCGGTTTTCGTTTGTCCTCTAGCATTTTAGAAGGCTGAAGTTTTAGAAGTCTGGGGCTTTAGAAGGTCTTGAGCATGCGCAGCGGTACCAGGCGCTCGGCGTCGGTGAGCGAGCCGTGCTGACCAACCATGTGCAGGGCACGCTCCTGGTAGTGGCGCATATCGTACAGCGCCCAGTCGTCGCGAGCGCACACCATCAGGTCGCCAATGCGGCCGCGTGCCGCATCCGTGATGACCGGGCCGAAGTAGCCGGCACGCATCAGCTCGCGAGAATCAATCACCCAGGCGCGATCGCCCCAGTACTGCGCCCAACGCTGAGCGGTGGCGGTACGTGCCGCCTCCGAGGTGTCTTCCAGGTACAGGTGCACGGCGCGCGGTTCACCGGCGGTCATTGCGATATTGCGGGTCAGCTCCTCCACGCCGGAGTAGTCGATGCGCTGGTGCTCAGGTACATTCACCATGCCGTGATCGGCGGTCACGAAGAGCGCCGCCCACGCCGGGGCGCGCTCCGCCAGACGCTTCAGAGCCGAGTTCAGTTCCTCCAGCTGCTGCAACCATTCGTCGCTGCCCACGCCGTAGCGGTGGCCCGCCGCGTCAATCTCTCCCCAGTACAGGTATACGGTGGTCGGGGTGCGGCTGGAGAGCGCTTCCAGGGCGTAGGTGACGCGGGCGTTATAGCCGACGGCATCCACGAAGTCGCCGCCGCGCAGCGCCGCCTCGGTCAGACCCGTGCCGCGGTACTTGCCCAGCGAAATGGTGAGCACTCGGCGGTTCGTATGGTGGCGTTCCAGCACGGTCGGCAGGGGTTGCCAGGCGTGGGGGTCCACCGACTGATCCCAGCCGGAGAGGTGGTTCATGACCGAGCCCGCTCCCCCGTTACCAGCCGGGTTGCGCACCTCGTAGCCCGCAATGCCGTGCGCGCCGGGTGCCGTGCCGGTACCCAGCGAAGTCAGGGAGGCGGCGGTCGTAGTGGGGAACGCGGCGTCCAGCGGGCCCAGGTTTAGGGTCTTACGCAGGGCGGGCGCGTAGCCGCCGTAGCTGTTGATGAGCTGCTCGCCCAGGCCATCCACCATCACCACGCAGGTGTGACGGAACGACGCCGGGTCAACGTCATGCTCCGCGAGGCGACCGGCAAGGTTCAGCGGGTCGGCTGCAGAGTTGAACGCCGGGTCGGAATCCAGGGCGTGCGCGGGGCGCGCCAGGCTTCGCTGAGCCACCAGGGAGGAGGCGGACTCCAGCACATCGGCGATGCTATTGCTGCCGTAGGCGGGCGCGGGAGGCAACGGCGCGCCCAGAACATCGTGCAGAGTGGGCTGTTCGGTGCGGGACGGGGCCGTCATAGGTTCCTCTCGGGTCTCTCAGGGGTGTGACGAGCGCTAATCGCAAGCGCCGTCGGGGTGCAGGCGCGGGATGCCGGTGCTTATCGGCGGGTTGCGTACATGCGGGCACGGTGCAGGGCACGCGCAAAATGCTGCGCACGCTGAACCGACTCCGGGCCGTCAGCGGTCGCAGACACACGCACCGCAATGTCCTCGCGGCGCGCATCACCGGTGAAGCCGTGGTCGGCGTTGCACTGCGGATCCTGGCAACCGGCGGGCGCCAGCTCCATGTGCAGGGAGCCGGTCCAGGCAATCTGGAAGGAAATCTCAGTCGGGGCGGTGCTACCGGCGTTGTACCCCTGCGGCTGGCTGAAACCGTAGCTGATGGTGACCGCGTTCAGAGCGCTCAGGTGCACCGCCTCCACGCTCACGTGCGCCACGGTGCCCTGCGCATCCCCTTCGAGGTGCTGGTCGTCCAGGTGCGCGAAGATGACGTGCTCGCCGCAGAGCACCATTACGGTGATGTGGCGGTGAAAATCATCGCGCGAGAAGTGGGTTTCGTGCTGTACGAAGTGCGCGTCCGGGTTCATGCCCGCCAGCGCGTCATCCACCACTTCCAGCACGAGGTCGGGGTAGAAACCGGCATGCTTAATGTCTGCGACCAGTTGCTCGCGTTCGGGGGTGGTGGCGTACATCGTACCTCTTTCGTGCGGTGCCTTCAGGAGGCGACGTCGGTCGGCGCGCACCGTGAAGGCGGTTAGGTATTACTCCCCTCTACCTTAGAGGGTTCCAGCCGGGCTATGCTACTTGACCACGCAGTGAAGGCACATATGACACGGCAGATGACGGAACAGATGAGACAGTGTCCACTCCCCCGATGCGCCCCGCAACATTCCCCGTAGCGCCTGCAGAACCCGGCACAGGGCGGTGACCAGCCAGCCCGATTCATCCGCTCCCACCCGCTAAAATAGGAGGAGCGAAAACACACCGACACGAGGAGATATATGGCTCGCCGATCCAAATCCGCCGTCAGCGACTACCCGGTGGATGTGGTAGAGAATATCGTCGACATCGACGTATCCGCCGAGATGGAATCCAGCTTCCTGGAGTACTCCTACTCGGTGATTTATTCGCGCGCCCTCCCCGACGCCCGCGACGGCCTCAAGCCCGTGCAGCGCCGCATCCTCTACATGATGCAGCAGATGGGTCTGCGCCCCGACAAGGGCCACGTCAAGAGCGCCCGCGTGACCGGCGAGGTCATGGGTAAGCTCCACCCGCACGGCGACGCCGCCATCTACGACGCCATGGTGCGCCTCGCTCAGCCTTTCGCGCTACGCCTGCCCCTCGTGGACGGTCACGGTAACTTCGGCTCCCTCGACGACGGCCCGGCAGCCGCCCGATACACCGAGGCACGTATGGCACCCGCCGCGCAGGCGCTCACCGCGGACCTCGAAGAAGACGTGGTCGACTTCGTACCGAACTACGACAACCAGTTCATGCAACCCTCCGTGCTGCCCGCCGCGTTCCCGAACCTGCTCGTCAACGGCACCACTGGCATTGCGGTCGGCATGGCAACCAACATGGCGCCGCACAACCTGCGCGAGGTCATCGCCGGCACCCGCCACCTCATCGCCCACCCCGAGGCGAGCCTCAAAGACATCATGAAGTTCATCCCCGGCCCCGACCTGCCCACCGGCGGCACCATCGTGGGTCTGAGCGGAATCCGTGACGCCTACGAAACCGGCCGAGGCACCTTCAAGACCCGCGCGAAGGTCTCGATCGAGCAGGTCAGCCCCCGCAAGCAGGGCATCGTCGTCACCGAACTGCCGTACATGGTCGGCCCCGAAAAGGTCATCGAAAAGATTAAGGACGGCGTCAACTCTAAGAAGCTCACCGGCATCTCCGACGTGGTCGACCTGACCGACCGCACCAACGGGCTGCGCCTCGTCATCGAAATCAAGAACGGCTTCAACCCGGAGGCGGTGCTCGCCGCCCTCTACAAGCACACCCCGCTCGAGGACTCCTTCGGCATTAACAACGTGGCGCTCGTGGACGGTCAGCCTCAGACCCTCGGCCTGCTCGACCTGATGCGCGTGTACATTGACCACCGCCTGAACGTGGTCCGCCGCCGCACCGAGTTCCGCCTGGGCAAGCGCACCGACCGCCTGCACCTGGTCGAGGGCCTGCTCGTGGCCATCCTCGACATTGACGAGGTCATCCAGATTATTCGCGAATCTGACGAGACCGCTCAGGCACGCGAAAAGCTGAAGGTCGTCTTCGACCTGACCGACACGCAGGCGAACCACATTCTGGAGCTACGCCTACGCCAGCTCACCAAGTACTCCCGCCTGGAACTCGAGGCAGAACGCGACACCCTGCAACAGGAAATCGCGGAACTGCAGCGTATCCTCAGCTCCGATGCGGCGCTGCGCGAACTGGTCTCCGAGGAGCTCGCAGAGGTTGCCGAACGCTACGGCACCGATCGCCGCACCCAGCTCAAAACCAAGGACGACATGCAGGTCGCCATCGAGGCGGTCACCGCGCAGTCCAAGGCGAAGAAGAGCCTGGGTCTCGCCCTCGAAATCGCTGACGACCCGTGCTGGGTGCTGCTCTCCGCCTCCGGTATGATGGGACGAACCCCCGGCAAGCCCATCCGTGAGGCTCTCGTGGATCCCGGCAAGCGTTTCAAGCACGACGTGTTCGCCTCGATTGTGCCGACCACCGCGCGCGGTGAGATTGGTGCCGTGACCTCCGCAGGCCGTATGGTGCGCCTGTCCGTCATGGACATTGCGGTGCTGGACGAGAACGGCGGCACCCCCTCCATGGTGTCGGCGGTGAAGGCAGCCGAGCTGGTTCAGCTCGCCAAGGGTGAGAAGCTGGTTGCACTCGTGCCGCTGAACACGGTGCTGGCGATGGCAACCGCGGGCGGCGTCATCAAGCGCGTGAACCCCGACTACCCGCTGAACCAGACCGAGTGGGACATCATGAAGCTCAAGGACGGCGACGAAATCGTAGCCGCCGCCCCCTGCCCCACCGACGATGCGGTGCTCACCTTCGTCACCCGCGATGCGAAGCTGCTGACCTTCGACGCCGCCAAGGTTCGCCCGCAGGGACGCACCGGCGGCGGTATCGCGGGTATCAAGCTTGCCGACGGCGACCGCGTGATTGCTCTGGGCGTGACCGCGCCCGGCGATGCGGCGGAGGTCGTGACCGTCACTAACGGCAAGGACGGCCTGGCGAGCGCCAAGGTCACCGCCCTGGCCGAGTACCCACAGAAGGGCCGCGCAACCGGCGGTGTGCGTGCGCATCGCTTCCTCACCGGTGAGAGCCAGCTGGCTCTGGCATGGGTGGGCGTGGGCCCGGCGAAGGCGGCGTCCTCCGGCGGTGTGGCTCGTTCTCTGCCGACCGAACACGGTGCCCGCGACGGTTCCGGCGTGATGCTGACCCAGAGCATCGGCATTGTGGGCCCGAACTATGCGGCTGTTTCCGCGGCGCTGGCGGTTAGCCCGGAGGGTGAAAAGCTCTTCTAGGCTCGCCGTTCACTGCCTTTCGTGGCGGCGCTACTGCCCGCTTCTCAACGACCGATTGAGCCACCAGACGGTAGCTAAATCGCCACAACTCCAAATGCAGAAATGCCCCGGTACTTTCGTGAAGTACCGGGGCATTCCCATGCACACTATTTTTTCTAGGGGCGTTTTTCTGAGGTGCTCTTCTAGGGCGTCCTTCCGGGGCACATCATCGGCGCGCCCCGCCGCCTGTTAGAGGGCAGCCGCTAGAGGCGAACCACCTCATCGCAGCGGGCAATATCCTCAGGACGGTGCGATACCAGAACCGTAGCCACGGAGCTGGAGCGGGTCGCAGCATCCAGGTCAGCCATCAGCGCGCGAGCAGACTCGGCGTCCAGGTGCGCGGTCGGCTCATCCAGCAGCAGCACCGGCGAGTTCACCAGCAGGGCACGAGCCACCGCCAGACGCTGACGCTGACCACCCGACAGGAACGAACCGCCAGCACCCACCGGGGTTCGCAGGCCCTGAGGCAGAGCGTCAAACCACTCGCCCAGACCCACACGGCGAAGAACCTCAACCAGCTCTTCCTCGCTCGGGCGATCCGAACGGTCACGAGCCAGCAGCAGGTTGCCCTCAAGGGTCGACTCGAAGATATGCGCCGCCTGCGGGCACCACGCCGCGTAGCCGCGCAGCTGCTCGCCCTCCAGGACCTCACCGGAAGCCAGCACACGGCCGGACTCCAGCGGCAAGAAGCCCAGAACGGTCGCAAGCACCGTAGACTTACCGGAGCCGGAGGGGCCGGTCACCGCAGTCCAGGAGCCCGCACGGGCGTTCATGTTCAGATCGGTGAAGACCGGGTGATCCATACCGGGCCAGCGGGCGGCAGCGTCCTGCAGACTCAGGGCGGGATCAGTCTCAGTGACCTTCACGCCGAGCTCCTGCGGGGTACCGCAGCTGACCAGGGTGGGTTCGCCGGGCTTCGGCGGGCGCGGGGTATCGCTCTTAGAACCAGCCGCAGATTCGGGGCGGGCAAAACGCTGGGCACGCTGACGGTCAGCCTCTAGCAGCTCCTCCATCTCAGCCTCCGCGCGGGCACGCAGACGCTCAGCACGACGCGGCAGAACGTGAGTGTCCACCTCAGCCTCGGTCGGCACGGAACGCTTCAGAGTCGAGGTGGCGACAACACCCTCCAGGGATACATCGCGCACGCTCGGGGCGATCGTCGCAAGCAGGCGGCTGAACGCGGGCCAGGAGCGGACCGCCTCAACATGGCCCAGGGAGCTTTCCAACATGCCGGTGCACAGCAGCACCACAATCGCCGCCTCGGGGGCACGCACGGTGCCGTCAACAGCCAGCGGGTACGCAATGATTGCGCTCGCCAGAGCCGCGCCGAACCAGCTCAGGGTCACGAGAGTACGGCCCACACCCTGCGCGGTCGAGCCCTTCTGCAGGGCGGACAGGTTCTCGGCGTCCAGGGCGCCGTTAGCCTTCTCAGCGGTGGATGCCACGCCGTTAGCGCGCAGGTCCTCAGCCGCCGAGAGCATGCCGGTACCCAGGCGCAGCATCTGCGCGGTGGAGCGGCGAGCGAGCGCCTCCGCACGGGCATCGGCGCGGAGCACAATCCACGGAGCCACAAAAGTGCTGACCAGCACGGCAAGCAGGACCGGGACCAGAGCCTGCGGCAGGATGCACGCGGTCGTAATCAGCGCCGCGGTCATGACCAGCAGGTGCGCAGCCGGCGGAATAATAACGCGCGGCACGCCGTCACGCAGCTCATCAATACCGCCGACGAGGCGTTCGAGCAGCGCGTCACCACGCAGCAGGGCACGCACGCTACTCACGCTCTGCCATGCGCCAACCCAGGCGCGCAGACGCAGAATATTCGCGGCGGCAAGAACCTTCGAGTGGGTCATCAGACGCTCAGCGTAGCGGGCGCAGGCACGACCCAGACCGAAGAAACGCACACCCACAATGGCGACCATCAGGTACATCATTGCCGGGCCCTCGGCGGCGCGAACAATCAGCCAGCCGGACAGCGCGGTCAGTGCAGCAGCCATCAGGGAAGTAATCGCAGCCATGATCACCGGGCCGGTTGCGGCGCGAACACCGATACCGGTCAGTTCCTTCAGGGTGCGCAGGCTTGCGAACAGGCCGGCAGGCTCGGCTTCCTTGACCTCGGCAGCTGCGGAGGCGCCCGCCGGGGCGGTGCTTTCAGCCTCGTACTCTTCCCTGTCCTTGAGCAGGTGCGCGGGGGCTTCGGCAGGCACGGGCACGCAGGCGGTGTTCGCCTCGGCGGTCCATGTGTAGCCCTGGGCAGTCTGCACAGCACGAACGAGGGTGTCGCAGCCAGCGGCAAGCTCCTGCTCGTGGGTCACAATCAGCACGGTTGCGCCAAGTTCCGCCAGGCGGTGCAGGGCGCGGGTCACCAGGTATGCCGAGTAGGCGTCCAGGTGCGCGGTCGGCTCATCCACCAGGACGGTCAGCACGGTCTGCTCACCGCCGACACGGTAGATAGCCTCGGCACGAGCCAGGGTGCGTGCCACGGCGAGGCGGCGCGCCTGACCTGCGCTGAGGGCACCGGGTTCAAGGGCGGTTAGCTTCTCCATGCCCAGCTGAGCCAGCGGACCAACCAGCAGCGCCGACTCGGCATCGGTGACGGACAGCTTCTTGGAGTCCATCGCATCGCCGAGCAGAACGGCTGCGCGCTCACGCTCCGCCTCAGTGGCACTGAGTGCGTAGAGAGCCATTTCGGTCCGCACGGTCGGTGCGGTGAAGACCGGCGACTGCGGAATGACCAGGGTGGTTCCCAGGCCGGTCACGCTACCGGTCAGGTGCACGGGCTCCTCCGAGCCGGTGGGCACCAGGCCCTCACGCACGGCACCGGAGAACACGTTCAGCAGGGTGGACTTGCCGCAGCCGGATTCACCCATCACGCCAATAACCGCGCCGCGCTCACCGTTGGCGGTGGCAACGCGACGGTTCAGGTTCAGAGACAGGTTAGTCACCACGGCAGGACGCGCCGGGTAGCTGACCGACAGGTCCTCAACGGTGATGGTGGAAGGCTGAGCCTTCTGCGATGCTGCACTCTGCTCTGCCGAGTCCGCAGCAGCGGCGGGCAGGGGCGCGTCAATAATCTTCTGGGCGCTACGCAGGGCGGCAACGCCGTCCTCCGACTGGTGGTAGGCGGCACCCACATCACGCAGCGGCTGGTAGCATTCGGGAGCCAGCAGCAGCACAAGAATTGCGGTGTCCAGGCCCAGGGTGCCGTTGACCAGGCGCACACCAATCAGCACAGCAATCAGCGCCACCGAAATGGTGGTGATGAGTTCCAGCGCGAGCGAAGACATGAATGCGCTACGCAGGGTCTGCATGGTGCGTTCCCGGTAACGCTGACCGAGGGCGTTCATGGCGCGGGTCTGTGCACGTTCGCGGCCCAGACCGATAATGACGGGCAGGCCGCGCACGAGCTCCAGAATATGGTCGGAGAGGCGATGCAGTTCAGCCTGCGCTTCCGCGGTTTCGTCGCGGGTGTTCTTACCGATCAGGATCATAAACACCGGAATGAGCGGCAGGGTACATGCCAGGACCATGGCGCTCATCCAGTCCAGGGACGCCACAACAACCCAGAGGATGAACGGCACAATCGCGGTGGACACGAACGCGGTCAGGGTCTTGGTGTAGTAGTCATCCAGAGCGTTCAGGCCGCGGGACAGCAGCACGGCGGTCGCGCCGGTACCTTCGGGGGTGTCGGCGCCACCGGTGGCGAGCACGCGCTTGAGCAGCGAGGAACGAATCTGAGACTTCGCTCCGGAGGCGGCACGCTGCGCGCTCACAGCCAGCAGGTAGTCGGTGCCCGAGCGCACGAGCAGCGCAATGACGGCGACCGCAATCAGGCCGGGGGTAATGGCGTCACCGTCACCGAAGATACCGCCGAGGCCGAGCAGCCAGCCGCCGTGCGCCTCCAGCTGTGCCTGGGCGGAGCCGGCGAACTCAACGTAGGCGCGGTACACGTCCGGCGCGCTAGTCTCTTTGAGGCGCGCGTGTTCGGCGGCGACAGCGGCGAATCCGGCGTGTGCCGCGCGGGCAATAATCACAGCCAAGGCGGCACTGAAAAGCACCGTCGCGAGGGTGTGCACGGCGGTAATAATGCCGAACGTGCTGAGGGTTTTACGGGCGTCAGGGCCCAGAGGCGGGCGACGGTCAGCGCGGTCGTTGCGCTTTCCTTCGGCCACCTCTGGTGCCTCTGTGTTCTGATGTTTGTCAGCGTGGCGCGGTGTGTGCGTTCGGCTCACGATTTTGTCCTTTGACCTAGTCTCTGGTGTTTTTACCTCCCCTTATTTTAAGGTTTGGGCTATCTAATACCTATTTGACCGGTCATAGTTCGAGGATTTGGTGAGTTTGCTTCCCCATGCGGGCGCTTTAGCCGCGCATCGCGTCGGCGGGGCTCTTACGGGACGCCACCCACGCCGGGTACGCCGAAGACACCAAACCGGTGAGGGCACCAACACCCACGCCGAGCACAACGAATCCCGGTGAGAGAATCGCCTGCCAGCCCTGCACGAGCGAAAGAATGATGGTCGCAATCATGCCGGAGCAGGCACCGATAGAGCCACCGAGCACGCCGAGCATGACGCCCTCCATGAGGAAGATGCGGGCAATCAGCCATTTGCTGGATCCGATAGCGCGGCGTAGCGCGATCTCTGCGGTGCGCGATTGTACGGACAGGTACATGGCGGTTGCCGCCGAGAGCGAGGCGAGCACCAGCAGAATGCCGGAGAGCACACCCACGTACAGGCCCAAATCGGAGGCGATGGACGCGCGCAGGCTCTGCAGGTCGGAGGGGGTTTCCACGTTGATCTGGCTGGGTTCAGCGGGCTTGAGGGTCAGCGGAATTGCCTTGGCGACCGCTTTGCCGTAGCCCCGTTCGGTTTCGGCAATGTATGTGACCTGGCCGCGTCCGGTGCGCTGAAGTGTGCCCGGCGAGACAATGACCGTGTTCCTAAATTCGTAGCCGCTATTGCCGGGGTCGAAGAGGCCGATGACCGGCATCAGCTGACCTTCCACCCAGATGCTCACACCGGGTGCCACCTGCGGCAACCCACCGAGCTTAATGCCGTAGTCGACGGCGGGTAGCTCGCCGGGCCTGGGCTCGGTTGTGGCGTTATCTGCAGCCTTATCTTCGGGAATAATGCCGAGGGCGCGGGCAGCGGAGACCGACACAATAGCGCCGGAGAGCTGCTCGGAGCGTTCACGGTCAGCAACGTTCTGCTGGGTGAGGGTCGAGTTCATCTGTTCGAGCGCACGCAGGGTTTCGGGGTTCATGCGGGCACCGATTTGCTCGAGCCGGGTCTTCGAGGTGGAGCTGAGGCTAATCGCCGTTTTGGGTTCGTCCTCGTAGGGGCTGAACCGGGTGATTCGCACGTCGGCGGGTGCCACGCTGCTGACGAATCCGGTGTTCTTCACGTAGTCCAGCGCGCTAATGCGGTCGGCAACATTCTGCGCGGATTCGCCCTGCCGGTAGGTTCCGAGCATGTTCTGGTCATTGTCCCTGTCGCTGATGTAGAGCGTGGATTGTTCGGATCCGAGCAGGCGCTGGTTCACCTGGTAGCTGGCGGATTCGCTCATGCCGGAGGCGCTGATGAGTCCGCCCACGCCCAGTGCGAAGGACAGGCCCAGCAGCAGGGTGCGTAGCGGTCGGGAGGTGAGCGCAGAGATCGCCTCGATGCTGTCGTCGGTGAGGAAGCTTCCGCGGCGATGCGTAGCGGGCTTCTCCCCCGGTGCGAGGCTAGCGGGAGCATCTACCGGGGCACTTGCCGGGACTTCCGTCGGGGTGTCCCCTGCAACCGGCACAGCCTCAGCGACCGGTGCCGTAGCGGAATCGGCGCGGCTCTGCTCGTGTAGCCGTCCATCCTCAATGCGAATCACACGGCGGGCGGCGGCGGCAACCTCCGGGTCGTGGGTAATAACCAGCACGGTACAGCCGGTGGCGTTAATGCGCTGCAAAATCTCAATGACCTTGGCGCTATTGTGGCTGTCCAGGTTGCCGGTGGGCTCGTCGGCAAGAATCAGCGGCGGGCGCGTGGCGAGGGCACGAGCAATGGCGCAGCGCTGCTTCTCGCCGCCGGAGAGGTAGCGGGTGCGGATGCTGGCGCGGTCGCTCAACCCCAGAAATTCTAGGGTTTCTTCGGTGCGTTGCAGGCGCTCGCCGTAGGGTACGCCCTGCACGCGCAGGCCCATGGAGGCATTGGTTGTGCTGGTTTCATCCAGCAGCATGTTTGAGGACTGGAAGATGAAGCCGAGGTGGTCTCGGCGCATTTCGTCGCGTTCTCTGTCGCTGAGTCCTTCCGTGTTTTTGCCGAAGAGGCTGTAGGTTCCGCTGGTGGGCGTGTCGAGCAGGCCAATGGCGTTGAGCAGGGTTGATTTACCGGAGCCCGACGGACCAATAATGGCGAGGAATTCGCCGCGTTCGACCACCAGGTCGAGGTGATCGAGAACGGGCCGTTCGCTGCCCTCGAAGACGCGGGTAATGCCGCGCATTTCGATAGCGGGTGCAGTGCCAGGGACGGCATTGAGTACCGCGGCTTCTCCCCTACCGTGCGGGGCTGTCATGCCGTCGGGGGCTCGCTCGGGGGTTATCTTTCGGCGGCTCATGAGACTAGCACCTTCTGTCCCGCGCTGAGGTTAGCGTTGATTGCGGCGTATCCGCCGGCGGTGCGCAGAACCTCAACGTTGACTCGTTCGGTGGCGGGCGCATCCTTGTTGGTCGAGGTGGAGCTTCCACCCTTTTCAACGAGCACGTAGGTGCCCTGGGAGTCCTGGCGTACCGCGGTGGTCGGCACGGCGAGGGTGGTTGAGGTGTTGCCCTTACTGGTGATGGATGCGCTCTGACCCGGCGTGAGCTTGCTCGGGTCGTCGGCGCTGAATCGCACGCTCTTTGCCGCACCCTTGGAGGGGTCGTTCTGCAACTCACCAATGCTGGTGATGGTGCCCTCCACACTGCCGGTGGAGGTGCGCAGGCTAACGCGGTCGCCGACCTTGAGCTTGTTCGCGACGGCGAGTTCAACGCTGGATTCCACGTAGGGTTCGCTGGTTTCTACACTCGCAATGGGGTTGCCGTCACTGATGAGCTGGCCCACCGCGGCAACGGCGGTGACGGTGTGGCTACCACCGGGCAGAATCGCGTAGTTACTGCGGGCGATGGTTGTGACCCCCTCGCTGGGCACACCGGTCAGGTGCGCGCGGTGCAGACGCGTGACAGCTTCGAGGGTGTCTTCGGTAACGGTGCCGCTCTGCTCGGTGGAGTACCCGGCGGAGTTCAGCGCCTTCTGGAAGGCGAGCACGTCGTCGCCGTTATCGCCCAGGTTGAGGTCGCGGTACAGCGGCAGCGGCCCATCCAGCACGAAGACGGGGTCGGCGCCAATAATGCCGATGAAGTCACCGGCCTTGAGCACGTTGCCGGGCTTCTGGTTCTGGTAGACGAGCACCGGCTCACCGTTGGTGCGCGCGCTAATCGGGGCGGTCTCTCCCGCCTTGGTGGTTCCGGCAATGGCGAGGCCCTCACTGACGGTTCGTTCTTCAACCTTCGCCCAGACCGGAATCACGGTTTTCGCCTGCACGGCCGGGTCGGGGCCCGTGGCGGCGTAGCGGGTGCCCAGGTAGAAGGACAGCATGAGCGAACCGATGGCGAGAATAGCCAGCAGCAGGAGCACGCGGGGTCGGGCGATGCGCTCGCTAAAGCGGTGCCCGCTGTTTTGGTTTTTCGTGTGAGTGGTCATGGCGGTGTCTTTCTGAACTGTGTCAGCGCTGTCTATTTCTCTGCGCTATATTTCGTTGCGCTGTCTTTTAGCGCCCCGGTTTACTGGTGCTCCAGAACGTACTGCTTGAACTTCTCGTCACGCTCACGTTCTGCCTTGCGTTCCTGCTCAAGCTGCGCCTGGTACTTGCGGATGAGCGGCATCTGGTACTGGGCTTCCAGGTCGTAGAGCTGCTTGCTCATGCCGACCTGCTGGTTACATTCGGCCTGGATGGTGGCGATGCGAATCTCTTCTTCGGAGGCGGGCTCGTTGAAACCGCCGTTCTTGCTCAGCTGCTCATTCAGCGGGCTTTCCTCGGCTACCGACCCTGCCTTAATGGGGGTGAGCCCCCGGTCAGAGACGCATTGCTTCCACTTCTCTTCGAGCTCGCGGTGCAGTTTGCTACCGTAAACGGCGCTGGTTGCGTCGCTGGAGATACGACTGGATGTGGACTGCACATCATTCTCGGGCCTCTTGCCTTCGGGCACCGCGGCATCCAGGGTCTCGCGGGCCTTGGGGTAGCATTCGATGTTGAGCCGCTCCTCGGGGCTCATACTCTCCCCCGAGTTAAAGGAGATGGGGGCGGCTGCGTTGGGGTCTCGCTTCTGAAGACCGTACTTCTGGGTGTACTCGACGTTCCAGGGACCGTACTTTCGTCCCAAATCACCGCGGGGTGCGCTTTCAGAATAGGGAGCTTGGATAGTGTAGTTCTGTCCGTGTTCGGCGTAGCACTGCTTCATGGCAATCTGAAAGGCCGTGTGTTCGTAGTTGGTGCGCTCGTAGTAGAGGTAATCGTCCAGGGGCATCTTCACAATGTCCTGCTCCGCGTCAAAGACGGCGTGGACGCTTTCGTCGCGTTCCAGCGGCGGGTTGAAGAGCGAGCATGC
>NZ_JABZXW010000055.1 GCF_015265375.1 Rothia sp. (in: high G+C Gram-positive bacteria)
AGCCCGCAACCGTTGAGACCGGCTACGAGATCCAGGTTCCCCTCTTCATGGAGACCGGCACCAAGGTCAAGGTTGACACCCGCCCCGGTGAGTACCTCGGTCGCGTGAACGACTAATGAATTCGCGTACTAAAGCCCGATTGCGCGCCCTCGAAGTGCTCTTCGAGGCGGATCAGCGCAACGAAGATTATATTGAGGTACTCCGCCGCCGCCGACTGTACACGGTAGCGCAGATCTCTGCCTACTCTGAGGAGATTATTCGTGGCGTCCGCGACCACGATGAAGAGATCCGCGAGTTTGTGGAGACTTACGCCCGTGACTGGTCCTTCGAGCGTATGCCCGCCGTGGACCGTGCCGTGCTGCGTATTGGCACTTGGGAGCTTCTGTACAATGACGAAGTTCCGGATGCTGTCGCAATTTCTGAGGCTGTCGGTCTGGCGCGTGTGCTGTCCACGAATGAATCTCCGAAGTTCGTGAACGGTCTGCTGGATAAGCTCCGTCAGGTGAAGCCGACCCTGCTCGCGTAAGACGTCCCGCCGCGGCCTGCTGGCTTGTAGCTGGTTGGTTTGCTGCCGTTGAGGATGCGCCCGCAGGGGAGCGTACGTGAAACCCCCGCCGTACTGTAGTTCGCTACAGAACGGCGGGGGTTTTCTGTGTCTAGGTTGCGTTTGTCGTGTGCTCGGGTTTGGGATGCTGAGCCGGATGCGCTTGCAGGGGTTGGAGTGCGCTCGCTGGGTTCGGTGGTACTGGCTGAGATACGTCGGGAGGCGCACCGGAGCCCGTGGGTAGGGGCTGGTGGCAGCAGTCGAGGCTTCACCGGACAACGCAGGCGGGGGAGTGCCCCCTCTGCGGCGCTGAGCGCCTTGAGGACGGAGCCCCCGCCCCGCGTGCCCGGCATGCGCCTCGGTCAGTATCAGCTACTCACCTTGAGCAGGTGCGGTCGCCTCGTTCGTAGCATCTGCTTCGCCTCCGCAACCTTTATGTACGGTTCGCATCTTGGCAATAACGAACGCACCATCCTCTGCACGGCGAATAAAAGTGATTTCTCGCGTCTGCAGAGGTGAATCAACTTTCTCACCATCTACCCGGCGAAGATCGCTCCAGTCTTCACAGTAGGTGATAACCACGCCGGTATTGTATACGCGTGACCCGTCATCCTTAATGCTTCCGTAAATCTCTTTTGTCTTAGCATCACGGAAGATAATATCGCCGTTCGCGGGAGCTTCCTGAGAGAGCTCATAAAAATTCTCTACAGTCTTCTTTACGCTTCCGAGCACGTCTTTATGTACGTACCGGACCAGCTCCTCATCGCTGGTGTGTTCAATATCCCCGTGCCTCCAGGCATTCCAAAGGCGGAAATGCTGCTCCAATGCGGCGTGTGCAGCTTTATTGGTTGCCTCAGCGGCTTCCTTCGTGTTGCTATTCACGTCAATGCTTGGGTAAATCAGTTCGATTTCGGAGCCAGACGGGCCGGTCGGGGTGGGCGAAGGCGTGGGAGTCGCAGTGGGAGTCGCGGAAGCTTCAGTGCTCGCCGACTCAGTGCTCGCGGAGGTGGAAGCACTCGATTCTGCGTTGACCTGCGCGCCACCGGAACACGCGGACAGGGTGAGCATCATTGCCGCAGAGAGTGCGGCAATAGAACTACGGTTAAACATCATTGTTAGTTCTTTTCTGGTGTGTGGTTGTGTAAACCGCAGAATTATCCACGCAACAACGTGTGGAATTCAGCGGAATGTTATCGGTTGATGCCATTACCCTAACATATATCCACGGAGCACACACTCCAGCGTATTATTTGTTCATTTTGTTGAGAGCCTGCTTGTTGCAGCGCAGATAAGGGACACGGTACGTGCCTCATCGCTGTCTCCCTCTCACCGTGAGCGGTCTCTCGCCGAACCTGAACGTAGCCTGTGAACTGTGGTACCCTACTAGAAGCACAAAACCTTTAAATCCGTCCCGTGAGGCGGGGAAGGAGACGGCTATGCCTGGGTCAACTGTACCCACATCCGGCGCGAATCTGGGGCGAAATGTAACCGCAGCCCCCCATTCGGCAACCCCTCAAAACGCCTCCGAGGACGCGACCACCGTCGGCCGCACCATCCTCAGCGAGGACGAAATCCGCCGCGCCCTCACCCGTATCGCCTACGAAATTATTGAAACCAACAAAGGCGTAGAAAACCTCGTACTCATCGGCATCCGCTCCCGCGGCGTGCCCCTCGCCGTACGACTCGCCTCCCGCATCCAAGCTATCGAGCCGAACTTCAAAGCAGAAACACGAATCGGCGCCCTGGACATCACCGCCTACCGCGACGACCAGCGAACCGGCGGCACCACCTCCCCAGACACCGCAGGGGAAAGCATCATGCCCACCATCGGCATTGAAGGCAAAACCGTAGTCCTCGTTGACGACGTCCTCTACTCCGGCCGCACCGTACGCGCCGCCCTCGACGCACTCAACGCCCACGGACGACCCGCCCTCGTACGCCTGGCAGTCCTCGTAGACCGCGGACACCGGCAACTACCCATCCGCGCCGACCACGTGGGCAAAAACCTGCCCACCAGCGCCAGCGAAACCGTGCGCGTCGTACTGACTGAAACCGACAACGCAACAGACCGAGTTGACATTATCCAGCTGGGAGGGCTCTCATGAAGCATCTGCTCGACACCCGCGAACTAACCCGCGAAGAAGCCATCGAAATCCTTGACGTCGCCGACTACATGGCGCAGGTCAAAGCCGAAAACCGCACCCTCAACGTGCTCAACGGCAAGACCGTCGTCAACCTCTTCTTCGAGGACTCCACCCGAACCCGCCTCTCCTTCGAAGCCGCAGAGAAGCGCCTGGGCGCCGCCGTCACCAACTTCTCCGCATCTGGCTCCTCCCTGTCTAAGGGCGAGTCGCTCAAGGACACCGCGCAGACCCTCAAGGCGATTGCCGCGGATGCGTTCGTGATTCGCCACTCGGCATCCGGCGCACCGCAGCGCCTCGCCGAGGCAGGCTGGACCGAAATCCCCGTACTCAACGCGGGTGACGGCACCCACGCACACCCCACCCAGGCACTGCTCGACGCCGTATCCCTGCGCCAGTACAAGGCAGAACGTGACGGCCTCGACAGCCCCCGCGGCACCGACCTGTCCGGCATGCGTGTGCTCATCGTCGGTGACATCCTGCACTCGCGCGTGGCACGTTCCAACCTCTGGCTGCTGACCACCCTCGGCGCGCAGGTCGTCTTCGTCGCACCGCCGACCCTGTTGCCGCTGAACACCGCCTCCTGGGTTGAAGAAGCCGGCCTGGAAATCTTCCACGACTTTGACGAAGCCATCGCCACCAACCCCGACGCCGTCATGTTGCTGCGCATCCAGAAGGAACGCATGAACGCCGCGTACTTCCCCTCCGCAGAGGAGTACACCGACCTGTGGGGCCTGACTGCCGAACGCTTCGCAACCCTGCAGTCGCAGCCGCAGCCGGTCGCAATCCTGCACCCGGGCCCCATGAACCGCGGCCTGGAAATCTGCACCGAAGCCGCCGACGCCACCAACTCCTGGGTCCTGCGCCAGGTCAGCAACGGCGTGGCGCTGCGCATGGCGGTGCTCTACCTGCTTCTGACCGACGGCTCCAGCGCCAAGCTCTACGCCGGCGACGAATCCTAAACGACCTTCCTAACGAGAGGAACCAACACCATGAGCAAGTACCTGATTAAGGGCGCAAGCCTCTACGGCGAAAAGGTCGCCGACATCCTCATCGAGGACGGCGTGATTAGCCGCATCGCAGAGAACATTGACGCCGCAGACGCACAGGTCGTCGAGGCGGCAGGCCAGGTGGCGCTGCCCGGCCTGGTCGACATCCACACCCACCTGCGTCAGCCCGGCTACGAGGCATCCGAAACCGTCGAGACCGGCACCCGCGCAGCAGCCCTGGGCGGCTACACCGCAGTGTTCGCCATGGCAAACTCCATGCCCGTGGCAGACACCGCCGCAGTGGTTGAGCAGGTTGACCGCCTCGGCAAGGAATCCGCATGGTGCCGCGTGCAGCCCATCGGCGCAGTAACCGTGGGTCTGAAGGGCGAGCGCCTCTCCGACATCGGCGGCATGGCGAACTCCACCGCGAACGTGCGCGTGTTCTCTGATGACGGCATGTGCGTGTACGACCCCGCCGTGATGCGCCGCGCCCTCGAATACGTCAAGACCTTCGACGGCGTTATTGCGCAGCACGCGCAGGAGCCGCGCCTGACCGAAGGCGCCCAGATGAACGAAGGTAAGGTGTCCGCTGATCTGGGTCTGACCGGTTGGCCCGCCGTCGCTGAAGAGGCAATCATTGCCCGCGACGTGCTGCTGGCTGAGCACCTGGACTCCAAGCTGCACATCTGCCACCTGTCCACCAAGGGCTCCATTGAGGTTGTGCGCTGGGCTAAGTCCCGCGGCGTGAAGGTGACCGCGGAGGCAACCCCGCACCACCTGCTGCTCACCGACGAGACCGCACGCACCTACGACCCGATTTTCAAGGTGAACCCGCCGCTGCGCACCGAAGAGGACGTCATGGCGTTGCGTCAGGCTGTTGCTGACGGCATCATTGACGTGATTGGTACCGACCACGCACCGCACCCGGCAGAGACCAAGGAATGCGAGTGGGCGTGCGCCGCGAACGGTATGACCGGCCTGGAGCAGGCACTGTCCATCATCCAGATGACCCTGGTTGACACCGGCATGATTACCTGGCGCGATGTGGCACGCATCCTCTCCGAGGAGCCCGCGAAGATTGGTCGCCTAGATCACGAGCAGGGCCGCCCGCTTGCCGAAGGAGAACCGGCAAACATTGTGCTGGTCGACCCGAAGGCAACCCGCGTCATCAAGCCGGAGGAGCAGGCAACCAAGGGTAAGAACAACCCCTACCGCGACATGGAGGTGCCCGGCTCGATTCGTGCAACCTTCTACGCTGGCCACCCGACCGTGCTGAACGGCGAGCTGGCAACCCCGCGTCGCTAACCCGCGAAGCGAACGTACGTGGTGACCGTGCTTGGCGGTGGTAGGTTCACGCCTGCCACCGCCTTGCGGGGAGCACCGCCTCCCAACCTCACCAACCCAGGCCGAGATTATCGACCGAGACCCCAACCGAAAGAGAGAACCTTCGTGGGAAAGTTCCTGACCGCCGTCATCTGCATCGCCTTGGTCGCCCTGTGCATCTACGGCATGTGGCACGGATGGCGCTCGCGCCTGGCACGCCAGGCGAACATGTTCGGCTCCCTCAAGGAAGTTCCCGAACGCTACGAGGGCATGACCGCTGACGCCGCTTTCGAGGGCGAATACGTCAGCACCACGATCTTCGGTAACTGGCTCGACCGCGTGGGTTTCGATTCGCTCGGTTTCAAGAGCAAGTCCACCCTGCTGATTTACCCGGACAGTATCATCTTCACCCGTAACGGCGCGAAGGACCTGTGGATTCCGGCGAAGAAACTCTCGGTCATCACTACTGATCGCGGTATGGCGGGCAAGGTTGTGGAGAAGAATGGCCTGGTTGTGATTGGTTGGACGCTGGACGGTCACCGCGTGCAGACCGGCTTCCGCACCCGCTACGCCGAGGACAAGCAGGCGGTACTGCAGGAGCTGCGCCGCATCGCCCCGAACGCGGTGGATGCGCCCGAGAAGTGGGCGGCAGACCCCGCCGAGGGCACCGAGCAGGCCAAGTAGGGCGGTGCAACGCACCCCGGCACTTCCGGCAACATACCTCGGCCCCGAAGCCGAACACGACACAGCACGACACCCTAGATTTAGCCCGGGGCGGGCAGAACAGCCCGCCCCGGCAGCAAGAGACTATCCCCAACGCACCGAGCGGCACTCACCGCAAGGCCCGCGGGGGAGAACACCAGAGAAAAGGAAGAAGAGCATGACTGACATGACACGATCCGGCGCCCTGCGTACGGACCGCGCGCTGCTCGTCCTGGAGGACGGCACCGTCTACCGCGGCTACGGCTACGGCGCAACCGGCGCGTCCCTGGGCGAGGCGGTTTTCTCGACCGGTATGACCGGCTACCAGGAAACCCTGACCGACCCCTCCTACGCGGGTCAGATTGTGGTTCAGACCGCTCCCCATATCGGCAACACCGGCGTGAACACCACCGACGCTGAGTCCCGCAAGATTTGGGTTGCCGGCTACGTGGTTCGCGACGCAGCACGTGTGGCATCCAACTGGCGTTCTGAGCGCACCCTCGACGAGGAGCTCATCGAGCAGGGCATCGTCGGTATTCAGGGTATTGATACTCGCGCCCTGACCCGCCGCCTGCGTTCGAGCGGTTCGATGCGTGCGGGCGTGTTCTCCGGTGAGCACGCAGAACGCCCCGAGGCTGAACTGCTGGAAGAGGTGCGCGCCTCCGAGCCGATGGCCGGCCGTAAGCTCGCTGACTCCGTTTCGGTTGACACCGCCTACACCGTTGAGCCGCACCAGTTCAACTGGTTCGCACCCCCGGTCGCAACCATCGTCGCCCTGGACCTGGGCATCAAGTCGATGACCCCGCAGCGTTTCGCTGAGCGTGGCGTGCGCGTGCACGTGCTGCCCGCAAGCGCAACCCTCGAGGACATCTACTCCCACAACCCCGACGGCGTGTTCTTCTCCAACGGCCCCGGTGACCCGGCAACCGCTGACGAGCAGGTCGAGCTGCTGCAGGGCGTGCTGCGTAAGGGCACCCCGTTCTTCGGCATCTGCTTCGGTAACCAGCTGCTTGGCCGCGCCCTGGGCTTCGGCACCTACAAGCTGCCCTTCGGCCACCGCGGCATCAACCAGCCGGTCATGGACAAGACCACCGGCAAGGTTGAAATCACCGCGCAGAACCACGGCTTCGCTGTGGACGCGCCGATTGGCGACTACGTGACCGCACCGAACGCCGAGTTCGGTCAGGTCATGGTCTCCCACGTGGGTCTGAACGACAACGTGGTTGAGGGCCTGACCTGTAAGGACATCCCCGCGTTCTCCGTGCAGTACCACCCCGAGGCTGCTGCGGGCCCGCACGATTCCGCCTACCTCTTTGACCGTTTCATCGACCTGATGGTCGCAACCAAGACTGCAAAGGAAGCATAAATGCCTCGTCGTACTGACCTTAATAGCGTCCTCGTCATCGGTTCCGGCCCCATCGTCATCGGTCAGGCAGCGGAATTTGATTACTCCGGCACTCAGGCGCTGCGCGTGCTGAAGGAGGAGGGCGTGCGCGTCATCCTCGTGAACTCGAACCCGGCAACCATCATGACCGACCCCGAGTTCGCGGACGCCACCTACATTGAACCCATCACCCCCGAGGTGATTGAGAAGATCATCGAGAAGGAAAAGCCGGACGCAATCCTGCCGACCCTGGGTGGTCAGACCGCGCTGAACGCGGCAATCTCCCTAGATGAGCGCGGTGTGCTCGCTAAGTACAATGTTGAGCTGATCGGCGCGAACATTGAGGCGATTAACCTCGGTGAGGACCGTGAAGCATTCAAGGGCGTGGTGGAGCGCGCCGGCGGCGAGTCTGCACGTTCGGTGATTGTTCACTCCATGCCGGAGGCGCTGGAAGCCGCTAAGGAGCTGGGCTACCCGATGGTGGTCCGCCCCTCCTTCACCATGGGTGGTCTCGGCTCGGGTATGGCGTACAACGAGGAAGACCTCTACCGTATTGCCGGCGCCGGTATTCAGTACTCGCCGACCAGCGAGGTCCTGCTGGAGGAGTCCATCCTCGGCTGGAAGGAATACGAGCTGGAGATGATGCGTGACACCAACGACAACGTCGTGGTCGTCTGCTCCATCGAAAACTTCGACCCCGTGGGCGTGCACACCGGTGACTCCATCACCGTGGCACCCGCACTGACCCTGACCGACCGTGAGTTCCAGAAGCTGCGCGACATCGCGATTAACGTGATTCGTGAGGTTGGCGTGGACACCGGTGGTTGTAACATCCAGTTCGCGATTGACCCGAAGACCGGCCGCATCATCGTCATTGAGATGAACCCGCGCGTGTCTCGTTCCTCGGCGCTCGCGTCGAAGGCTACCGGCTTCCCGATTGCGAAGATTGCGACCAAGCTGTCGCTGGGTTACACCCTGGATGAGATTCCGAACGATATTACCCAGAAGACCCCGGCGTCCTTCGAGCCGACCCTTGACTACGTGGTCGTGAAGGTTCCGCGCTTCGCGTTTGAGAAGTTCCCGGCTGCTGACCCGACCCTGACCACCACCATGAAGAGTGTTGGCGAGGCTATGGCTCTGGGCCGTAACTTCACTGAGGCTCTGCAGAAGGCTATGCGTTCGCTGGAGCAGAAGGGTGCGTCCTTCTCGTTCAAGCCGCTGTCCCTGTCTGAGGCTGAGCTGGCGGAGCTGATTGAGAGGACTAAGGTTCCGACCACTCAGCGTATCTACCAGGTTCAGCAGGCTCTGCTGGCCGGTGCTACCGTGGAGCAGCTGCACGAGGCCACCAAGATTGACCCGTGGTTCCTGGATCAGCTGGTGCTGCTGAATGAGGTTGCTGGCGTGGTTCACGCTAAGCGTGACCACCTGGATCCGGAGACCCTGAAGCTGGCTAAGCGTCACGGCTTCTCTGATGCTCAGATTGCTGAGATTATCGGCTCTTCTGAGGATGTTGTGCGCGGTGTTCGCCACGCTCTGGGTATCCGCCCGGTCTTCAAGACTGTTGACACCTGTGCTGCTGAGTTTGAGGCGTTCACCCCGTACCACTACTCCTCCTACGACCTGGAGGATGAGGTTGCGCACCATGAGAAGCCCTCGATTATGATTCTGGGTTCGGGCCCGAACCGCATCGGTCAGGGTATCGAGTTCGACTACTCGTGCGTGCACGCCTCCCTGGTGCTGCGTTCGCTCGGTTATGAGACCGTCATGGTCAACTGCAACCCCGAGACCGTTTCGACTGACTACGATATTTCGACTCGCCTGTACTTCGAGCCGCTGACCCTTGAGGATGTGCTGGAGATTGTTGAGTCGGAGCGTCGTACTGGCGGTCTGATGGGCGTGTTCGTGCAGCTGGGCGGTCAGACTCCGCTGAAGCTGGCTCGTGCTCTGAAGGATGCGGGCGTGCCGATTCTGGGCACCACCCCCGAGGCTATTGACCTGGCTGAGGACCGCGGCGAGTTCGCTCGCGTGCTGGAGGAGGGCGGCCTGATTTCGCCCAAGAACGGTACCGCGTTCACCTTCGAGGGTGCTAAGCGCATCGCTGACGAGATTGGTTACCCGGTTCTGGTTCGCCCCTCGTACGTGCTGGGCGGCCGCGGCATGGAGATCGTCTACGACGAGGCTAACCTGGCTCGCTACCTGGAGAACGCTACCGAGGTTTCGCCCTCACAGCCCGCTCTGATTGATAAGTTCCTTGAGGACGCTATCGAGATTGACGTTGACGCCCTGTTCGACGGTGAGGAGCTGTACCTGGGCGGCGTCATGGAGCACATTGAGGAAGCCGGTATTCACTCGGGTGACTCTTCCTGTACTCTGCCTCCGATTACTCTCGGCCCGGACATCATCGCTAAGGTGAAGGACGCTACCGAGAAGATTGCTCGCGGCACCGGCGTGCGCGGCCTGATTAACATTCAGTTCGCGTACGTGTCTGAGAACCTGTACGTGATTGAGGCGAACCCGCGCGCGTCCCGTACTGTTCCGTTCGTGTCGAAGGCTACCGGCGTGCAGATGGCTAAGGCTGCTGTGCTGATTGGTCTGGGTAAGACCATCGCCGAGCTGAAGGCTGAGGGTTACCTGCCGTCGAAGATGGATGGTGCATCCCTGCCGCAGGAGACCGCGATTGCTGTGAAGGCTGCGGTTCTTCCGTTCGCTCGTTTCCGCACTCCCGAGGGTGTTGTGGTGGATTCGCTGCTGAGCCCGGAGATGCGTTCGACCGGTGAGGTCATGGGCCTGGATAAGCACTATGACACCGCGTTTGCGAAGGCTCAGGCAGGTGCCGGTTCGCCGCTGCCGACCTCCGGTAAGGTGTTCATTTCGGTGGCTAACCACGATAAGCGTAACGTCATTATTTACGCGAAGATGCTGGAGTCGCTGGGCTTTGAGATTGTTTCGACCGGTGGTACCGCTGAGATTCTGCGCCGTAACGGCCTGAACTCGGTGATTGTGGCTTCGAAGTTCGCTGAGGCGAATGGCGACCACTCGATTGTGGACATGGTCCGCAACGGTGACATTGATCTGATTCTGAACACCCCTGCCGGTGGTGCTGCTCGTAGCGATGGTTACGAGATTCGTGCCGCTGCGGTTTCGGTGGGTTGCCCGGTCATGACCACTATTTCTGAGTTCGCTGCGGCTGTTCAGGCGATTAATGCTCTGCGTGAGCACAGCTGGGACATCATGAGCCTGCAGGAGCACGGCGTTCAGCTGGCTGCCGCTGTGGATGCTCGTTCCGAGGGTGGCGAGGCGTAATGTCCGCTGCTTTTGGTGATCGCCTGGCGAAGGCGATGGCGGAGCGCGGCCCGCTGTGTGTGGGTATTGACCCGCATCCGAATCTGCTGGAGCAGTGGGGTCTTGAGGATTCTGCTGCCGGTCTGGCGGCCTTCACTGAGGCAGTATACGAGGGGTGCGCACCCTTTGCGGCGGCGTTGAAGCCTCAGGTGGCGTTGTTTGAGCGTCACGGTTCTGCCGGTCTTGCTGTGCTGGAGGCGCTGTTCGCCCGCGCTGCCGCCGATGGTGTGCTGATTGTTGCTGACGCTAAGCGCGGCGACATCGGCTCGACCATGAAGGCCTACGCGGATGCGTGGCTCGGCTCGTCTTCTCCGCTGGGTACCGATTCGGTGACCCTGAGCCCGTACCTGGGTTTTGAGTCGCTGCGTCCGGCGCTGGATTTGGCTGATCAGAATGACCGCGGCACTTTCGTGCTGGCGCTGACCTCGAACCCCGAGGGTAAGAGCGTTCAGCACGTGGGCGCTTCGGAATCCGAGGGTGCCGTGGCCAAGCGCATTATTGCTGCGGCTACCGCCGAGAACGCTTCCCGTCAGTGGGAGCAGATGGGCCCCTGCGGTCTGGTGGTTGGCGCGACCGTTGGTCAGGCGCTGGTTGATTTGGGTATTGACCTGAGCGTGTTCAACGGCCCGATTCTGTCGCCGGGTTACGGTGCGCAGGGTGCTTCGGCGGCTGACCTGTACCGCGTGTTTGCGGGCGTTGAGTCGCAGGTGCTGGTGAATTCCAGCCGTGGCGTGCTGGCTGCCGGTCCCTCGGTTAAGGGCCTGGCGAAGGCTGCGCAGGCGGCTCGTGATGACCTGTTGGCGGCTCGCGGCGCATAGTTCGCGTGTTGCGTGAGGGGCGTGTGCTCCGGTGGATTCTGTTGAGAGTCTGCTCGGGGTGCGCGCCCCTTGTGCGTACCCAGGTTTCGATACCCAGTTTTCGGTACCCGATTTCCGCGCCCAATTTTCGCCTCGGGAGCGCCCGGTTCGACTGGTTTAACCTCCGTTTTTGGGTACACCCGCATGCATAATTTTGCCCCCGCATACCCGCGCCGGTGCGAGTTTGCTCACCTCTGTAGCGGGGGAGTGCGCCTCCTTTGAGGGGTGCATCTGTGGTTCCGCTTTTGATAGGGCGAATACTCCGCTATGCTATAGGGGTACTCCCTGATATTTACGTGCTGACGTGCGTAGACGCATTGTTGGTGCGGGGGTGAGTGCCGCGGATAGAGTGAGGGTTCTTACGCTATCCGTGATACATTAGTTGATAAGTAAAATTCTATAACTCGCAGAAATGGGGGACCCAACCATGCCGCTGACTCCGCTAACTGAGGATGCGCGCGCCTCCGCCCGCGAGAAGGCAGTACTTGCCCGAGCACACCGCCAGGAAATTAAGCGTGCACTGAGTGACCGTGAACTTTCCGTGCGTCAGGTGCTTGATATGGTCGATTCCGACCCTGCACTGGCTAAAATGCCGGTGGGGCAGATGCTACGCGCACTTCCGGGCATTGGTGCCGTTCGAGCTGAACGCATCATTGAAGAACTTCATATTGCACCGACTCGCCGCCTCGGCGGCCTGGGTGTACACCAGCGTCGCAAGATGGTGGAGTACTTCAACCGTAATTCGCGGTATTTGAACCGTGCACGTCGCAGGACTAATACTCTGCCTCCTGAATCTTCTCAGTCCTAACACCTCGTGCCTTCAGCCGATGAAGGCGCAGTAAGGAAGCTATGTCTCAGCCGACTCTCACCGTACTGGCTGGCCCCACTGCTGTTGGCAAGGGTACGGTGTGCCAGTACATTCGCGAGAACTACCCGAACGTGTGGTTCTCTGTTTCCGCTACCACTCGTGATCCTCGCCCCGGTGAGGTTGACGGTACTCACTACTATTTCGTTTCGATGGAAGAGTTTGACCAGATGATTGCTGACGGTCAGATGCTTGAGTACGCTGTGGTGCACGGTAAGAACAAGTACGGTACTCCGCGCGCTAAGGTCCAGGAGGCTCTGGATGCTGGCCGCCCGGTGATTCTTGAGATTGACCTGCAGGGTGCTCGCCAGATTCGTGAGACCATGCCGGATGCTCGCCTGATTTTCTTGGCTCCTCCGAGCTGGGATGAGCTGGTGTCGCGTCTGGTGGGTCGAGGTACCGAGAGTGAGCAGGAGCAGGCTCGTCGCCTTGAAACCGCGAAGGTTGAGCTGGCTGCTGAGAAGGAATTTGACGTCACGGTCGTCAACGACACTGTTGAGCGTGCAGCGAAGGAGATCGCTGAGCTGATTGGCGCCGCCTAATCTGCATGCTTTGCATTCGCGGCGGGGCTAGAGTTTCTTCCGACCTGTAGTTCTGCCGTGAGGCGTTGTGAAGGGTGGGGGTTTCGAAGAGTTTTCTTCGGGCCCCCACCTTTTGTCTGCCCTGTGTCTGCTGGTTCGGGGTTTTGTCTGGGCTGGTACGTGCGTTTTAGCCGTTGAGAGGGTAGAATAGTTCTTTAGTTTTGACCGTGCCCTCAGTGTGCCCGGTTTGCGCCATTGCGCGAACGGTGTGCGGGGGTGTTCGGTACGTACATTCCATCAAGCTATTTGGAGTTTTTAGTGGCAAACGAAATCAAGGAACACGAGGACTACAACTTCGTTGACGGTGTCGCTCCCGAGGGCATCGTGAGCCCCAGCGCTGACGCGCTGATTGAGAAGGCTGAGTCCAAGTACGGCCTGGTGATTTTCGGTGCCCGCCGTGCACGCCAGATTAACGCGTACTACGCTAACCTGCAGGACAATACTGCTGCGCACGTTGGCCCGCTGGTTGACGCTGAGTCGAACGAGAAGTCCCTGTCGGTGGCAATGCGTGAAATCATTGCTGACCGTGTTGTGGCGGAGCACCGCCCGGACGCAAAATTCGACGAGGACGGCTACCCGGTTCCCGAGGATCTGTCCGCTGTGATTGATTTCAGCGCGGCTGAGTTCTCCGGCGCTATCGAGGAGGAGTACATCCCCGCAGGTAGCGAAGAGGTTATTGCTATCGAAGAGGTTATCCTCGACGAGTCCGCTGAGTAATCTGCGTTCTTTCAGGTTAAGGATTCTTTAACGTACCATGCGCATTATCGTTGGTATTGGAGGGGGCATTGCTGCGTATAAGGCGGCGATGCTCCTTCGTCTTTTTGCGAAGAATGGCGACGAGGTGATCGCCATGCCCACCCCGAACGCGACGAAGTTCGTGGGTGTTCCCACTCTGGAGGCACTGAGCGGCAACCCCGTCTCAACGGACGTGTTTGAGCGTGTGCCGGAGGTGAACCACGTGCGTCAGGCTGAGCAGGCTGACGCTGTGGTGATTGCCCCGGCGACTGCTGATTTGCTGGCTCGTTTGGCGGCTGGTCGTGCGGACGATTTGCTGTCCTCTACGGTGTTGACCACGCACGCCCCGGTGATTTTGGCGCCGGCAATGCACACCCAGATGTGGGAGCATCCGGCGACTCAGGCGAATGTGCAGACTCTGCGTTCGTGGGGTTATCACGTGATTGAGCCTGCGATTGGGCGTTTGACGGGCCCGGATTCTGGTCCGGGTCGCATGCCTGAGCCGGAGGATATTTTCGCGGTCGCGCTGGACGTGATTAAGCGCTTCCCGAAGGGGCAGGTGCACCCGGTGTACACGCCCGGTTACGCGCCGACTGAGCCCTTGTACACGGGTACGGAGCAGGAGCGTATGGCTGCGGCACGTCAGGCGACGCTGACCTCGGCGCTGCTTGGTCAGGACGCTAACGTTTCGGTAGATGCATCTGGCCCGCTGTCCGGCCGCCTCGTGGTCATTACCGCTGGCGGTACCCGTGAGGCGCTGGACCCGGTACGCTTCCTGGGCAACCGTTCCACCGGTAAGCAGGGTGTGGCGCTCGCGGAGGCGGCACGCGACCTGGGCGCGACCGTGCACCTGATTGGTGCGAACCTTGAGGTTCCCGCGCCGGAGGGTGTGCAGGTGACCCGCGTGGTGAGCGCCCTGGAGCTGCGTGAGGCGACCCTTGAGGCGAGCGCGGCGGCGGATGTGCTGATCATGTCTGCGGCGGTGGCTGATTTTAGGCCCGCAGAGTTTGCCGAGTTCAAGATTAAGAAGAGCGCCGATTCTGAGGATGCGCCGGTGATTCAGCTGGTGCGCAACCCGGATATTCTGCGTGAGGTCGTGGTGCGCCGCCAGCAGGCTCGTGAGGCGGGGGAGAGCACCCTCGGTCCGAAGCTCATTGTTGGTTTTGCGGCGGAGACCGGTTCGGCGGAGAAGACTCCGTTGGAGCTGGGTCGTGAGAAGCTGCAGCGTAAGGGCACGGACTTCTTGGCGGTCAATACGGTGGGTGTGAATCGCGGTTTCGGAACGGACGATAACACGATTACGCTGCTGTCGACTCTGAATGATGAGGCGCCGGTGTTCTCCGGTTCGAAGAAGGAGCTGTCGGTGCGCCTGCTGGAGCATGTGGCGGCGTTCCTGCCGGTGCTCTCTGCCTAAGAGCCTTAGCGCTTCAGCGTAGGGTTGCTGAGCGTCCGCGTAGCTACCCGGCAATGTGCGTTCGCTGACATATTTCAGAGCCCGTGCGGTACCTCCTGGGAGGTGCCGCACGGGCTCTGCTGTACCCACGTTTTGCTGTACCCTCCGTAGCGCTGCCGTCCGCCTCCTTCTTTCTTCCTTGGAGAGCATTATGCGCAAGCACTTGTGATGCCGCTTTCTTTCTCTCCGGCTTCCGCCGGGGGAGCGGCTTTTATTTCTGTCATAGTGGTGAAATTTCTGACCGTACCCCTGACCCGTCAGATAAAGGTCTAGTA
>NZ_JABZXW010000056.1 GCF_015265375.1 Rothia sp. (in: high G+C Gram-positive bacteria)
GCGTTAATCTGGAACGTCGTCTGGTACCACAGCCACATGATGAACGCGGTCGCCGCAGCCAAACCAATGTTTGCGCAGACCCAGAACCACTTCTTGAACTGTGCCCCCGCCATCATCGCGGCGCCGATAGTCACCACAATCGAGAAGCCCACCAGGCCAATGAACGGGTTCGGGAAGCCGAACGCCTCCGCCTGCGGGGTGCGCATCACCGTGCCACAGCTGAGCAGGGCGTTAATGTCGCAGACCGTGGAGTGGCCGGCATCAATGTAAATCTGCAGGCGCTCATACACCAGAATCGCCGAAGAAATCAGCGCAATCAGACCCGCACCAATCAGCCAGAACCCGAGCTGTCGGTCAGAGTAGCCGCCAGCGGTTCCCGTGCGCCCCTGCTGCTTTTCTGCCTCAGTGTAGTTGGGCTCGGTAGTACTCGATGCGGCGGTACTCATACGACTCCTTTAGATAGTGTGTTTCACCTCGTGCAGTAGCGGGTACATACCGGCGCGGCCTAGCCAGCACCCCGGAAGCAGTACCCCATTTATCCTAGCCTCTCACACCGCCAAATGGCACACTGTTAGCCTGTATGTTCCGTTTATGACGTGCTATTTTACGCAGATGGGCGCGTTTTCTGAGCTTTTTCGGGGCACTTTCAGGGCTCGTTCGGGGCGCTTTCGAAGTGTCTTCAGGAAGTCTTTAACGCACGAAAACCCCCGGGAGGCGCCCGCAATTCAGCGGCGGGCGGAACCTTCCGGGGGCTCCACGGGACATTTCTAGGGCTTTATCCGGGGCATTACCTAGGGCAGTATTACTTAGGGCAGCGGGTGGGTGTACGACTCGTCAAAGAACAGCTGCTCCAGCTCCACCGCGCGGCTAAAGAACTCGCGGGCTGCCTGCGCATCCGCCGGGCCCACACGGTCCAGCTCACGGCGCAGGAAATCAACCAGCTCACGGAACTCCGGGTAGTCGTGCAGGGTAATCCACTCGTGGTGCACAAACGAATCCGGGCGCTTGGCGGGAGCCTTCGACGCCCAATCCAGGTACAGGCCCTCACAAACCACCAGCACCGACAGGATCGCCGCATAGCTACCGCTTGCCGCCGCATCCAGGAAGAGGCGCTTGAAGCCGGTGGTCGCCTCCGTATCGGGTATGGATTCACGCTGATGCTCGGTCACGCCCAGAGTCTCAAAGCAGCGCAGGAAGTAGGTGTTCTCGTCACCGGCAATTTCACCGGCGAACTGTGCCAGGCGCAGGCGACCCGCAAGAGTATCGGCATTGGTAATCGCGCCGCCAATCAGGGCGAGGAACGTATCCAGGAAACGGTAGTCCTGCACCAGGTAGCCCGCCATGACCTGTGGGGCAATCGAGCCGTCAAAAAGCTCAGCAACAAAGCGGTGATTCGTGGCGGACAGCCAGGTGGCAATGTTCTCCTGGCGTAGGGACTCGGTGAACGAATCGGTGCCGATCAAATCGGTGAAGGGTGCGGGCATGATGGGTGCCTTTCGCTATGTGGCATACCGTCGCTGGTATGCGTATGTGTGCGGGTGTGTTGGTGCGGCCTCGAACGTTGGGGCCGGCGCCTCAGTGAATATAGCACCGTGTCGTGTAGGCGCGCCCGGTTTTGTGTGCTCGGTGCCCGGAAATTTTCGTTATTTTCGATTTTTTGGGAGGGTGAAGGCGGGTGATGCCGAAGAAAATCGGGCGATTGGGGTTGCGTGAGAGCCCCTGGGAATGCGTGAGGGAACGTGGGTTCGAGTGGGAGCGCGAGGGCAGAGGCAAAAAGGCAGAAAGGCGGAGGCACAAAAAGGCCGGGTGCGAAAAAGCGGGGCACCGCTCCCCCAGCCGGTAATACTAGCCCAGTAAAACCAACCGGAGAGCGGCACCCCGCCTTCTCGTCAATAACCTCAGTGGGCTTTATTCGTCTTCGGAGTCATCATCACCGAAGAAATCATCGGTGTACGAATCGCCCAGCGGCAGGCCCAGCGAGTCCTCAAGCGAAGAACCCTGCCCGGGCTCGCCACCCAGCTCGGCCATGATGTCGTTCAGCAGCTCGTCCGGCTCGGCCTCAGAAGCCGCCGCAGCAGCAGCCGCCAGGGTCGCCGCAGAGGCGGCACCGGCAGAACCGGCGTACAGGCCCGCCTCGGCGGGCAGCTCGTCCGGCAGCTCCTCCGCCTCGGCACCGGGGGTCTTCGCCTCCTCGTGCGCAGCCAGCAGGGTACGCGCCTCACCGATCACGGTAATCGAGCCGGTAATCAGCACGCCCGCCGACTCCTGCTCAAAGAGGGCGTTCTCCATGGCGGTGGCAATCGCCTCGTCCAGGTGCTCAAACACCTCGATCGAGTCTTCATCCAGACCAGCGTCCAGGGCGAGCTCGTGCAGGCGCTCCGGCGCAATCGCGCGCGGCGAATCCGAGGCCGACAGGTACAGGCGGAACGTGCCGTCCGAAGCGTCAACATACTCTTCGCGCATGGTCTCAAACATGCCCAGCGCATCCTTCTCACCCAGGATGCCAACCACCGCGTGCAGGTGCGACAGCTTAAACGCCTCAGTCAGCGCACCCGCGGACGCACGCACACCGTGCGGGTTGTGGCCCGCATCCAGGATGGTCAGCGGCTCGGTGCGCACAACCTCCAGACGGCCCGGCGAGCGCACCGTCTCAAACGCGGTACGCACCACGTCCTCGGGTAGCTGACGCTGACCGCCGAAGAACGCCTCCACGGCGGCAAGAGCCACCACGGCGTTCTGCGCCTGATGCGCACCGTGCAGGGACAGCGGCACATCCGGGTACTCGCCCGCCAGACCGCGCAGGGTCAGCAGCTGACCGCCGACCGCAAGCTCACGGGAGACAACGCCGAACTCCACGCCCTCGAAGGCGAAGGATGCTTCCTTCTCGCGGGCAGAGGCGAGTAGCACATCCGCCGCTTCCGGGTCCTGCGCCGCAGAAACCAGGAAGCCGCCCGGCTTGATGATGCCGGACTTTTCGGTCGCAATCTCGGCGAGGGTTTCGCCGAGCATGTCGGTGTGGTCCAAACCGATCGGAGTGACCACGGAAACCACGCCGTCGGCAACGTTCGTGGAGTCCCAGGTGCCGCCGATACCGACCTCGAGCACCACCACGTCCACCGGCTCATCCGCAAAAATTGCGAAGGCGAGTACGGTAACGGACTCGAAGAAGGTCAGGGCGGGCTCGCCGCGGGAGGTCATTTCCGCGTCCACAATCTGCAGGTAGGGGGCGATTTCGTCCCAAATGCGCACGAAGGTGGCGTCCGGTACGGGTGCGCCATTAATGCAGATACGTTCGGTGACGCTCTCGAGGTGCGGGCTGGTAAAGCGGCCCACGCGCAGGTCGTGGCCGAGCAGCAGCGCCTCAATCATGCGGGCGGTGCTGGTCTTGCCGTTCGTGCCGGTAATGTGAATCACCGGTGCGGCACGGTGCACGTCGCCGAGGATTTCGACGGCGCGCGCTACGGCGTCCAGGCGCGGTGCCATCTTGTTTTCGGGTGCTCGCGCCAGCAGTTCACCGTAGACCCGCTCCACACCCTCGGGGTCGGGAATTGCGGGGTAATTCTTCTCGCTCATTGTTCTCCTCACTGGGATAGCCGGTCGGTTCCGGCAGGGGCCCGCCGTGCGGCGGGATAAAACCGTGCGGCGGGATAGACGACGGGCCGCCCCGCCCGGTGATAGGGCGGGACGGCCGTACGGTTCAGGCGTTTTATGCCTTTGCGACGCTAATGCTCAGCTCGTCTGCTTCGCTCAGCTGCAGGGACACGGCGAGGGTTTCGCCGGTCACCAGTGCCTCGTTGGTGCGCAGAGCTGCCAGAGTTTCCTCCGGTGCCGCGATGCTCAGGTTGATGCGGTCCGCCACGTTCAGGTCAGCGTCCTTACGTGCCTGCTGAATAGCGCGGATGGTGTCGCGGGCGATACCCTCGGCAACCAGCTCGTCGGTCAGCTCAATGTTGAGGACCAGGAAGCCGCCGGGCAGAACCGCAGCCGCGGTGTGCTCAGCACCCTCAGCGTCAGCGGCAACCACGGTTGCCAGCTCGTACTCGCCCTCTTCCAGAGCCAGGCCGCCGTCCAGAGCTGCCACACCGACCAGGACGGTACCGTCCTCGGTCACGGTCCAGTCACCGGATTTGGATGCCTTAATGGCAACCTGCACCTGCTTGCCCAGGCGCGGGCCTGCCGCACGTGCGTTGACCTTCAGCTGCTGGGAGATGCCGTAGTCGGCGGGGTCGACGGTGTCGGCGCTGACCAGCTCCACCTGGCGCAGGTTCAGCTCGTCCTCGACGATGTTCGCGAAGTACTCCGCGCCCTTCTCGCCGAAGGCGGTACCCAGTGCTGCGAACTGCTCGGGAGCAATCGCAACGGTCATCTTCTGCAACGGCTGGCGCACGCGAATCTTCTTCTCCTTGCGCAGTGCCGAACCGGCAGAGCAGACCTCACGCACGGTCTGCATGAGAGCCAGCAGGTCGGACTCATCAGCGAAGGCGGATGCCTCGGGCCAGTCAGCCAGGTGCACGGAGCGTTCACCGGTGAGGCCGCGGTAGATTTCCTCACTGCTGAGCGGCAGCAGGGATGCGGCGACCTTCGACACGGTCACCAGTGCGGTGTAGAGGGTGTCAAATGCGTCGGTGTCTTCGTTGAAGAAGCGCTCGCGGGAGCGGCGCACGTACCAGTTGGTCAGTGCGTCGGCGTACTGGCGCAGGTATTCGCAGGCGTTCCAGATGTCGTAGGAGTCCATCGCTGCGGTGACCTGCTCGATGAGTTCGCGGGTCTTACCGAGGATGAAGCGGTCCATCACGTGCTGCGAGTCGTACTTGAGCTTTGCGCTGTAGCCTTCGCCGTTGTTGGCGGCGTTAGCGTACAGGGCGAAGAAGTGGTAGACGTTCCACAGCGGCAGCATGACCTGGCGAACACCCTCGCGGATGCCCTGCTCGGTCACGATCAGGTTGCCGCCGCGCAGAATCGGCGAGGACATCAGGAACCAGCGCATCGCATCGGAGCCGTCACGGTCGAGGACCTCGGAGACGTCCGGGTAGTTGCGCAGAGACTTGGACATCTTCTGACCGTCCGAGCCGAGCACAATACCGTGGCTGATGACGTTCTTGAACGCGGGGCGGTCGAAGAGCGCGGTCGCGAGCACGTGCAGCACGTAGAACCAGCCGCGGGTCTGGCCAATGTACTCGACGATGAAGTCCGCCGGGTAGTGGTTCTCGAACCATTCCTGGTTCTCGAAGGGGTAGTGCACCTGTGCGTAGGGCATGGAGCCGGAGTCGAACCAGACGTCGAGCACGTCTTCCACTCGGCGCATGGTGGACTTGCCGGTCGGGTCGTCCGGGTTCGGGCGGGTCAGCTCGTCGATGTACGGGCGGTGCAGGTCGGGTTCGCCGTCCTTGTTCAGGGGCAGGCGGCCGAAGTCTGCCTTGAGCTCTTCGAGGGAGCCGTACACGTCCATGCGCGGGTAATTCGGGTCGTCCGAAACCCACACGGGGATCGGGGAGCCCCAGAAGCGGTTACGGGAGATGGACCAGTCGCGTGCGTTCTCAACCCACTTGCCGAACTGACCGTACTTCACGTTCTCCGGGATCCAGTTGATCTGCTTGTTCAGCTCGTACATGCGGTCCTTGAAGTCGGTGACCTTCACGTACCAGGAGGTGATCGCACGGTAGATGAGCGGGGTGCGGCAGCGCCAGCAGTGCGGGTAGGAGTGCACGTAGGACTTCTCGCGGATCAGCACGTCGTCTGCCTTGAGGGCGTTGATGATGGTGCGGTTCGCGTCGAATGCCTGCACACCTGCGATTTCTGCCAGGGCGGTGGAGCCGGATGCGGTGGGCTCGGCGAAGAGCTGCAGGAACTTTGCGCCTTCGTCGAGGGAGAGGATCACGGGGATGCCGTAGCCTTCACAGACCTTCTGGTCGTCTTCACCGTAGGCGGGTGCCTGGTGGACGATGCCGGTACCGTCACCGGTGGTGACGTAGTCGGCGACGAGGATCTGCCAGGAGGTTTCGGTGCCCCACTTTTCGGTGTCTGCGAAGTAGTCCCAGAGCGGGGTGTAGCGCACGTGCTCGAGCTGGGAGCCGGTGTAACGTGCGGTGACGGCTGCGGCAGCGTCCTCGGCGGGGTTGTCGCCTTCGTAGCCGAGGTCCTTGGCGTAGGAGCCGAGCAGCTCGGAGGCAATCAGGAAGGAGCGGCCCTCGACCTTGCCTGCGCCGGGTACGACGGAGTATTCAATCTCGGGTCCGACGGCGAGTGCCTGGTTGGTGGGCAGGGTCCAGGGGGTGGTGGTCCATGCGAGTGCTTCGACGCCGTCGAGTTCTGCGGCGACCTTCTCGTCGGCACCGAGGGAGGTGTCTGCGGTCAGGCGGAATGCGACGGTGACGGTCTGGTCCTGACGGTCCTTGTACACGTCATCGTCCATGCGCAGCTCGTGGTTGGAGAGAGGAGTCTCGTCCTTCCAGCAGTAGGGCAGCACGCGGAAGCCCTGGTAGGTCAGGCCCTTGTCGTAGAGGCGCTTGAACGCCCAGATGACGGACTCCATGTACTCGACGTTCAGGGTCTTGTAGTCGTTCTCGAAGTCGACCCAGCGCGCCTGGCGGGTGACGTACTTTTCCCACTCGTTGGTGTACTTGAGCACGGATGCGCGGGCAGCGTCATTGAAGTTGTCGATGCCCATTTCGAGGATTTCGCGCTTGTCGGTCATGCCGAGCTGCTTCATTGCCTCGAGTTCTGCGGGCAGGCCGTGGGTGTCCCAACCGAAGCGACGTTCTACCTTGTGACCGCGCTGGGTCTGGTAGCGTGCGACGAGGTCCTTGGCGTAGCCGGTGAGCAGGTGGCCGTAGTGGGGCAGGCCGTTAGCGAAGGGAGGGCCGTCGTAGAAGACGAATTCGTTTTCACCGTTTTCGCCGGCGGGACGGTTCTCGACGGATGCGGCGAAGGTGCCGTCCTTCTTCCAGTAGTCGAGGACTGCTTCTTCCAGCGCGGGGAACTTGGGCGATGCGGTAACGCCGCTTCCTGCGGCTTCGAAGGCACTCGCCTTGGGGTATACGTTAGACATTGGGTGCGCCCTTATCTGTTGTTCTCAACGCTGAGATGCGGGTGACGGGCGCGGTACGCGGGTGCGTGCACTCGTCACCTCTCAGCGGGTGAGGGTTGACATGACGGGTGCAAGGACGCCTGGGCATCGCTGACTGTTCCGGGCTGTGCCGGGGGTTCAGGATGCGGCGCGGTACCACCTTGCTTACTGAGTTAACCAGCTCAACGCACCGAACCCTCCCGGGGCTAGCGGGGTGTCGCGGTGTGTTTCCGCGATACCTAGCCACCGGAAGAGCGGCGCGTTGGGCGGGTATCAGTCGCTTATTACAGCTATATCGGGCTTAACCGTCCGGTTCTACTGGGACTACATCTCTTCCGCTAAGACACCCTCGCCGCAGCGATTGGCGGGTGCCCGCAGGTGCGGTCCGTTCTTCCGAATTGCTCGCCGGTGATGGCCGGGTCGTTGCAAACACTAATAGTTTATGTGGCTTTTGTGTCTGTATGCAACCCCGCGGGGTGTGGGTTTGAACAGTTCCGAGCGAGCGGTGGATGCGCGGGTGCGTAAAACAGAATGGTTCTTCGTTCGGCGATATCTAGAGCGAGTAGGGGGCTTAAGGGATCCCGCACGACCCCGCACTCGGGCGCGTTTAAGGATGTATGTTTTTACATTCCCTTGGTGTTGCTTTAAGTGGGTTTCGATTTTTTCTGGGGAGCCTACAGAATTGCCAGCGGTGCAACCACAAGATATGGGGTGAACACCAATGTAATTCCACTAGATATTCACCCCTGCAAGTTTTCACCCCCTCGGCACTCCGTGTGGGAACCGATTTTTCCAGGTCGAAGGGCAGTGCATAGTGGGTGAATAGAGTGCATATTTCAGGGGTTCCGGGCAGATTTTCCCTTGTCGATTCAGGTATTTTTCTTGCCACCTTCAAAGGCTCTTCGTTACCGAAAGGCTAAATCAGTCACCCACCTCTCCCCCGTCTTCCAGGGGTATAGGGGTACAGCTCTTTCAGCTCTTCGGGCCTTAAATATGATTGAAATCACTTAATTCAGCGTGCGTGAGAGTCCCCCGCCAAGCCGCTCGCTCCATCAAATAATTGCCCATCACAAGGGTGTGACCATAAAACTTTACAGTGATTGATATCTTGAGCCCCCTATAGACTCCCAGGAATTACTAAGGTGCCTTTTCGTGCATTTTGAGTTCAAAATAGTCTAAAATGAATCGTGTAACACATCAACGACGATTCAAGAAGCTTTCACTGCTGAGACACAGATGAGAGGCAGCTAAAGCCAACAGGAATTAGACCGGCACACGCCGGAGCACAAGCTGGAACGGTACGAATCTGGCACGTTTCTGACAATCTCTTCGATGAGTTCGCCTGTACCCCTCGCCCCGGCGTTGAGTACACCCCGAGGTCACTTCCGGACAGGAACTAAACCCACGGCACCTAGCCTAGGTTTTACCCCTTTCACAGCCTCACCCAACACGCCATACAACCACGCGCCCGCCACCGGGTGCCCCGAGCCCGCCTCGGGAATAATCAAGGAGTTCACCGATGCTCTCACCCTCTTCGAGCACCCGTTCCGCCGCTTCCCGCCTTGTCAGCCGCCGCGCCCTACTGCTCGGTGGCGCGGCAACCCTCATGGCTGGTTGCGCCTCCGATATTCGCCCGCTGAGCGAAGAGGCGAAGGCTAAGATTGGCTCCCCCACCCCGTCCGCGAGCGCGACCGCTTCGTCTTCTGCCTCTGGTTCGGCATCTGCTTCACCGTCTGCTTCGGCAACGGCTTCGGCAAGCGCTAAGAGCAGCTCCTCCAGCGCGGCACGCGTACCCGTATCTGAGGACGCGCTCGTCGAGGGTTGGGAAAAGTACCCCGGCCCGCTGAAGCTGACCGGCGAATACATGGGCGAGTACCAGCCCGCAACGGATTCTTCCCCGGCGAAGAACGTACCCAAGCCCCTCAAGACCGTTCCGCACCGTGAGGAACCGACCTTCCAGGGTGCCTACGAGACCTTGCGCGCGTACTACAGCGCACAGATCACCGCGCTCAAGGATGGCCGCTACGCAGATCAGGCGATTGAGCTGACCTACCCGGCAGACAAGAGTGCCATCGACGAGGTTAAAGCAGTCAAGGAACTGTATGAGCAGAACGGCTGGTACATGGACTTCACGTGCAGCATTTCCATGCGGAATACGGAGCCTCGAACCGCCCTGAAGAACGGTGACGGCTACGTAGAAATCATGGTGGACGCCAAGTATTCTGCCACCGCCATCCATCAGCCGGACGGCTCCGAGCGCAAGATACCGGCGATTACTCAGGTAGCCATTCCGCACGTGATGCTCTACACCGAGGGTAAGTGGTGGCGAATCGGCAACGACTATCTGAACGAGCGTCTGAATGGCGGCAAGGGCTCTTCCGATTCTTCTAGTTCCGGAGGTTCCAGTTCCGCTGGTTCTAGTGGTTCTTCGGGCCGCGGCTCCACTAAGGTCTAAATCCGCAGGGGCATAATTCCGGCACAGTCTAAACTAGCCCCGTTTCATTAATTTCATACGCACTAGCCCAAAGTCGTGAAGGCGCCCCCTCAGCACCTCACCGACTTTGGGTTATTGTGCTTTAAAGACAATGTCCAGGGTTTTTTGACGAAGTTTTAAAACCAGTCTTCTATAGTAAGAAGTGGATACTTCATACCGCCGCAGTTCACGCTTCGGCACACTCGTATCCCGGTACTTCCCCTGTACCGCGCACCATACAAAACGATGAGGAAGAGTCTCTCGTACGCATCGCAGCGTTGCGAGCTACCTCGATCAACCACTTTCAGGAGATACCATGTCCTTCCGGCCGAGTGCACACACCAGCCCCTCTGCTAACGACCGAAACGGGTTGACCCGCCGCGCCGTTCTTTTTGGCGGTCTGACCGCCGGTGCTTTCGCCCTGGCAGGATGCGCCTTCAACAAGGATATTCGCCCCACCGGTACCGGTGATACTTTCTCCGGCTCCCCGAGCGCCTCCGCCTCCCCCTCGGCGTCTGCGTCCGCTTCGCCTTCTGAGTCTGCCTCGGCTTCGGCATCCGCTTCGTCGTCTTCGTCCTCGTCAAGCCGTAACAGCGCGAAGATTATTCCGTCCGACGAGTTCTTGAAGGACTATAAGAAGTACATTGGCGACGTCAAGTACGAGTACAAGCCCGCCATTGCACACTATGTTGAGCCGACCGACACCTCCCCCGCGAAGAACGTCCCGATTCCGGTCATTGATACGGTGGCTCAGCGTACCGTCAGTCTCGAGGGCGCCTACAAGACCCTGGCTGCTTACCAGAGCGCGTACATTGCCGCGATGTACAGCGGCGATCTGCAGTACCTCAAGGGTCTGGTCCACGGCGCTGACAGCGGTCTGGTCAACAACCTGAAGGCTATTGCCAAGCTCTACGCTGCGGGCGGTTGGACTAAGGACTACGAGAGCAAGCTGAGCATCCGTGACGACAAGGATGCGAAGGCTCTTGCCTCTTCCGATTTGGCTGTTGTGGCGTTCCCCTGCCGGGATGTTGTGAAGGAATACACCATCTACCAGAAGGGTACCGGTGAGGTTCAGAAGGCAAGCACCCTGGATGTCGTAATCTACGTGGTGTACGCCGAGGGCAAGTGGCGCGTAACCAGCCGCGAGTACTTCGTGTCGGAATACAGCGACCGATTCCGCCAGGTCTTTGAGGGTCCCTCCTCATCGGCTTCGGCAAGCAAGTCCAGCGGTGGCGGCTCCGGTAGCTCCGGTGGCTCTAGCTCCGGTAGCAGCAACGATTTCAAGGTCTAGGATCCGAGACTAGGTCCTGAGAGCAACACCCCTAACGAAGCGGGGCGGGTATCAGCTGATACCCGCCCCGCCTTCGTATGTTTTTGTGTTGCGGCACAGCAACAGCCCCGCTCCTTGGCAACTAGGAAAACCAAGGATGCGGGGCTGTGCACTACTATTTGGCGCGCCGCCTTCTAGGAGGTGGAACGCTCACGCAGACGCTCGTGAACCTCGCTCACAAAGCGGTTCTGATTATCGCGAGCATAATGCACGACCTCACCGATGACGGTAATAGCCGGTGCCTTAACCGATGCGCAATCCGACTGAGCGTTCTCAAGGGTCGTGACAGTCACACGCTCCTTCTCCGAGAAACCGTTCTCGATGGTTGCCAGCGGCGTATCAGCCTCAATCCCACGAGAGAGCAGAGACGCCACCGTATCGGGCAGGGTACGAACGCCCATCAGCAGCACCACGGTGCCCTGGGCGCGCAGGGTCGCCTCAACCGCCGAAACTTCGGTCTCCGACAAGCCGGAATGACCAGAAATGACGGTGAAAATTGAGGACACCTTACGCAGGGTCACCGGAATCGCCGCACGCGCAGGAACCGCGATGGCGCTGGTAATGCCGGGGATAACCTCGGCCTCCAGGCCGGCGGCGATGCACGCATCCAGCTCTTCAGCGCCGCGACCGTACACGTACGGGTCGCCGCCCTTCAAACGCACCACGGTCTTACCCGAAAGCGCGTAATCAATCATGAGCTGCTGGATGCGGGACTGCGGAACAGCGTGCTTACCGGGAACCTTACCCACATCAACGATGAGGGCGTTCGGCGCGTACTCGCCGTACTCCTGCGGGGCGAGGTGATCCAGAAGGACCACGTCCGCCTCGCTCAGGGCACGTGCCGCACGCAGGGTCAGCAGGTCAGCGGCACCGGGGCCGCCACCCACAATGTAGACCTTACCGGGGTTCTCGGCGGGCTCGCCGGGCAGAAGAATGCCGCGTTCCGTCACGCTATCGTCCAGGCTGTGCCCGGGCGCCCCGCCCGCGAGCACCTCGTCGATAGTGGCGAACTCGCGGGGCGGGAACGGAGGAATCTTCGGGCACATACTACGCTGCCGGGACCGGGTTGAGGTCACTGGGCTTACCCACGGGAATCTTGGCACCGGTCAGAAGGACGGTGTTGGACTCGCCAGCTTCTGCCGCCGCAATTTCCTCGGGGGTTGCGGGGCGGATCTGCTCGCGCTCCAGCACGTACAGGTGCGAACCTTCGTCGCTGCCGTTGGGCTCGTTGATGAAGGCACGGAAGCGGCGCAGGCGACGCTCGTCCTTCAGGGTTGCTGCCCACTCGTCCTCGTAGGAGTCAACGTGACGCTGCATGTCGCGCTCCAGGTCCTCGCACACGCCCAGGGAGTCCTCAATGAGGACGGACTGCAGGTGTGCCAGACCGTCGCCGTGCTCCTCATCCAGGTCCTCAAGCCAGCGAGCGGTACGCTGCAGCTTGTCTGCGGTACGGATGTAGTACATCAGGTAGCGGTCGATGTAGCGGATGATGTCCTCGCTGGAAGCGTCCTTGACGAACAGGCGACCGTGAGCGGGGTTTGCACCACCGTTACCACCCAGGTACAGGTTCCAGCCGTTGGTGGTTGCAATCAGACCAACGTCCTTGCCCTGTGCCTCAGCACATTCACGGTTACAACCGGACACGCCGAACTTGAACTTGTGCGGGGAACGCAGACCGCGGTAACGGTTCTCCAGCTGGATTGCCATGCCGGTGGAGTCCTGAACACCGAAGCGGCACCAGGTCGAACCCATGCAGGACTTCACGTTACGCAGGGACTTACCGTATGCCTGACCGGACTCGAAGCCGGCATCCACCAGGCGCTCCCAAATGTAGGGCAGCTGCTCCAGGCGAGCACCGAACATACCGATACGCTGTGCACCGGTGATCTTCACGTACAGGCCGAACTCTTCAGCGACCTCTGCGATGACGCCCAGCTTCTTAGCGGGAATCTCACCTGCGGGAATACGCGGAACGACGGAGTAGGTACCGTTCTTCTGCATGTTCGCCAGTGCACGGTCGTTGGTCTCCTGAATACCACCGCGGCCTGCATCCAGGACGTAGGAGTTGCGGAAGGAGGAGAGAATCGATGCAACGGTCGGCTTACAGATTGCACAGCCGTCGCCACCGCGGCCGAAGCGTGCCAGAACGGAGTCGAAGTCGTCCAGGTTGGTCAGACGCACAGCCTCAGCCAGCTCAGCACGGGAGAAGTCGAAGTGCTCACACAGTGCCTTGGAGACGGTCAGACCCATCTTCTTCATCTGCTGTTCCAGAGTCTTCTGCAGCATCGGAACACAGGAACCACACTGGGTACCCGCGGTGGTGCAAGACTTCAGCGATGCAACATCGTGGTTACCGTCAACGATAGCCTCGCGGACAGCACCGAAGCTGATGTTGTTGCAGGAACACAGGATTGCGTCGTCGGGCAGCTCGGTGTCGGGGATGCCGTCGCCGCCACCAGCTGCGGTCAGGTAGACGTTCGGCTCAGCGGGCAGTTCGCGACCGAGCAGGGGCTTCAGGGAGTCGAAGGGAGCGGTGTCACCGACGAACACACCACCGAGCAGGGTCTTTGCGTCGCCGCTGGTCACGATCTTCTGGTACATGCCGCGTGCGGGGTCTGCGAACAGAACCTCGAGGCAACCCTCGGTGGTGCCGCGGCGGTCACCGAAGCCAGCGACCTGAACGCCGGAGAACTTCAGCTTGGTTGCGATGTCGAACTCTTCAACCTGAGCTTCTTCGTTGTCGTTGAGCAGGTTAGCTGCCACAGCGTCAGCCATAGCGTTAGCCGGTGCAACCAGGCCCCAGGTGCGGCCCAGCACGCAGGCAACCTCACCGATAGCCCAAATGTGCTCGTCGGAGGAGTGGCATGCGTCGTTGACGAGAATACCGCCGCGCTCACCCAGTGCCAGGTCAGCATCACGTGCCAGCTCGTCGTTGGGGCGAATACCAGCACCGAAGACCACCATGTCGGCGGGCAGGGTGCGGATTTCTGCATCCTCGGAGGGAGAATCTGCGATGGAGACGGAGACGACGTTGCCGTCAGCGTCCTTGTTGATACCGGAGATGTACACGCCGGTCTCAATGTCAATGCCGGTTGCCTTAATCTGGGCGTTCACGGCGTAACCGCCGCCCTGGTCAACCTCAACGGAGAGCAGCCAGGGTGCCACGTCCAGGATGGTGGGCTCTGCGCCCAGGTCCTTCAGACCCTCAGCTGCTTCGAGGCCGAGCAGACCGCCACCGACGACGACACCGCGGGGTGCGCGGCCGAGGGTGGACTGCAGGCGCTTGACCTCGGAGACCATGTTCTTCACGTCGTCGATGGTGCGGAAGACGTGTGCGGCGTCCGAGTTAAGAATGGGGATACGAACCGCGCGGGAACCGGTTGCGAAGACCAGCACATCGTAGGGGTACTCGTTGCCCTCGGTGTCGGTGACGACACGGCGGGTGCGGTCAAGCTTCTCTGCGTGGCAGTTGTTGACCAGGTTGATGTTCTCTGCATTCCACAGTTCGGGATCACCGAGGGTCAGGTCCTTCTCGGTGTCCTTGAAGATCTGCTCGATAGCAACGCGGTCGTAGGGGATGTAGGGCTCGTCGTTGAGGACGGTGATGGTGTCCGCCGCGCGACCGGCAGCTTCAGCGCCTTCGTGGTACGCGCGTACAAAACGCCACGCAGCGGGGCCTGCGCCGACAACGAGAATGTTGCGGGGGGTGTGCGACATGGATTTTCCTTCCTAGTTGTAATGCAGGTAGTTTATGGCATTTGTCTACTCTCAGTACGCGGCTGTGGCGTGCCTGGCGCTGGAACTCCTAGTTTCCGCGCCGTTGGGCTCGTACCTGATGCGTACCGAGTAGTTGGAGCGCCCGCTTCTTTAGAATGCATCTGAAAATTACGAAACATTTTTGTGTGGGATTATGTTGTTTTTTCCAGGCAGTCAAAAGGCGTTTTTAACTACGACTTTTATCGTACACTCTAGCGCGGGGTTGAAGTATCGTAAATCCGCATTTTTTGGGAAAATTTTCTAAAAAATCCGCGGAATACCGGGCTGAAATAGGGTATTCTTACCTTACCTAAACTTAATTTAGGTAAGGCTAATCTATGAAATTTGAGATTGTCTTTTTAGGGTAAAAATAACCTTTAGCACCCTCCGCGTGCCCCATTTCCAAATGTGGGTTTCATAAGGTAAACTCCAAACAAAGAACACACGAACCGTTATTGTGTCCTGCACCCGCGCGGCGCAGACCACCGCTTCGAAAGGAAACCCCCATGGCTGAGAACTGGGTACGCATCTGCGCCGAATCTGACCTCGAAGAAAACTGGGG
>NZ_JABZXW010000057.1 GCF_015265375.1 Rothia sp. (in: high G+C Gram-positive bacteria)
TCTTCTTGGAGCCCTTTGCTGGATTGCTATCATCCTGACTAGTCTTGGCATGCAATTACTCATCGGTATTTACTAAGAAAAAAGGGAGCCTAAAGGCTACCTCAGAACGTAGACAAACGTCATTTTTGGCGTTTTATCTATGATGAAAAAACTAAAGAATACACTCTCATGCTGAAGCACATTTGGGAATTCGTAATGTATGTTGAACCCGACGGGTCATATACAGAAGACAAAAATACGGCCGAGGGGGACGATAGCGGCGCTTACATTCTCCAATATTCAGATGGATTTTGGACTGTCGTTGGCTCGCTTTCTCAAGAGCAGCTGAAGGAAAAAGGGCTACTGAAATAACCCCATAACCTTTGAGAAGCCACATGTGTTTCGAGAAGCCACCATTGTTGTTGCTTTTCGAAACACATGTGGCTTCTCGGCGCATAGGTATCGGCGCATGGCGTCTTCCGTAAAATGGTTGTATGGCTAAGAAAACTAAAGGTAAGAAGAGCGGCGCAGCAACCGCCGCCGTAGCACTGCTGACCGAGACGAACACCCCCTTCCAGATGCGCGAATACGAGCACGTTGAAGGCGTCACCTCATTCGGTGAAGAGGCCGCGAAGAACCTCGGTGCTTCCGAGGAGCAGGTGTTCAAGACCCTGCTGATTGTGCACGAGAAGGATTTCGCCGTCGCAATCGTGCCCGTATCCGGCAAGCTGAACATTAAGGCTGCCGCTGCCGCCTTGGGCTGGAAGAGCGCCTCCATGTGCGACCCGAAGGTCGCTGAGCGCCGCACCGGCTACGTGGTGGGCGGTATTTCTCCGCTGGGTCAGAAGACCCCCTCCCCCACCCTGCTCGATGAGTCCGCGCAGCTTTTTGACACGATCATGGTCTCTGGCGGTAAGCGCGGTCTGGATGTTGAGCTCGCCCCGGACGACCTGCTGAAGCTCACCAACGGCAAGTACGCTGACATCCGCGCGTAGTCCGCGCTCAGCGGGAATAATCCGCCCGGCCGCGGCGTTACATAAGTCGTAGGAGCCTGGGCAAGAGAGCAAACTGAAGGAGTCATGATGGGCAATTCGCTACCCGGCGTGGGTGCTATCGCCAAGAACTGGCGTGAAGTGCTCAAGCCTGAAGAGTACGCTGTTCTGCGTGAGGGCGGCACCGAGCGCGCGTTCACCGGCGAGTACTGGAACACCCACACGGAGGGTGTGTATTCGTGCCGTGCCTGCGGTACGGAGCTGTTCCGTTCCGATCAGAAGTTCGATTCGCATTGCGGTTGGCCGTCGTTTTTCGCGCCGCTGGCTGAGGACCGTGTGCGCTACCTGGAGGACACGACCTTCGGTATGCGCCGTGTGGAGGTGCGTTGCGCCGCCTGCGATTCGCACCTGGGTCACGTATTTGAGGGTGAGGGTTACCCGACTCCCACGGACTTGCGGTATTGCATTAATTCGGTGTGTCTGACGCTGATCCCGGCAGGCGAGGCGGCAGCCGGTGATACCTCGGCTGACGAGGCCGAAGCTACCAAATAAACCCCTGCAAGACCCCTCGCGGGCACGCCGGTGAACCCCTTATTGTGAGTCTCTCTAAATTCGAGGCTTTAGGCTCGGGCGGGTAGAATGGCGTAGTGCCTTCGCGGGCACGCCACCCCGCCCGGGCTCGTGTTTGTTCGGGCTTGTGTTTGTTCGGGCGTACGCCTACCCGGGCATCTGACGCATCGTATGGGCGCGTCGAATCAGACAGAGGAAAAGGATTGAGTGCATGAGTACCGCAGCTGAACAGAATGCCGCAGGCACCCCTCAGCTGACCCTTAACGGTATCGAAGTTCCGGACGTTGTTCCTCTGGAGACCCCTTCCGCACCGATTCCGACCCTTATCAATACGGAGAGCGGTCTGCGTCGTGCGGCTGAGCAGTTGGCGGCGGCGTCCGGCCCGGTGGCTGTTGATACGGAGCGCGCCCAGGGCATCCGCTACGGTTCGCGCGCTTTTTTGGTGCAGCTCAAGCGTGAGGATCAGCTGTACCTGATTGACCCTGAGGCGTTCAAGGATTTGCGCATTATTAACGATGCGTTGGCGGATGCTGAGTGGGTTATTCACGCCGCGATTCAGGATTTCCCGAGCTTGGATATGCTCGGTATGCGCCCGAACCGCCTGTTTGATACGGAGCTGGGTGCGCGTCTTGCCGGTCTGGAGCGCGTGAACCTGGGTGCGACTGTTGAGGAGCTGCTCGGCTATAAGCTGGCGAAGAAGCACTCGAAGGAAGACTGGTCGCGCCGTCCTCTGCCGGAGTCGTGGCTGAACTATGCTCTGCTGGACGTTGACGTGCTCATTGATTTACGTGACGCGCTGGAGGAGCTGCTCCGCAAGCAGGGTAAGCTGCAGTACGCCCTGGAGGAGTTCGAGTACCTGTGCAAGTCCCCGGTGAAGGATCCTACGGATCAGCCGGAGCGTTGGCGTAAGACGAAGGGCCGCACGATGCTGCGTTCGGTCAAGCAGCTGACGGCGCTGCGTAACCTGTGGCTTGAGCGTGACTCGCTGGCTCGCAAGAAGGACGTTGACGCGAAGCGTCTGCTGCCCGATTCTGCGATTGTGGAGGCGGCACGCACCATGCCGCGTAACGTGCCCGCTATCATGGCGATTCCCGGTTTTCAGACGCGTGGCCTGCGTCGTGAGGGTCCGCGCTGGGTGCGTGCTATTGCCGCGGCGGCGCGCGGTGAGAACGCCGTACCGTTCACCTTGCCGTCGACCGCCCCGCCGCCGTTGAAGGCGTGGGAGTCGAAGCGCCCCGAGAATCTGGCGCTGTTCACCGAGGTTCGTCAGGCAATTGATGAGCTCTCGGAGAAGCTGACCATTCCGGCGCAGAACCTAATCACGACCGATTATGTTCGCCGCCTCTGCTGGGAGCCGCCGGCTCGTTTTGATGAGCAGACCCTGCGGGATGCGCTCGCCGAGTACGGTGCGCGCCCGTGGCAGACGGGTCTGGTTGCCCCTGTGATTGCGCCGATTTTTGCCCGCCACCTGGGGTAGATTTCTCCAACGCTGAATAGATGTGTGTGCCGGTTGGGTGTGTTGCTGATGCGACCGCCCGACCGGCATTTTCTTTGCCTCGGGAGCGTTTGACTCGGGAACAAGCGCTAACAAAGCTTAGCCTGCTCTCATTCGATTTTTATCTCAAACGGGCATAGGGTGGAGAGAGTACACGAAAGGACCCACCATGCCCGCACCCAACGGATGCTGCCGTTCTCAGGAGGCGTGCGCCTCCCCCGCTACTGAATCTGCAACCGTCGACACCGCAGTCGATACCTCAGAGACTGAATCTTCTGCTCGCGTCTTCTCCCGCCGCGCAACCCTTATCACCGGTGCTGTAGCATCCGGTACGTTGCTCGCTTCCTGCGCCGAAGGTGACGGCGCCGTCACCGCCCCGGAAGGCACCGTTGAGGTGGGCGCCGCCTCCGCAGTGGGCGTGGGCAAGGCCGCTAAGCTGACCCACGGCTCCACGACCGTGATCGTGTCCCAGCCGTCCGCGGGTGAATACAAGGCGTTCAGCACCGTCTGCACCCACCAGGGCTGCCAGGTGCAGGTACAGGATTCCAACCGCATCGTGTGTCCCTGCCACGGCTCCGAGTACGCCGTAGCTGACGGTTCGGTCGTGCACGGCCCCGCAGAGGAGGCGCTGACCAGCTACCCGGTGCAGGTGAAGGGCGGCAAGCTTTTCGTTAGCGGCACCGGCAACTCCTAAAACCGGCGGCTCAGAACCTACATACGACAAAACCTACATACGGCAAAACATGCATACAGCAAAGCCCCGCCCATCACGACTGATGGGCGGGGCTTTGTGCTGTCTTACAGTGCGCCTACCGCTGAGGCAAGCTCAGACGGCACATTTCAGGTACGAACGTTTAGCGGGTGTGGCGCGGCTTCTGGCCCTCTTCACGAGCGAACGGAACCTTATCGCCAGCCAGCTGCGCACGCAGATCCGCGATAATGGTTTCCGCGGTCAGGCCGACCTCCTCCAGAATCTGCTCGCGAGAAGCGTGCGGAATGAACTCCGCCGGAAGACCCAGCTCGCTCAGCGCGGTATCCACGCCAGCCGCACGCATTTCCTGGCGGATGCGCGAACCCACACCACCGGAACGCACGCCGTCCTCAATGGTCACCACAATACGGTGATCACGAGCCAGCTCAACGACCGAAGACGGCACCGGCATCACCCAGCGCGGGTCAACCACGGTGGACTGGATGCCCTCGGCGGCAAGCACCTCGGATGCTTCCAGAGCCACGCGAGCCATAGCGCCCACGGCAACGAACAGCACGTCACGCTGACCGGTCTCCGGGTGGGGTTCACCGGTGCGTGCCAACACGTCCACGCCGTCGCTGCGGCGCTCCAGGGCAGGAATGTCCTCGCCCACGGAGCCCTTCGGGTAGCGAATCACGGTCGGTGCGTCGTTGATAGCTACAGCCTCACGCAGTTCTTCGCGCAGGGTTGCGCCATCACGCGGAGCCGCCAGGTGCAGGCCTGGAATGAACTGGAGCATCGCCAAATCCCACATGCCGTGGTGGCTTGCACCGTCCGGGCCGGTAATGCCGGAGCGGTCCAGCACCACGGTCACGCCCGCCTTGTGCAGGGCAACGTCCATGAGCAGCTGGTCAAAGCCGCGGTTCAGGAAGGTTGCGTAGAGGGCAACCACCGGGTGCATGCCGCCGTACGCCAGGCCGGCGCTCATTGCCACGGCGTGCTGCTCAGCGATACCTACGTCAATAACGCGCTCGGGGTGGCGCTTCTGGAATTCGCGCAGACCCACGGGAATGAGCATCGCGCCGGTAATACCAACGACGTTCTCCTGCTCATCCGCAATATCTGCGATTTCACGGCCAAAGACGCTCGTCCACGACTCGGAGGTGCTGGTCGAAACATCCTCACCGGTCAGCGGGTCAATCTGGCCCACCGCGTGGAACTGGTCGTCCTCATTCGCGCGAGCGGGTGCGTAGCCGTGGCCCTTCTCGGTAATGGCGTGCACAATCACCGGGCCGGCGTAGTTCTTCGCCGCGGTCAGTGCGTTCTCCACAGCCTGCTGGTCGTGGCCGTCAATCGGGCCCACGTACTTCATGCCCAGGTCTTCAAAAATGCCCTTGGGTACGACGACGTCCTTAATGCCCGCCTTCATGCCGTGCAGGCCGCGGTACACCATCTGACCGACGGGGCCGCCACGTTGCAGACCGATGCGCACCGCATCCAGTGCGTGGTCGTAGCGGTGATCGAGGCGCACGCGATCCACCTGCTGCTGCACACCGTGCTTGAGCTCAGACAGCTGGTTCGCGAAACCGCCAATGGTCGGCGCGTAGGAGCGGCCGTTATCGTTGACCACAATCACGACCTTGCGGGTGCGGTCGGCAGCAATATTGTTCACAGCCTCCCACGCCATGCCGCCGGTCAGCGCGCCGTCACCAATGAGGACCACAGTGTAACGGTCATCTTCACCGTTGAGCTTGTGCGCGCGAGAAATACCGTCAGCCCACGAAATCGAGCTGGAGGCGTGCGAAGACGCAATAATGTCGTGCTCAGACTCGCCTCGATCCGGGTAACCCGACAGGCCACCCTTCTGACGCAGAGTCTTAAACGCGTGACGACCAGTCACCAGCTTATGCACATAGGACTGGTGGCCGGTGTCGAAAAGAATATTGTCCTTGGGAGATTCGAAGACACGGTGAATGCCGAGGGTCAGCTCCACAACGCCCAGGTTCGGACCCAGGTGACCGCCGGTCGCCGACACGTTCGTCACGATGAACTGGCGGATTTCCTTAGAGAGCTCCTCCAGCTGCTCGTAGCTGAGGTTCTGCAGGTCCGCCGGGGACTGAATACCCGGGAGCAACTTGGCAGTGGCACCATTGCCAATGCTGTAGTCGGCGGTGGGTGCGCCACCGGCGGCGCTATTCGGGGTCTCCTCCTGCGGCAATGCGTTTTCAGCGGACATACACCCACACTCCTCAAGGTCGGGGCACGGCTCATTCCGTGCGTTGGTTCTTCAATGATTCTACCGTTTACGGTGCCAAAAAGCAGATTTATGCGCCCGCAGAGCAAGACGCACCGGGTTGAGCAAAAACGGCCTGAAATAACCCCTAGTGGGCAGGCTGGTGAACAGCCCAACCCGCCCAACGCTGCGATTATTTGCTTCTTTGTTACGGCTACTAGCTACGCGCTACTTGGTGCGGCGGCGGCGCGGACGAGGCTTCGCCGGGGCACGCTCAAAAAGCGCCACCGACTCCACGTGATGCGTATTCGGGTACATATCAAACGCCCGAAGCTGCACCATATCCCAGCCCAGCTCACGCAAAATACCGGTGTCACGACCCAGGGATGCCGGGTCGCACGCCACATACAGAATACGCTTGGGGTCCAGCGCATCCAGGCGTTCCAGGGTGGTTCGGTTCGCGCCCTCACGGGACGGGTCAAGGACCACCGCATCAATGGCGGGGATTTCACCAAACTCAAGGGCGGTCTTCAAATCGACCAGGTGGCGTGCCACGTCGCCGCGAATCACCTCAATGCGGGTGTTCGCAGAGTTCTCGGTGCGGGAGCAACCATCCGGCGCGAAGTTCGAACGGGCATCCTTATGGGTCACCGGGGAGCCCTCAATGCTGACGACAGTACCCGTTGCGCCCACGGCGTCCGCGAGCGCGGCGGTGAACAGGCCCGCGCCGGCGTACAGGTCGAGGGTGCATTCGCCTTCTTGCGGGCGGAGCATGGTGAGCATGGTTCCGACCATGGTGGAGGGGGCGGCGCGGTGAATCTGCCAGAAGCCGCCAGCGGATACCTGGTAGCTGAATCGGCGGGAGCCGAAGGTGACTTCTTCGGTGACGGAACGCAGGCCCGCGCCGAGCAGCTGGTCGCCTTCGGGTACGCGGCGGTAGGGGGTGTGGGAGGAGCCGGGGCGGCGGCGCTTGGGCTTGCCGTTGGAGGTGGACTGCGGGGTGAAGAAGAGCGAAATCTTGCGCTTGGCGAGCAGTCCCCAGGCGTCGGATGCCTGCTGTTCGATGTCCTTGGCGACCTCTTCGATGGAGAAGCGCGGGTCGACGATGAACTGCAGCAAGACCCTGCCGCGGGAGGAGACGGTTGCCTCGACTTCGCGTACACCGCGCAGGTTCAGCTTCTCAAGCTCTAGGTTGCGCAGTTCGGGTGCGGCGAGGGGGAAGTCTACGACCGGTACGGGCTGGGAGGCGCGGTACGGGTGCATGCCGATGCGCCAGGTGACGGCAGGGTTCTTCTTGCCGCCGTTCTTCTGCTCGCTGTTCTTCTCTTCGCTATCGTGCGCGCGGACCTTGGTCACGTTGTAGCGCACTCGGGTACGCCAGGACAGGCCCTCGTTGTTATCGCGCAGGGGAAGCTCTTCAACGATGAGGTTGGTCAGCAGGGGCGATTCGAGGGGCAGGCCGCCCAGTCGGTTGATTTGGGTGCGGACGATATCGGTCTTGTAGCGTCGCTGCTCATCCAGGTTGATGTGGCCGTACTCCATGCCGCCGAGCAGTTCGGGTACGCCGGTCGCTGCGGCGCGTTCCTCTTCGGTGGCGAGCGCATCCGCCTGAATCCAGGGGTGGGGGCGGCGCGCCAGGGAGGGTACGGGTACGGAGATGACATCCGCGAAGTAGAAGCGGCGCTTGGGGCCGATTGCGGTGATGCGCACTTCTGCCTGTTCGCCGACGATGCCGTGACGCACAAAGATGACGCCCTGTTCGGTGCGCGCTACGAAGGCGCCGCCGTGCGCGGGTGCCTCGCAGGTGACGGTGAGGGTCTGCCCGACGCTGTATCCGTCTACGTTGTTGGAGGCGGCAGGCGTGGTAGCAGGGTGAGTCACAGCATTGTCTCCTAAAGAATCACTTAATGTGAATTATTTTACACCGGTTTGTACCTTTACTCCGATTCCGACGCCCCGCAGGGGGCACCGAATAGGGCGTAAAGGGCAAAGTCCAGGCGCTATGCGGGGTTATTTGAACGAGTTACAGACCCCGGGCGGGGTGCCGGGCAATCATGCTGGGCGCCGGGCAATTATGCTGGGCGCAGGGCAATTATGCTGAGCGCCGGGCAAACGTTACGGCTAGCGCTTCTTCTCGCGCGCTACGGCATCCGCCTCGTGCAGGCGACCGCGGTACACCGCGTGGCGGTTACTCTGGATTAGCTCGCGGCCGCCACCGGCAGAACGGGTCACGTTCGGAGCGACTGCCGCCGTATATCCCTCGGTATCAGCCGCAGACTCAGCGGTCGAATCGTTGGCAGTTTCTTTACCCTGCAGGCGTTGATCAAAAATCTCGTCGTACACTTCGTCCTCGTGCATCGCCCACGGCACGGTCGCGGTCATCACGCCTGGCTCATGCAACAGCGCCTGCTTGAGGCGGCGCACCGTGCGGCGGTGCAGAAGACGCTGCCACCAGTGCTCCACCACGAACTCGGGCAGGTACACCACCAAAATATCGCGGGGCGACTTCTTGCGGCGGCGGCGAATATACGAGACGACCGCCTCCACGGTGTCACGGTACGGCGAATCAATCACCGACAGCGGCACCGGAATGCCCAGGGCGTACCAGCGCTTCTTTACGACTTCCAGGGCGGCGCGGTCGTTGTTGACCGTCAGCGCCTCAATCGTGGAGGGGCGGCCGGCACGCGCATACGAGAGGGCGCGAACCGCCGGGCGGCGCACACGCTCCACGTACACGATGGCGTGCACACGCGAAGGCAGGGCCGCCACATCCGCAACGGATTCAGCGTTCAGGGGGATGTCCAGGGCGGCATCCACTGCATCGTAGTGGCGGCGAGTCACAACCATACCTCCAACCATCAGGGCAATCATTCCAAGGGAGAGCCACGCACCGGCGGCGAACTTCGTCACCACGACGATGACCAGCACCGCGGCAGTCACCATCACGCCCACCGCAGAGACCGCAATATCGCGCAGCAGCGCGCGGCGCGGCATCTGCGCCAGGGTGATGCGCAGCAGACGCATGCGGTAGCGCACCACCGCCAGCTGCACGAGCACCATCGACAGGCACATGCCCACGATGTACAGCTGAATCAGCGCGTACACGTCCGAGTTGAAAACGGTGGTGAGGAAAATCGAAATCGCCGACAGCGCCAGCACACCGTTCGCGTACAGGCCGCGAGAATCCACGCTACGGAAGAACACCGGCAGGTACTGGTAATCGGCAAGCGACGAAGCAATCACCGGGAAGCCCGTAAACGCGGTCAGCGAGGCAATAATCAGCACGCCCACAGTGGCAAAAACCAGCAGCTGCGCGAAGAACGGCACACCCTGATAAATTGCCAACGCCACCTGGTACAGCGCAGGCTTCTGGTGGAAGTACTCCCCCGGCGTGTGCCCGTCAATGAACAAGAAACGGGTCGTATCGTGCACCATGTGAACGCGGGTTGCCGCCGCAAAACCGAGCAGGCTCACCAACAGGACCGAGGTGATGACGCCCATCAGCATCATGGTGATTGCCGCATTATATTTCTTCGGGCGGCGGAAATACTTCACCGAATTAGAAATCGTAGAAACACCCGAGAACGCCACCAGGCCCGCAGAGAAAGAACGCGCCAGAAGCAGCATCAGCGCCAGACCCTCCAGCGAGTGGGTCTCGAGCTCGGGGGCAATCACATAGGTCGCTGACTCAGCCAGCGGCAGAGTGCCCGTGGCGGCACGAATCCAACCCACAATGAGGGTCGCTCCCAACAGTGCCAAGAACACGTACAGCGGCCAGTACGCAATCTTGCCCAGCAGCTGCACGCCACGCAGCGCAAACAAGGTCAGGGCAACAATGAGTAGCACCGCAATGTGCGTGCGCCAATCCTGAATCTGCGGATACAACGCCACCAAAAACGAGGACGCCGAAGACATCGACACCGCCACCGTGAGCGTATAGTCCATCAGCGAAGACGCACCCATCACAATCGACGGCAGCGCACCCAGCTTGCGGTGCACCAGCTGAATATCGCCCTCAGAAGCAATCTGATTAATGTTGTAGCGGTACGTGCCAATCACCAGCAGACCCACCATCGCCACACCCAAACCAATCCAGGGCGAAAAAGCGAGCGCAGACGCACCCGCGGCGGCAAGGGTCAAAATCATCTGGTCGGCGGCGTAGGCGACCGAAGAGATGCCGTCGGCACCGAAAAGAGGCAGGGCGTAGCGCTTCGGCAGCGCGACTGCCGAAAGATTTCGCGTGCTGACCGGCTGACCGGTCAGGGCGATGCGCATCCTATCCCAACGATTCCTCACGCTGTTAAGGCTATCGGTCGCGGCTTCAAAGCTCAATTTTATTCAGCCGAATAGTGGGCATTGCGAGCGGAATATCACGGGACATCGGCGCGGAACCCCACCCGCCCATTACACTGGTAGAGGTAGACGGTAACGCCTTATCAGCACAAATCATCAACACTCGGAGGGATGTATGCCTCACTTCGTCATTATGGGTGCCGGACGCGTGGGCGTCATGCTGGCGCGCACTCTGGAAGCTTCGGGGCATACGGTCGCCGTCATTGACCAGGACGAACGTGCTTTCCAGCCGCTGCGTAAGGGTTTTGAGGGCCGCCTGGTCACCGGTGTTGGTTTTGATGAGGACACCCTCAAGCGTGCCGGCATTACCGAGGCGTACGCTTTTGCCGCCGTCTCGTCGGGCGATAACTCGAACATTATTGCCGCCCGCGTCGCCCGCGAAATGTTCAAGGTGAAGAACGTTGTGGCGCGTGTGTACGACCCGAACCGTGCCGAGTTCTTCCAGCGCATGGGCATTCCTACGGTGGCGTCGGTGCGCTGGTCCACAGACCAGGTGCTGCGCCGTCTGCTACCCGAGCAGGCGCTCAAGGGCGACTTCCGCGAACCCTCGGGCCGTCTCATGCTCACCGAAATTCCGCTCGACGACGGCTGGGCTGGCCACGCGCTGACCAGCATCGAACGTGCCGCCGGGGTGCGCATCGCCTACATCACCCGCTTCGGTGAGGGCATGCTCCCCCGCCCCGATTCCGCCTACCAGCAGGGCGATAGCGTGCACGTGATGATGCGCACCGACGACGTTGCGGACGTAACCCGCATTCTCTCCCGCCCGCCGCGTGTTGAAGATGAAGAAATGGAAGCAGACTACGCTCCCGCATCCGGCCACCGCAAGCACCCCCACGCTCCGAAGAAGCCCGCCGAATCCGGCGTGACAATCACCCCCAAGCAGGAGCACAACGAAACTCCCGTTGTCGAGCACGAATTCCATCTCGGTGACACTCCCCCGGATCTGCCTGATCCTCTCGAACTCATCGGCCGCCATCGTGACTCCTCGAAAGGTGAGAAGTAAGTGAAGGTCCTCATTGTTGGTGCCGGCTCCGTGGGTGCCTCCATCGCTAAAGAACTCATGATGAACGGCCACGACGTGACCATCATCGACTCCAAACCCGAAGCCAAAAAGCGCGCCGACCTGCCCGGCGTGCGCTGGCATATTGGTGACGCCTGCGAGCTGTCCGTACTGCGCCAGGTGCACCCGAACAAGGCGGACGTGGTTGTTGCCGCAACCGGTGACGACAAGGCAAACCTGATGGTCTCCCTGCTGGTGCGTAGTGAGTTCGGTGTGCCGCGCACCGTGGCGCGCGTAAACAACCCGCGTAACGAATGGCTCTTCGACGACTCCTGGGGCGTGGACGTTGCCGTATCCACCCCGCGCCTGATGACCGCCCTCGTTGAGGAAGCCGTGGAAGTCGGCGACGTGGTGCGCCTGCTGACCCTGCAGGCAGGCGGCGCGACCCTCGCCGAATACACCGTGCCCGACGACCACCCCGTCATCGGATACCGCGTGGACCATGTGCAGTGGCCCGTCGACACGGTGCTCACCGCCATCCTGCGTGACGGCGCCCCGATCCCGCCCAGCGCCGACGTGGCGATCGAGGGCGGCGACGAGCTGTTCTTCATCACAACCATTGCCGGTGAGGATCAGATCCGCGCGCTGTTCGCGTAAGCGTTTATACGTAAGTTTTTGGGTAGGCGAAAGCCCCGGTTACGGGTACCGGGGCTTTCGTCTACCTTCTAGAAGGCCTCTATGAAGTTATGGGGTTAGCGGCTTTCTGAGCCGTCAACTTCCGCAGTGTCGGCAGTTTCGGCAGTTTCGTCGGTCTCGGGGTCCTCACTCACCAGCGCCTCCTCCGGTGCCGACACACGCCACGCCAGCCACACGCCCAAAGCGTACAGCGGCAGGCCCATCACCAGGCGTGTGGCGCCCAGCGCCTCCACATTATTGGCAAAGTACAGGGGCACCTGCACGGCAAGACGCAGCATCATCAGCACGGTAATAATCCAGGTCGCCAGCATGTACTGGCGCAGACGCACCGGGTTCTGCCGCCAGCTCAACGCCTCGCCACGAATGACCGCGAAAATCAGACCCATCAGCGGCCAACGCACCAGCATCGACAGCAGATACGCCAGAATGTACACGCCGTTCGTCCAGAAGCCGACCACAAAGTAGTCGCTCGCATTACCGGTACGGTACGCGGCAAAGGCACAGATTGCCACGCCCACCAGACCGGTCAGCGCGCTCACCAGCTTAGAGCCCTGCACCAGACGAATCAGCGTGAACACGCCCGCCGCAGCCAGCGCCGCAATCAGGGACAGGTTCAGTTCCTTCGTCACGGTGAACAGCACCAGAAACGCCACCGCCGGCAGAGAGGACTCCACCAGGCCGCGCCAACCGCCGATAGCGTGCAGAATATCCACATCACCGTTAGCGGTGCGGCGCATATTCGCACCCATGGAGGCGCTCAGGCTCTGCGCAAACTGGTTCCCCTCCCGCGCAGAATCAGTTGCGGGGCTAGTTGCGGGGTTAGCGTTCGGGTCGGGCTGGGTCGAAGACTGCTCAGCGCTCATATTTTCCCTTCTCAGCAAAGAATTGCGGCACAATCTCATAGCGCGGGTTATAAATCACCGGCTGATGCGCCCTCACCGACACCACACCGGAACAGCGCAGTAGCGCACCGGCAAGCACACCGGGCACCATCCGCTGCCCCTGCCACTTCAGCAGAATCCGGTCCCCCGGGTTGAACGGCGCATAGGGCGGGAACGACACCTCGTGCGAATCCTGCACCGCCACGGTCGCCAAAGACGCCGTGTTCAGGTGGTGCTGCTTCTCGGATTCCTCAGACTCCTCGTCGAAATCCTCACCGGGCGGCTCCACAATCGGCATACCAATCAGCGCCAACGGACTCGACCACTGCAGAGGCTTCGACTTCGCCACCACCAGCTCGGCACGGTACATCGGCTTATCCTGCAGCGCAGGCAACCACACCTGCTCCACGCGTCCGGCAAGGCGTACGCGAAAGCGCTCGGGGTACCCGGGAGCAAGAATCTGCTCCTCCGGCACCGCGAGCGCACTCGGGTAGTTCGAGAACTCAGGCATTAGCCAATCTCGGTAATCTCAGGGCCGCGGCGAGGCATCGGGCGCAGCTTGCTGTGCTCGTTCTCGGTCTCTTCTTCCACGGCGGGCTCTTCCTCAGCCACAACCAGGTCGGCGGGCAGAGTCATGGGCAGCAGTTCGCGCGGCGGGCGCGGGTCGTCGCCGCGGTCCACCACAACGGTGCGGAAAACTTCCTCCACGGATGCGGCAGCCTTGTCGTCACCGAGCACAGCCGCGCCGGAAATCACACCGCGCAGGAACCAACGGGGGCCGTCCACGCCCACGAAGCGGGCGATGCGCTCGCCGGGCTGACCGTCCGGGGTGAAGGCGGGCAGGCGGGTCAGCATCTCGGCACCGAACACGCCGGCGTAGATTTCGACGTTGCCGCCCTGGGAGGCGACGGACTCGGTCAGGTCGTGACGGATGTCATCCCAGATGCCGGTGGTGCGCGGTGCGGCGAATGCCTGCACCTGCAGGGTCGCGCCGTCGCGGGTGATGGTTGCGGCGATGACGGCACCGGTTGCGTCGTCGGTTTCGAGGCGCAGGTTCATGCCGTCGAGTAGCTTGATACGCAGCGCGCCCAGGTCGACGTAGTCTTCGAGGTCTTCGGCGGTGACTTCTTCAATGTCGTGGGGGCCGTTGACGCGGTCGTACTTAATGACCTCGAGAGAGTTCTCCTCTTCCTTCAGCTCCTCAACCTCGACGTTGGTCTCTTCGACCTCTTCGGCGACAGCCTTGTCGATGGCGGCCTTTTCAGCCTCCTCGGCGCGCTTCTTCTTACCAAATCCGAACATGGTATTCCTACTTTCACCGCACGCAAGGTGCGGGGGTTTCTTCTCTTCTCTCGTGCGGTTTTCGCGGTGAGAGCAGACTAGTGGATTCCGCTGGAACCGAAGCCGCTGGAGCCGCGTTCGGTCTGATCCAGTTCATCCACCACGGTAAAGGTTGCGTGCTCGTACTTCTGAATGATCAGCTGGGCGATACGGTCGCCGCGCTGCACGTGGAAGGACTTGGTCTTGTCAGTGTTGAGCAGGGTGACCATCAGCTCGCCGCGGTAGCCGGAATCAACGGTGCCGGGTGCATTCACAATGGTGATGCCGTTCTTGGTCGCCAGGCCGGAGCGCGGGTGCACCAGGCCAACGTAGCCTTCGGGCAGGGCGATTGCCACGCCGGTGGGTACGAGGGCGCGTTCGCCCGGTTCCAGCTCGAAGTCGATGCGGGAGCGCAGGTCAGCGCCGGCGTCGCCGGGCTTTGCGTAGGCGGGTGCGGGCAGCTCGGGGTCGAGCAGCTTAATGTGGACGTTTACGGGGGTCATCATGGTCAATACTCTAACCTTTCGCGGGTGTCTGTGCCATCACCTCGCGCTGTGTTGAGGCTCTACTGCGGGGTGTTTTCGTTGCGTGTTCGCGTTCAGCGCGTGCGGTGGCGTGCCGTGTTGGGTGCGACGCGGCGCTGTTCTTGCGTGCGCGGCTTTCACATACTCAACGGGGCGGGTGCACTCGGCACTCGCCCCGTCATGAGGTGTAGGT
>NZ_JABZXW010000058.1 GCF_015265375.1 Rothia sp. (in: high G+C Gram-positive bacteria)
CGCACGTGTCGATGAAGCGTCTGGCGGAGACGTACGCGCGGGCGCATCCGCGAGCCTAGCGGTTAGTGTGTGGGGCAGGAGTGTGCCGGGCGGGGGAGTGTGCTGGACTGTGCTTTGCTTGACTGCGCTTTGCCGGACTGTGCCTTGAGCAGAGCTTTGGGCAGTGATTTGAATAGCTCGGAACGCCGCCGCTCATGTCTCTCTATTTGAACCTTGCCCGTCCAGGTTGTACGAATGGGTGAGTTCAATCTAAGCTATACACTGTTCAACCACCGCCTAAACTCCCAGTGCGCCCTGAATTTCTGCACTGGGATGTTTATACAAAGCGGCTGAACAAGGTAGCATAGGTAACAGACTAGCCGTGGTCTCCGTCTCTACGGAGACACCGCGTACGAGTACTAAAAACCAGAAAGGTCGCACCGCATGCGCGCACTCGTTTGCCCCGGACAGGGCTCCCAGAAGAAGGGCTTCCTGAGCCCCTGGCTCGAGATTGAAGGTGTGCGTGAGCACCTGGAACGACTCTCCGAAGCGGCAGGCATCGACCTGATTCACTACGGCACCGAAGCCGAAGAAGAAACCATCAAGGACACCGCCATCGCCCAGCCCCTCATCGTGGCTGCAGGCATTGTGACCGGTCGCCTCGCACTGCGCGAACTCGAGGGTGAAGAGCTTATCTTCGCGGGTCACTCCGTCGGTGAAATCACCGCGGCAGCCCTCGCAGGCGTACTCAGCGATGAAGACGCAATGCGTTTCGTGCGCGTGCGTGCCAACGGCATGGCGGAGGCGGCAGCCGCCTCCCCGACCGGCATGGCTGCAGTACTCGGCGGCGTTGAAGAAAACGTCCGCGAAGCCATCGACGTAGCGGGCCTCGTCGCGGCAAACTCCAACGGCGGCGGCCAGATTGTAGCCGCAGGCCCCATCCCCGCCATCGAAGCATTCGCCGCGAACCCGCCCGCACGCGCTCGCGTCATCCCCCTGAAGGTTGCTGGCGCATTCCACACCGAGGCAATGGCACCCGCCGTGCCCGCACTGGAAGAGTTCGCCGCATCCCTGCAGGTCTCCGACCCGACCTCCGCACTGCTGACCAACCGCGACGGTTCCGCCGTGGCATCCGGTGAAGAGTTCGTCAAGACCCTCGTCTCTCAGGTCACCAGCCCCGTCCGCTGGGATCTGTGCATGGCAACCCTGCTTGAGCGTGAGGTCGCCGGCATTATCGAGGTCGCCCCCGCGGGCACCCTGGTCGGCCTGGCAAAGCGTGCGATGCGCGGCGTGCCCGGCACCTCCATCAACACTCCCGAGGACCTCGCCTCTCTGAAGGGCTAAACGCTGCAGGAGAGCACCCCGCCCTCCCCGCACTGGGAACCCTTCACACTAGACATGCACTTTAGACCTGCAAGGCACACAGTGCCTTGCGAGCATCAGCACTAAGGATTGAATACGTGACTACCCTCAAGCAGTACGAAATCAACCGCTACTCCCGCATCCTCGGTTACGGCGCAGCCCGCGGTGAGGTCATCGTCCCCAACGACGACATCGTTGAGGCAATCGACTCCTCCGACGAGTGGATCAAGCAGCGCACCGGCATCGCAACTCGTCACCGCGCCAGCGAAAACCAGTCGGTAGCCGACCTCGCCATCGGCGCCGCCAAGGACGCCCTCGAAGCGTCCGGTGTAACCGGTGAGGACATTGAGGCGGTCATTATCTCGACCATCTCGCACCCCTACGCAACCCCCTCCCTGGCAACCCTGGTCGCCGACGCAATCGGCTCCAAGTGCCCCGCATACGACATCTCCGCAGCGTGTGCAGGTTTCTGCTACGGCATCGCCCAGGCAGACGCCCTCGTCCGCGCGGGTACCGCAAAGCACGTGCTGGTCATCGGCGTTGAGAAGCTCTCCGACTTCATCGACAACACCGAACGCACCATCTCCTTCCTGCTCGGCGACGGCGCAGGCGCAGCAGTCGTAGGCGTCTCCGACGAGCCGGGCATCGCCCCGACCGTATGGGGTTCGGACGGCTCCCGCTGGGGCACCGTCGGCATGACCCACTCCCTGCTGGACATCCGCAACCGCGACTTCGTTGCGAACCCCGTCGAAGAAGGCGAAAAGATCTGGCCCACCCTGCGTCAGGACGGCCCCTCCGTCTTCCGCTGGGCAGTATGGGAAATGGCGAAGGTCGCCAAGCAGGCACTCGAGACCGCCGGTATCACCCCCGACGAGCTCGGCGCGCTCATCCCGCACCAGGCAAACGCCCGCATCATTGACCAGATGGTCAAGACCCTCAAGCTTCCCGACACGGTGGCAGTGGCACGCGACATCGTCGATGCCGGTAACACCTCCGCCGCATCGGTCCCGCTCGCCGCACACCGCCTGCTCAAGGAGAACCCGGAACTCTCCGGCAAGTTCGCCCTGCAGATCGGCTTCGGTGCCGGCCTGGCATTCGCAGCTCAGGTAGTCGTCCTTCCCTAAGGAAAACCACCGGAGCCCGATGCTCACCCGCCCCCTCAGCCCGGCACCGTGCCGGTGCACGAGAAAGAAAATAAAGCGGGAAAGCATCCCCTAAAACTCCGAGTTGACGCATGCGTACACCACGCAGACACGATAAACTCGGTAATGCACGCGTACCCACGAATTGTGGGTGCGATGACCATCGAACAACAAAGGAGCCCCTGAATGGCTAACAAGGAAGAGATCCTCGCAGGTCTGGCAGAAATCGTTAACGAAGAGACCGGCGTTGAGGTTGAGGACGTTCAGCTGGACAAGTCCTTCACCGAGGACCTGGACATCGACTCCATCTCGATGATGACCATCGTCGTGAACGCTGAGGAGAAGTTCGAGGTGACCATCCCGGACGAAGAGGTCAAGAACCTCAAGACCGTTGGCGACGCAGTCGAGTTCATCGCGAACGCTGCCTAAGCTATAACCAATAACGAGGCGGCGCGGGCTCTCACCGGCCCGCGCCGCATCGCTATTCACTCAGCTTTCAATCCAATACACCCCGGGCACACGCAGGGTGCGATGACTGCACTCCCCACGGCGTGAAAACGCCCACTGCAAACCCCGGGCCCTACAGGTTTTTATCCACACACCACCGGATAAACCACCAAATCGACCACCGAAGAGAAAGTGCCACAATGTCTCGAAAAGTGCTGGTGACCGGCCTCGGCGCGACCACCCCCATTGGCGGCGACGTCCCCACCACCTGGGAAAACGCAACCAAGGGCGTATCTGGTGTATCCACCCTCGACCATCCCTGGGTCAAGGAATACGACCTGCCCGTATACATTGCAGGCCAGCTCGCTGTGCCCGCCCTCGAATCCGGCCGCCTCACCAAGGTAGAAGCAAAGCGCCTGGATCCCTCGGGTCAGCTCGCCCTCATCGCCGCACGCGAAGCATGGGAAGACGCAGGATTCTCCGGCCCCGACGCCGAATCCGCAGAAGAAGTCGACCCCGAACGCACCGGCGTAGCCTTCGGTACCGGCATTGGTGGCGTGTGGACCCTCCTCGACGCATGGGACACCCTCCGCGAAAAGGGCCCCCGCCGCGTCCTCCCCATGACCGTGCCCATGCTCATGCCCAACGGCAACGCAGCAGCAGTCTCCATGAACCTCAAGGCACGCGCCGCAGCACAGACCGTCGTCTCCGCATGCGCATCCTCCACCGAAGCCATGCAGCTCGGCGCCGAAATGATCCGCAGCGGCAAGGCAGACGTCGTCATCGTCGGCGGCGCCGAAGCAGCAATCCACCCCCTGCCCATGGCAGCATTCGCCAAAATGCAGGCACTCTCCTCCCGCAACGACGAACCCGAAAAGGCATCCCGCCCCTACGACGTCGACCGCGACGGCTTCGTCATGGGTGAAGGCGCAGCAGCGCTCATCCTCGAATCCGAAGAGCACGCCAAGGCACGCGGCGCACGCGTCTACGCAGAACTGGCAGGCACCGGCGTCTCCGCCGACTCCTACCACATCACCGCACCCGACCCCGCAGCACTCGGTGCAACCCGCGCACTGCGCGAAGCCCTCGAAGACGGCAACATCGACCCGAAGACCGTCGTGCACATCAACGCGCACGCCACCAGCACCCCCGCCGGTGACCTGCCCGAAGCAACCGCAATGCACGAAACCTTCGGCGACCACACCAAGAACATTGCCGTCTCCGCAACCAAGTCCATGACCGGCCACCTGCTCGGTGGCGCGGGCGCCCTCGAGGCTGTGCTGACCGTACTGGCTCTGCACCACCGCACCGCACCCTGCACCATCAACCTGGACAACAAGGACCCCCAGATTGACCTGGACGTGGTGACCGACGCACGCGAGCTGCCCGCCGGCGAGATCGTGGCACTGTCGAACTCCTTCGGTTTCGGCGGCCACAACGCTGTTGTAGCATTCCGCTCTGTAGAGGACTAATCCCTCAGGGCTTCTAGCCTTATATAGACATAACGCTCCCTCAACTACCGCGTGTAGCTGGGGGAGCGTTATGTTTTGGATGCGTTTGTGGGGGAGGCCGTACCGGACAACGCTTGCGGGGGAGTGCCCCCTCTGCGGCGCTGGGGCGCCTTGAGGACGGAGCCCCCGCTTCGCGTGCCCGGTACGCCTTCTAGGCTCGCCCGAGTTTGGGGCGCCCCTGTTTTAGACGTTAAAAACGGGTGGCGTATTCGCTCCGGCACTGCGAATACGCCACCCAAACACACCACACTCCACAAGACAATGCAGAGCGCGCGGGATCAACCATCCCGCAAGGTTCCCGCAACCTCCATCGCGCACCACGGTAGGCGACGACAGAAGAACGGGAGCTTATGACCGTTCGACACGCACAACACCCCACACAAGGGTGCACACCGTGCGATCATCCGGAAGTTTATTCGGAAGAGCTCCCACGCCGGTTCCGTTGAGAAAACAATTCGGTGTGGTTGCCTCCCGATGGTGAAGCACATCAACATCGTGTGCCGCAATACTGCGCAATCCAGTACGCGCAGATGTTGCGTGAAAACTATCCTCAGGAATGCAGTCCGCGGGCCAGTTTTCCAGCTTCAAATGGCAGAAGCTTAAGGGTTTGATGTGAGTGCTCGGATGGTCCGAATCATGTAGCTCTCAACGGAACCGGTTTATCGGTGATGGGAGCTCCTGTAGATAAGAATAACCTTAAATCACCCCTGGAGTAAACCTTAAACCAATAATTTAACCTTATTGTTATAATTCCTTGTCATAAAGGTATTGACGGGTGTTCAGTGTGCCCTGAGCAACCCCCTGGAAGCCTCCGTAACTCTTTGGTCTGTTTGGTGCTCTCCACCGTTATAAAACCGTGATAAATCGCCCCCGAAGAATGAAGAATCAGGTTCCAGGGAGGTCCCGCGAGTGGCTGCCGCGGGGAGTTGCATAGCGGGGCTTGAAAGCATGCTCAGGACGCAGTCACAAAACGTCATCTTGTCACGGAAGTTATCCCAGAGAAAACAAATTAAACCCCCAGCGTGCGCTGTGGCATAATCAATATCGACATCGTGCTCCGGGGTCGGTGAAATTCCGAACCGGCGGTCACAGCCCGCGAACCGCTCCCGCAGGCAGGCAAAAATCGTACGAATCTTCGCATCCGCACAGGATGCCAAGACTCCGCTAGAGAAGCCCGCCCGCAAGAGAGGCCGAACCGGTGAAAATCCGGTGCCGACAGTACAGTCTGGATGGAAGGTAGCACGAGCAGAAAAAGGCAGGAGCGCACTCCACCGCACCTCCCGAAAACCGGGATAGCGTGCAGGGTGCACCGACGCAGTTGCTTCAGAGAGCTGCTGCTTGAGAAAACTGTTGCTTAGAGAACGGTTTCTTGGCAGAGCATCAGCTTTCGATGTAGCAGGGGAGAGGCACCTCGGAGGTGCCGGCACGTTATTCCCCTGCCGCGGTTGGCTGATTTCAGCTATGGTTTTCAGTTGCGGTTGGCTGGTTTGCCACTCCTGCCGCATCACGGATACCCGGCACCCCACGGCGCCCACGGTACCGCTCTTTCTGTTCCTCTCCCCGGAGCCGCCGCAGATGCGCACCCCGCGCATCCGACACACGGTCCAACTCAGAGAGGAAAGAAACAATGGACATCCTGCGGTGGCTCTTCGACGCACAAATTCACGTGGGGGACCAGTCCCTCCTCGTGCGCGAAGTTCTCGGAAACGCATTCGGCCTAGCATCGGCGCTGGGCGGCATGCGACGCAAAGTATGGGCGTGGCCCGTCGGTATTCTCGGCAACCTGCTGCTCCTCACTGTCTTCCTGGGCGCCCTCGTCGGCAGCCCGCACCCCGTCACCATGCTCGGCCAGGCAGGCCGCCAAATCATGTTCATTGCCGTGTCCATCTGGGGCTGGCATCGTTGGCGTGCAACCCGCGCCGCCGGTGGTGACGCCTCCGAAGGTGCCGCAGTGATCCCCAAGTGGGCGACCAACACCGAACGTGCAGGTCTGGTTGTTGCCATGGTTGCAGGCACCCTGCTGCTCACCCCCATCTTCCGCGCCCTCGGCTCCTACGAACCGGTCTGGTCCGACGCCTGGATCTTCACCGGCTCGCTGCTCGCCACCTACGGCATGGCGCGCGGTTGGGTTGAATTCTGGCTCATCTGGGTTGCCGTCGACCTGGTCGGCGTGCCGCTGCTGTGGAGCGCAGGCTACTACGCGACCTCCCTCATGTACGTGTTCTACGGATGCTTCACCCTGATCGGCTTCTTCGTCTGGTGGCGCACCCGCAACCTGGAAGCGCAGAAGACCCAGGTGCAGACCCAGTTCCCTGACGTGACCGTTGAAGTTACTGACGTGCAGAAGGGTCGTGCGTAAGATGCCGCAGAATCCCTCTCAGGAGGTGCTGGCGAGCGCGCACCTGCCCGCAACCGTTACCCCCAGCACGCACCTGCCGCACAACGATGCGGACTACTCCGCTGCTGAGTACGGTCACCTCGCTGGGCTGCCCGCCGCACGCACCCTCCAGCTGCCCGACCCCGAGCAGATCCTCAGCCACGACGATGCGATGAGCCTGGCACTGCAGGCAGCACGTCAGGGTATCCGCGGCGCAAACCCGCTCGTCGGCGCCGTCATCACCGACCGTGACGGGCACCTGCTGCACGTGGGCTACCACCGAGGCGCAGGCACCCCGCACGCCGAAGCCGACGCACTCGCCGCCGCCCGCGCCGCCGGAACCGACCTTACCGGCGCCCGCATGTACGTGAGCCTGGAACCCTGCAACCACACCGGACGTACCGGCCCCTGCTCCCACGCCGTCGCCGAGGCGGGCATTAGCGAACTCTACTACGCCTACAGCGACGACACCGAAAACGCTGCCGGAGGCGCCGCCTACCTGCGCTCGCAGGGCGTCACCGTGCACGCCATGGAGGAGTTCGCGAACGCCTCCTACCTGCTGAACGAACGCTGGTTCATTGCCGCCGCCGAACGCCGCCCCTTCATCACCGCAAAGAGCGCATCCACCCTGGACGGGTTCATCGCGGCAGCTGACGGCACGAGCAAGTGGATTACCGGCCCCGCCGCGCGCATTGACGGGCACCTGATTCGTCACCGCGCCGACGCCGTCATGATTGGCACCCGAACCACCCTCATGGACGACCCGACCCTGGACGCGCGCGACGCCAACGGGGAACGCTTCGAGAAGCAGCCGCTGCGCGTGGTCATGGGCAAAACCGAGATTACCGAGAACTACCGCGTGCGCGGCCTCAACCCGCCCGAAGGCGTGGAGGCGGACCCGCAGAACTTCCTGCAGGTCTTCACCCACGACCCGCGCGAACTGCTCGATGAGCTGTACGCCCGCGGAGTGCGGCACCTCATGATTGAGGGCGGCCCCGGCATGGTTGGCCTCTTCGCCGGTGAAGACCTCATCGACGAGATGGTCTGGTACCGCGCCCCCATAATCATGGGGCAGGGTAAGAGCGCCGTCTACCGCCTGCTCGTGGACACTCTCGCTCAGGCGCCGCGCCTGCAACTGGACGATCTGGGCATGTTCCCGGCGGTGCGCGTGCTCGGCAACGACACCGCAACGCATCTGGTGCCCGCACCTCGCGGAACGGCGCAGGAACCGGGTGAACGACGTACCCTGCCGAAGCTGGACGCCTGCCACGCGCCCGAACCGAGGCTGGACTAGTCGCGGCTGGACTAGCATCCGCCTGGGCTAAGTGCGGGCGGGGGAGTAGCATCTTAATGCCCCCCCGCCTGCGCCCGGCTAATTCATGCCGGCTGGTTCGCATGCTGGCACAAAAACGCCCCGTCACGGGGAATATTCGAAAAATACGTATAGTTATACAGACGAACAAACCATCGCCGCCCGTCGCCCTCAACGACGACGACCCGGCGGACACGGCGAGAAAAGGAAAGCACACCATGTTTACCGGAATCATTGGCGCCCTCGGCACCGTAGAATCCATCACCCCCATCGAAGGTAGCGACGCAGCCTACCTGACCCTCAACGCCGGAGACATCGTCGCCGACCTCGAACACGGCGGCTCCCTCGCCGTCAACGGTGTATGCCTCACCGCTATCGACCTCGACCAGCTGCAGCCCGGCCAGTTCCGCGCCTACGCGATGGGGGAGACTCTGCGCCGCACCAACCTCGGCAACCTGAACCCCGGTGACACCGTCAACCTGGAGCGCTGCCTGCCTGCCGGTGGCCGCCTCGACGGTCACGTCGTGCAGGGCCACGTGGATGCGGTAGGTACCCTCGCATCCATCACCGCGCACGAGGCGTGGAGCACCCTGCGTTTCAACCTACCCACCAAACTGGCGCCCCTGCTCGCCGAGAAGGGCTCCATCGCTGTTTCTGGCGTGTCCCTGACCGTCACCGCCGTTTCTGAGCCCGGCGAAACCCCCGCATGGTTCGAGGTCGGCCTGATCCCCGAAACCCTGAAGGCAACCAACCTCGGCGCCCTCAAGGTTGGCGACAGCGTGAACCTTGAGACCGATGCGCTCGCTAAGTACGTGCAGCGTCTGACTGCGTTCGCAGGCGTGCCCCAGGCTGACTCTGCGCACTCCGGTGAGCAGGTTGCGCCGCGTCGCGCCGACGCCGCAAGCGTCCTCGACAGCGTGCAGACCGCAGTGGACGCTATCGCAGCAGGTCGCGCCGTGGTCGTTGTTGACGACGAAGACCGCGAAAACGAAGGCGACATCATCTTCGCAGCCGAGCACGCAACCCCCGAGCTGATGGGCTTCATGATCCGCTACACCTCCGGCGTGGTCTGCGCACCCCTGAGCAACAAGCGTGCCGACGAGATGAACCTGCCGCCCATGGTCACCAACAACGAGGACCCCAAGGGCACTGCATACACCGTCTCCTGCGATGCGGCATCTGGTGTGAGCACCGGCATCTCCGCGGCAGATCGCGCACGCACCGTGCAGATCCTCGCGGATGCATCCTCGACCCCGGCGGACATCACCCGCCCCGGCCACATCTTCCCGCTGCGCGCTGTTGACGGCGGCGTGGCGGAGCGCCCCGGCCACACCGAAGCCGCTGTGGAACTCTCCCTCGCGGCGGGCCTGTCCGGCGTGGGCGTTATCGCCGAGGTCGTGCACGACGACGGCTCCATGATGCGTTTCGACGCACTGCGCGCCTTCGCCACCGAGCACAACCTGCCCATGATCTCTATCGAAGACCTCATCAAGTACGTAGCTAAGGCGTAGGAGAACGCATGAGCGAAACCCCTAACACCCAGGCAACGCCAGGCACCCTGGTCGAGCCGGTTGAGGCGCAGGCTGAAGAGCTCAGCGCCGAATCCCTGCGCATCGCCTCCCAGCTCGCTGAAGGCTACCGAGTCAGCCCCCTCGACATGGTGCCCAACCCCAGCCCGCTGCTGGTCGAAAGCACCGAAGAGGTCGCCGTACCCACCCCGCAGGGTGTGTTCGGCCTGCGCGCCTGGCGATTCGCAGACGGTGCCGAGCACATCAGCGCCCGCGCCCTCGACCGTGACGGCACCCCCGTACCCACCGAGGACGGGGGAGCGCCCGCGGTGCGCATCCACTCCGAATGCGCCACCGGCGATATCTTCGGTTCCTTCCGATGCGATTGCGGCCCCCAGCTGGAGAACGGCCTGCGCATCATTGGCCGCACCGGCGGGTACCTCATCTACGTGCGCAACCACGAAGGACGCGGCATCGGCCTGGTCAACAAGCTCCGCGCCTACGCGCTGCAGGATGCCGGGCTCGACACCCTCGACGCGAACCTGGCGCTCGGCCTGGACGGCGACATGCGCGACTACTCGCAGGCGGCACTGATCCTGCAGGAACTCGGTGTGAACGAGCTGAGGCTCGTGACCAACAACCCCGCCAAGCAGGAGGCGCTCGAAAGCCTCGGCCTGCAGGTCACCGAACTCATCCCGGACGAAATTCCCGCCCGAGTCGAGAACGCACACTACCTGCAGACCAAGCGTGAGCGCATGCGCCACGTGCTCAAAAGCGCGTAGCGGCACCCCTGCAAACCCCTAATTTTTCAAAACCCAAAACCCACAAGGAGAACACAATGAGCGGCGTAGGCGCAGCAGACACCACCCTCAACCCCGAAGACTACAAGGGCTTCAAGCTCGCAATCGTAGCGGCAAGCTGGCACACCCAGGTCATGGACGGCCTCATCGACGGCGCGCAGCGTGCAGCACGCGACGCAGGCATCGAGCCGACCCTCGTGCGCGTTCCGGGCACCTTCGAGCTGCCCGTCGCAGCGACCCGCCTCGCTGAGAAGTTCGACGCAATCGTCGCGCTTGGCGTGGTCATCCGCGGCGGCACCCCCCACTTCGACTACGTCTGCCAGGGCGCAACCAACGGCCTGACCGACGTGTCCGTGCTGACCGGCCGCCCCATCGGCTTCGGCGTGCTCACCTGCGACAACGAGCAGCAGGCACTCGACCGTGCAGGCCTGGAAGGCTCCAACGAAGACAAGGGCTACGAGGCGACCGCAGCGGCACTGCAGACCGCAGCAACCCTCAAGCAGTTCAGCAACTAACATGGCTGAACGGTACGCGGCTCAGTTTCACGAAGAGAACTATTGACTCTTTACCGTGGAACTGGGCCGCAGCACCGGTTAAACTGAAACAACCCGCGCACCGGGCTTACCGGGATTTATCAGGCATCATCGGGCGTCTATGGATCTGGCAAGTATGCGCCAGAGAGATACACACCGGCACATATGTCCCGGTACCCCCATGTACCGGTAAAACCCCATGCACCGGTAAAAACCCCGCGCGGCAGCTAAGGGACACAGCGCACCGATGCGCTCCCAACCCAACACCAAGGAGTACAGCAATGCAGGATTTGGGCACCATCACCCCCAGCCTCGAAGAATTCCGCGCCCGCGCAGCCGGCACCCGCGTCATTCCCGTACACATCAAAATCCTCGCCGACTCACTCACCCCCATCGGCATCTACCGATCCCTCGTACTCCAAAACGACCAGGGCGAACCCGTCGAAGCAGCCCACGGCACCTTCCTGCTCGAATCCGCCAAAATCTCCGCAGAGGGCGAATCCGCAGCCTGGGACCGCTACTCCTTCATCGGCGCATCCTCCCGCTCGACCCTCACCACCGTTGACGGCGCAGTCCACTGGCAGGGCCGCACCCCCGCCGGCGCACCCGTCGACGGCGACCCCGTAGAAGCCATCGCCAAGACCCTGCAGATGCTCTACACCGAACCCGACCCGACCCTGCCGCCGCTCACCTCCGGCCTGGTTGGTTACCTCGGCTGGGACGTCGTACGCCACTGGGAGCACCTGCCGTTCCCGCCCGCCGACGACGTGAACCTGCCCGAATTCGCGCTCAACATGGTCTCCGACATGGCAATCCACGACAACAAGGATGGCACCGTCCTGCTCGTCGCCAACGCCATCAACTTCAACGGCACCAGCGAAAACGTCGACGGCGCCTACGAGGATGCCATCGCGCGCCTGCACAGCATGCTCCGCCGCCTGCAGCGCGGCGCCGCCGCAACCACCTCCACTCTCTCCGGCGTGGCAGACATTGACCGTAAGGTCCGCGAAGACGTCACCCTCACCTGGAGCGAACAGGGCTTCAAGGACGCCATCGACCGCTCCAAGAAGAACATCATCGACGGCGACGTCTTCCAGATTGTGCTCTCACGCCGATTCGAAGCCGAAACCAACGCCAAGGCACTCGACGTGTACCGTGTACTGCGCCAGTCCAACCCCTCGCCCTACATGTACCTCTTCAACTTCGAAGACAGCAACGGCACCCCCTTCCACATTGTCGGCTCCTCCCCGGAGGCGCTCGTTACCCTCAAGGACGGCATCGCCAGCACCCCCCCCATCGCCGGTTCCCGCCCGCGCGGTGCAACCCGCGAAGAAGACCTCGCACTCGCCGAGGAACTGCTCGCCGACGAAAAGGAACGCTCCGAACACCTCATGCTCGTCGACCTGGCACGCAACGACCTCTCGCGCATCGCCAAGCCCGGCACCGTGTCCGTCGACCAGTTCATGATCATTGAGCGATTCAGCCACATCATGCACATTTCCTCCGCCGTCAGCGCCGAACTCGACCCGCAGTTCAGCGCCTACGACGTGCTGCGCGTCGCCTTCCCGGCAGGCACCCTCTCCGGTGCGCCCAAGCCGCGTGCCATGCAGCTCATCGACGAATACGAACCCACCCGCCGCGGCGTCTACGGCGGCGTGTGCGGCTACTTCGACTTCGCCGGCAATATGGACATGGCCATCGCCATCCGCACCGCCGTACTCAAGGAAGGCACCGCCTACGTGCAGGCAGGTGCAGGCCTCGTCATGGACTCCAACCCGGACTCCGAAACCCTCGAAACCGTCAACAAGTCCGCCGCCCCGCTGCGCGCAGTGCTGACCGCCTCCGGCCTGGCACCCCTCGACGCAGACGTAGCCGTCAACGCCACCAAGTAACCCAAGGAGACACCATGAGCACCGTTCTCGACGAGATCATTGTCGGCGTCCGCGAAGACCTCGCCGCCCGCGTACAGCAGGTTCCCCTCGAGGAGATGAAGAAGCGAGCCCTCGCCGCCGCACCCGCCCGCGATGCGCTCGCCTCCCTGCGCGGTGAAGTACCCGGCGGCGGCAACGGCGCAACCGCACGCATTATCTCCGAGGTGAAGCGCTCCTCACCCTCCAAGGGTGCCCTCGGCGAAATCCCGGACCCCGCCGCGCTCGCCGCACGCTACGAGGCAGGTGGCGCAGCCGCAATTTCCGTGCTCACCGAACAGCGCCGCTTCAACGGCTCCCTCGCCGACCTGGACGCAGTACGCGCCGCCGTAAACATCCCCGTGCTACGTAAGGACTTCACCGTCGACGAGTACCAGATCTGGGAGGCACGCGCACACGGCGCCGACCTCGTGCTGCTCATCGTCGCGGCCCTCGACGAGAAGACCCTGCGCGAGTTCCTCGAACTCACCGAATCACTCGGCATGAACGCCCTCGTCGAAACCCACACCCCCGAAGAAATCGAGGTCGCCCAGCGCATCGGCGCCAAGATTGTGGGCATCAACGTGCGCAACCTCAAGACCCTCGAAGTCAACAACGAACACTACGCATCCCTCGCCGCGCACCTGCCCAACTCCGTCATCAAGGTCGCCGAATCCGGCGTTGCCAGCATCGAGGATGTGCGCGCCTACGCCGGCGCCGGCGCCGACGCAATCCTCATCGGTGAAGCGCTGGTACGCTCCGGCGACCCGGAAGGTACCGTGCGTGAATTCTCCAAGGTGCCTGTGACCCGATAGGGGGTGCTAAGAGAAGACGACCGGACAACGCTCGCGGGGGAGTGAGGCTTCCGTGGGCTAGTTGTTTGAGAGGTTGTACCGGACAACGCTCGCGGGGGAGTATAGCTTCCGTGGGTTAGTTGTTTGAGAAGGCGACCGAAACACACGAAGCGGGGGAGTGCCCCCTCATCGGTGCCTGAGGCACCTCGAGGACGGAGCCCCCGCTTCGCGTGTCCGGTACGCCCTCTAGGTCGCCTACCCCTCGGGTGGAGGATAGAAGGGGTTGGTAGGTGGGTACCTTCTCGGGGTAGCTCGCCGCAGTCTTGGGTATATGAAGCTGGTATGTGGTTCCCTTCTCTAATTAGCTCGCCTTGGGATGGTTGAAATAGGGGTTGGTCTGGGGTTTCCTTCTCGGGTCAGCTCACCTGATTCTAGGGTTATTTATCCTGTCGGATTTTTATCTACTTCCCGGATACAGACCTGATACATAGAGATAGAGCCGGTGCCTGCTTCGCAGCAGGCACCGGCTTTTTACTTATTAGAGAGCTCTTAGCGGCCCGTATAGTCCGTGTCCGCAATATCCTTCGGCCAGCGCGCCTTACGGAACGGCGCCCACGTAAACGCCGCCGCCACCAACAACAAACCACTCATAATGAACGCCGGAACAAAACCCCACGCATCCGCAATCAAACCAGCCACCAGCGGGCCCAAAATCATACCGAAATCGCTAGCCATCTGATACACCGCCAACACCTGGCCACCACTACGGCGAGTACCAATCACATCAGACACCGCAGCCTGAATCGACGGGCCCATAAACGCCGCACCAATACCCAGGCACGCCGTCAACGACACAAACACCCACGCCACCGGCGCGAAGCCCATAAACGTCACCGCAGAACCCGCCAACAGCAGACCCGAAAACGCCATCACACGGCGGCCAAAACGATCCGAAAAACGACCCGAGAACGTCTGCGTCAACGCATTACCAAACGAGTTCGTCGCCATCGCCAACGACGCCAACAGAGTAGCCGCCACCGAATTCGACATGTCGCCGCCGGTCGCCAAATACGCCGCCGCCAACGGAATAATCGACGACTGCACCCCAAACACCGACCAGCCAATCGCCCAATTCGACCCCAGCGCCGAACGGTAATTCGTGAACTTGCAGGCGTCGCG
>NZ_JABZXW010000005.1 GCF_015265375.1 Rothia sp. (in: high G+C Gram-positive bacteria)
CCCCCCCCCGCCTCGCTATGTATCGCTATGAGAGCAAGCGTTGTCAGTTTTAGGACAGCATGGTGAGGGTGCCGAGCAGACCCAGCAGGCTCAGACCCGAGATGATGTACGCCAGAATGTTGAAGGTCGTCATCTTCGAGGTGTACTTGGTGACGTGACCGGCGTTCACCTTCGCCGAGTAGATGGCAAGCCAAATGGAAACACCGACCGGGATCAGGCCCACGAGCAGCAGAGCAATCACCATGATGTTGGGGCTCAAACCGGAGCTATACGCAGAGGAGCTATAGCCGCGGGAGTTGAGCGTTGCTTCAGAGTGGAGTGCCGCTACCTGAACCCACGCGTAGAGGGTCAGCGCCAGGGCGCCCAGGGAAGCGCCGAACGCGCCGATGGAGTAGAAGTAGCCGGGGCCGCGGAAATCACCGGTGGTCTCGCCGTAGGGGCGGCGGTGCTCAGCCGGCACCCGGTAGATGTCCGGGATGCGCTGGTAGCTGTCGTCGCGGTCGCGCACGTTAGCGGGTGCCACGCCCAGGGCGGGTGCGGGTGCTGCGCCGAGGGGAGCGCCGGGTGCTACGCCAGCAGGTACCGGCTGCGGGGAGTTTGCGTTGTTCTGCTCCGGGAAGGAGGGGGCGGGAATCTGGTTTTCCATGGTGTGTCCTTGAGTGGTCGTCATAGCGGGTATGTAGCTACCGCGTCGTAGCGGTGGCGTCCCTATGACCGGCTATTCTGTGGCTCGTTTGGTGGCTCTGTGGTTGCTCTCGAATGTTGCCGGTGAGATTGAATGAACAATCAACGCCGAACAACGATATTTACCCTTCGATACTACGCCATAGGGTGCGTTTTCGTCTTCTCTGATGACGTTCTCATTACAATGCGGTCACCTGAGCACCCTCCAAGCACGCAGGCACGCCCCGAGTGACACCGAAATTGGGCATAAAAATACCCGGCAGGTGACACCGTGGGGCGTCCTGCCGGGTGGTAGAAACCTACCGCGGTTCTTCCTCTTAGAAACTTCTAAGCGATGTTTTACACACTAGGTCCTTTAGGGGGTCCCTTAGGGAACTTTGAATCACTCTCAATCGTCCTTCTGGCTGCAAAAGTGACCAAAAGACCTCCTAAAATTGCACTTAGAATTGATACTGGATTAAAGAACTCCCCGTCTCTGGCAAATGAGATAATCACCCAGAACACCGGAACAATAGTGAGAAAAAATCCTAGTGTAAATATATTCTTCGTACGCATTGGACCTCTCCCAGGTTAAAGAGTGAGAGTGCAGGACACTGCTGCAACAGCTAGCGCAGCGGCAACTGGACGGCTCCAATTGGTGCCGCTGATTGTGTCGCTGTGGAGGTGCTGGGCGTCGCATCCCGCGTCGAGCAACGCCTCGCGCTGGGTCTCGAGCGGCTGGCCCTGGCGGGCGGTTGAGACGCGGGAGTATCCAATCTTCATGGGTGGTCACCTTACTTCCACGCTGATGAGATGGCTCAGCGTTTCCTTGCTCGTGTCCAAGATGTCCTGCATGTAGGAGTCCATGTAGTCCCAGTCGGGCTTGCCGTCGGAGGTGGCGGGGAGTTGCATCTCATCGTCGACGATTCGCTTCATCGAGATCGAGTCCGACCAGGAGTATTTCTGACGCAGTGATGCCCTGAGCGCCGCGATGAGGAACAGGTGTACACACTCGCTGACCTGTTTCTCGCCTTTGACGTACAGAGCGATGTTGTGGCTATCGTTCGAGCAGAAGTTCTGCTCCTGATAGGTGAAAGTCAGCGTTTTGCCGCCGATCATGATGCACCCGCCCTTGTCGAGCCACTCGGGTGGGCACGAGATGTACGTCAATACGCCGTTGTTCTTCTCAGATGCGGTGACATATGGTGTCGTTCCGCTATCGGGAATGATGTCCCTCTGCACGATGCTCTTTGTGTTCGACATTTCGAACACGTCGACGAGAGGGAACGTCCTCCAGTTTGTGGTCTCAATTGAGTTCATCATGACCGCCATCCTGATTCATAGAAACCTGATTCATAGAAACCTGAACTCGCCCATGCTCCGCGCTCACCGAGCTCGAGTACATGACCGTCTCGAGGAGCTTCTCGCCGAACTCCTTGGCGTCGATGCCCTGCTGGAACATGAGGTAGTTCAGGGCCGTCCGTTTGAAGTCCTCCTCGAAGATCTCGAAGGGCTTCTGCGGGAGCTGGTAGGACAGGTGCTCGGTGGGATCGACCCACTGGCAGGTGTCGTCGCCCGATTGCTTCTCGACCACGTCGATCCAGTGGTCCTCGATGGAGGCCCATCGGCCGTACACGTCGTGTCGGCCCTTGTTCTTGACCGTGGCGAGGCCGTCGCTCTCCATGTGACAAGCGAAGATCTCCTTGCCATCCTGCGGGATGCCCGTCTCGAACACGAAGATGCTCGTCGTGATGCCAACCTTGAAGAACAGGTCCTCGGGGAGCTTGATGATCTTGCGCAGACGGTGGTGGGCGAGGATGCGCCTCATCTGCGCCTTCGACGCCTTCTCGAGCTTCTTGTCGGGCAGGATGAAGGCGCAGGCGGTGCGGGCGGGCACGCTGTCGAGCACGTTCTCGACGATCTGCATGCACCCGTACTTTTTCTCGAAGGGCGGGTTCATGAGCACTTTGGTGATGTCCTGGCGGGCGATCCACTTGGCGGCATCCTCGTAGCGGGCGTCGAGCAGCTGGAGGTTGGTCTTTCCATCCTTGTGGATGAGCATGTTCGCGCAGGCCAGGGCGTAGATCTCGCGGTCGTTCTCGATGCCGAAGAGCTGGCTCTGCTTGATCTGCGTGGCCTTGTCGGTCTTGGTGCCGCCGGCCTCCTGGATCATGTTGGCCATCGCCTTGACTAGGAAGCCGCCGGACCCGCAGGTGGCGTCGAGCACGCGGTCGTCCTGGTTGACCTCGAGGATGCGGTACATGAAGTCCGTGATGTGCTCGGGGGTGAAGACCTGCCCCTGCTCGGACTTCCCCTTGTATCGGTTGAACTCATTGAAGAAGATGCCCATGACGTCCTCGCCTCGCCACTCGGAGGAGTTGACGCACTCAGAGATCTCGACGACCCAGCCGATGAAGGCGTTGATCGCGGCCTGGTTGTCCGTTGTGTTCATCTTGATGGTGGAGTATTCCTCCAGCAGGATGTTGATCTTGAAGTTTTGGTTGCGGCTGTCCTCCAGCGACTTGGAAAGCGTCGAGATGATCACCGCCTGGAATGCCTCATATCCCATGTCGACGCAGCGTGACAGCCCCCCGCCGTAGCGCTCGGCGACGAGCGCGCAGGCGGTGAAGATCATGCGGTGGTAGAGGTTCTTGACGCCGAACTCGAAGTGCAGGCAGTTGTTGATCCTTGAGGTGAGCTCGTAGATCCGTTGCTTGTCGATCGCCTCGGCGTTGAACAGGTCGAGGTAGTACTCGACGTTGTGCAGGATGTTGCTGCCCTGTGCCTTGTACTCCTCCTGACCCTTGAACACGCGCGTGTCGTCGCCGTTGTAGAGCACGCCCACGACGTTCTTGTATCTGCGCTGGAGGATGCGTATGTTCTTGAGCAGTTCATCGACGTGGCCTGTTTTGAGCACGATACGGCTGGCCTTGGTCTCCAGCACGACGGCGGGGTCGTTCACGTTGTCGGGCAGATACCACCCGTCCGGCTTGTCCGCCACACCCTTGAAGCCCAGCTGGTTGAACGTCGTGAGCTGCCCGACGCCAGAGACGACCCCCGGCCTGTCCTCGAAGTCGAGGATTCCCCTGGCCTTGTCGCGCACCTGATCTTCGGTAAGGCCCTCCGCCATCGCCACTCCTTTGCTACCAATGTCAATAAATCGGTCGATTTCGAACCCCTAGGAACAATGTAGGCTGCTGGGTTCAGTAAGACTCAGAACCTGTTCCATAATCGGTGTCCGACCACCTGAGTGTATCATCATTGACAACATTATCGATATCAAATACTTCTAGCGGGGAAGCCAGACCCAAATCACCATGTGGGTGACGGATATCGGGCTGAAGTTCATAGCAATGCAAAGATGAAAACCTTACTATCCGGGACATCGACGGTGCTGTACTCGAAGCGTGCATTTCGCTCATAGACAGCCCCATCGAAATAGCACACATCCTTGTCGAGTCAGCTGTGTCTTTTATCCTCGAGTTCGTCAGGGAGGTAGTCTCTGAATGAGGACCAGCTACCCCAATATCAACCCTCTAACGAATGGGGAGAGATAGATCAGCCCTCGAAATCAACGACATGTGAGTCGTCATTCTCTGATGACATTCTCATTACAATGCGGTCACCTGAGCACCCTCGGGCACACCGGTACACCCCAGAACAGACCGACAATACAGACCGACAATTGGGCATAAAAATACCCGGCAGGTGACGCCGTGGGGCGTCCTGCCGGGTGGTAGAAACCTACCGCGGTTCTTCCTCTGGATTGGAACCGATAATCACCGCCGCACCCCATACGGGATAGCGGACGGTTGGGAGATCGTGGAGATGCGGGGAATCGAACCCCGGTCCGATGTGGCGTCAACGGGGCTTCTCCGTGCGCAGTTTATGCGAACGCTACTTTTCGGCTCCGGTACTTGCATAAACACATATACCGACGAACCTAGTCACGTAAAAGTCCCGCTAACCCCCGCAACAAGGGCTAGCAGCAGTGGCCTTTTAAGTCGATGCCGGTAACTGAGCCAAAGGCATGCTCAGGCCGACAGACGGCAACTCGCGCTTAGGCAGCGAGTGCGAAGTCAGTGCGCTTAGATTCTGCACTTAATTTTTTGCAGAGGGCGTTAACGAGATAACCCTGCATCCTCGGCACGCTTCACCCATCTCAACTCACATCGTCGAAACCGATCATCCCCCTATGCTTTTATCAAAAAGCCCACCGTCTTCTGAAAGTTTTCCTCGACATACCTTGATGCCGCGGTGCCATTCAAACACGGTAGAGATTCAGTATATCTAAGATGTTTAACGGCGTGCAAGTCCCCCACCCACGCAGGTACACCCTCCGCTAGAGGCGAATAAAGCGAACAGATCAGCGCAGCAGCAACACCATAGCCTGACACAGCGCATAAAAAACAGGGTGAGGCTCCCCAGATCATCTGGGAGCCCCACCCCGTTCGCGTACCGCACCGGGTAGCCAAAATTAGGCAGTCAAAATTAGGCGGTCAAACCTTAGCGGTGAGCCGGAACAGTCATGCGGTTGTTCGGGTTGTCACCAATCTGGCAGACCACGTTACCGTGACCGTCCTCGGTACCAACCTCAAGGCATTTCTCAGCGGTCTGGAAGAAAGAAATGTATACGAAAAGCATGCAAATCGAAATCAGGACAGACACCGCACCGGTGATAATACCGGTCAGCGCGAATGCCTTACCCGCGCCAACTTCCTTAGTCTTCTTCAGGGACAGCGCACCCAGAATAATCGCGGCAATACCCAGCAGAATACCAAATACGAGGAAACCGGTCAGCACAGCCGCAATACCGAGGATCATCGCAGCCAGCGCCATGCCGGGAGCCTTCTTCGTCACGGGAGCCGCATACGGGTAACCCGCGGGCTGGCCGTAACCGTAAGCATCCTGCTGGGGCTGCTGCTGGTAAGAGTTCTGCTGGTAGTTGTAGTCAGCGGGCTGCGCCTGGTAGGAAGCCTCCTGGCCGTAACCGTACTGGTTCTGCTGAGCGGGCTGCGCCTGGTAGGAAGCGTCCTGACCATAGCCGTACTGCTGCTGAGCCTGACCGTAGGTGTTCTGAGTCGCAGCGCCCTGGGCGGAGGTACCCTGAGCTGCGTTCTGGCCGTAAGCATTCTGCGAAGAAGACTGCGCACCGAACTGACCGTACTGGTTCTGCTGGGCCGAGTTCTGCGGAGTAGCGTTCTGTTGCTGTGCCTGGCCGTAGGTGTTCTGAGCGGATGCGCTCTGACCGTAATCCTGGCCGTAGGTGTTCTGTGCCGAAGGAGCCTGGCCGTAATCCTGACCGTACGAGCTCTGGGCGGAAGAATTAGGCTGCTGAGCAGCGTAGGGGTTCTGTGCGTTCCCCTGGTTGTTTCCGTAGTTATTCTCAGACATCCGTCGTTCTTTCCTTCACAGTTGCAGCGAACAATTTATACTCGCCCAACGCACCATTGCGCGCTGAGTTCGGTTCCATTATATAAATAAGCCGCCATTTGGGTCATCTATGAAGTCCAAGATTCCAGAATCATCCCCCAGAATCCACCAATCGGGCAGAATCAGCGCAGAAACAGAGCAAGGGACCGAATAGTTCAACACTATTCGGTCCCTTCACGTCTCTATATGCTCAACGCGGCTTAGCGGCGGGCAGCGTCGTAGTCCTCGGGAGTCAGGGTCATGGTCTGACCGGCCATGGTGCACACGTAGTTACCGTTCGAATCCTGCACCGCGTTCTCAACGCACTGGCTCGCGAGAACAATGCCGAGCACCATCATAGCAGCAGCAGCAATCATGCCCAGCGCGCCGGTAACAATACCACCAATCGCCATGCCCTTACCGGATGCGGTACCGTTCTTCACCTTCACCAGAGCAACAATACCCAGGATCACGCCGACCAGGCCCAGAACAGCACCAAAAAACATCAAGCCAGTGAGCAGACCAATAATACCCAGAATCAGCGAAGCAATCGCCAGAGCCGAGCTCGGGGTCGGCTGGTAGCCGGGGTAACCACCCTGCATGTTGTATGCCGGTGCCTGCTGCGGTGCGGGGATGAACTCGCCCGGGTTCTGCTGGTAGTTCGGGTTCTCAGACATGTGTCTCCTCAAAAATGTATGGTGCTCACGGTACACCGCGAATTTTCAACCATTATACGCGAGGAACCGCACCCGGGCCCCAGCCGCAGACCCCAACGAGATAGGGACCAGCTGATAGGGACCGGATAATTAGCTCCCCGCCGTTGCCTCAGCCCTAGCCGAGGTTGCGGTAACGCATCGCGCGGCGCGCCTCCAGGTCATCCTGACGCTCACGCAAAGCCTGACGCTTATCGTACTCACGCTTACCGGTCGCCAAAGCAATCTCAACCTTCGCACGACCATTCGAGAAGTACAGCTTCAAAGGAACCACCGTGTAACCAGTCTCCTTCAGCTTCTGCGCCAACTTATTAATCTCAGAACGATGCAGTAGCAGCTTACGGCGACGACGAGCCGCATGGTTCGTCCACGTACCGTAACCATACTCCGCAATATGAATGCCCTCGAGCCACATCTCGTTATCGGTCACCTGGCAGAAACCATCCACAATGGACGCCCCACCATCACGCAGAGACTTCACCTCGGTACCCAGCAGAACAATGCCCGCCTCATAGGTATCCACAATGTTGTAGTTGTGGCGAGCCTTCTTATTCTGGGCAATAATCGCGTTATTCGGGTCCTTCTTCGCGTCTTTCTTCTTTTTCTGAGCCATCACTCATTCCTTATACGTCTTAGCTCTCTTCAGCCGCGCGCCCCGAAGCACGCCAGCGAATACCAGCATCAATAAAGGCGTTCAAACCGCCATCCAAAACATTAGAGGTATTACCCTCCTCATAGCCGGTACGCAGATCCTTCACCATCTGGTACGGATGCAGAACATAGGAGCGCATCTGGTCACCCCAGCTTGCCTTAATATCACCGGCAAGCTCCTTCTTCTTCGCGTCCTCCTGCTCCTTACGCAACAGCAACAGGCGAGACTGCAGCACACGCAAAGCCGCCGCACGGTTCTGCAACTGCGACTTCTCATTCTGCATCGACACCACAATACCGGTCGGCAAGTGAGTCATACGCACCGCCGAATCCGTCGTATTCACCGACTGACCACCCGGGCCCGACGAGCGGAACACATCCACCTTAATCTCAGACTCGGGAATCTCAATAGCATCCGTCTGCTCAATCAGAGGGATCACCTCAACCGCCGCGAACGAGGTCTGGCGGCGGCCCTGATTATCGAACGGCGAAATACGCACCAGACGGTGAGTACCCGCCTCCACCGACAGGCGGCCAAAAGCGTACGGCGCGTTCACCTCAAAGGTCACCGATTTTAGGCCCGCCTCCTCAGCGTAGGAGGTGTCCAGAACCTTCGTCGGGTAGCCATTCTTCTCCGCCCACCGCAGGTACATGCGCAGCAGCATCTCCGCGAAATCAGCAGCATCCACGCCGCCGGCGCCCGAACGAATCGTCACCACAGCCTCACGCTGATCGTACTCACCCGACAGCAGCACCAGCACCTCAAGCTCCTCCAGCTTGGCGCGGATCTCACCGCACTCACGCTCAGCATCAGCGAGCAGCTCGGCGGCAGTTTCCTCATCCTCCGCTTCGGCAAGCTCCACCATCACCTCAACATCATCAATGCGAGAAGACAGCGAACGCAGACGATTCAGCTCCGACTGCTTATACGACAGGGCGCTCGTCACCTTCTGCGCGTTCTCCACGTCATCCCACAAATCGGGTGCGGCAGCCTGCGCAGACAGGTCTTCAATGGCGCGCTCAATCCCCTCAATATCGCTCACAGCAGCAATAGAGGTGAAAATCGCGCGAAGCTCTTTAATCTCAGCAGAAAAGTCGAAGGATGCCATAGCCTTTAACACTATCGCGAAAATGCCAGAAAGTCCCGCCGTTACAGCCCGCAACAGCCCACAGCGCAGAAGGATGATGCAGGCAGAGGGCAGAACCCGCGCAACGAAGACCTAAAAAGGGCATAAAACGAGGGCGCATCCGCTAGCCGTTACACTACCTTGCGGATGCACCCTCGCAGTCTAAGGGGCTCACAACACGCCAATAAGCGGGTAAGTCGATATGCCCGTGCGCCGTTGATGGACGCACTAATCGGTGGACGGGCCCTGATTCATCTTCAAACGCGACGAACCGTGAGCGGTTACCTCAATACCATCAGGCACCAGAATCGACAGCAGCGGCGGACGAATACGAGCCGACAGGTACACGTGCACACTGTGATCAGAATCTACGGACACGTTCTCCAGGCGCAACGCCTGAAAATCCTGCCCCGGCTGAACCTCAGCCAGGTACGCACTCGCGTACTCCCACGCCGCCGAACCACTCGCTTCATCCGGAGTGCGCATCGTGCGGGTAATCGAGTTCGCCTGAGCGTCCGCCACATCCTGCAGATGCTGAGTCTGCAGATACGCGCCCGTAATCGCCACAGTCACCGAACCGATGAGCAACAGCAACGCCAGCATGCCCACAATCAGCGGGGCAATGCTGCCCTCTTCCGGGTTTGAGGCGAGGCGGCCTGATGCGAGCGGGTCAGAGTCGAGGCGGCCTGAGGCGAGCGCCCGCCTCTGCGCACGGGCACGAGCCTGCATGTGGGCACGAGCCCGACGGTGTGCGTTAGCGTATCGCTCCCACACAGAGGAAAGCAGGCGAGCCGGCGATAACAGGCGAGCGGGCGAACCATTAGGAATCAGCATGACCAGACCCCCAACTCGTCGCATGAGAACTCACCGGAATCACGCCGCCACCCATAAACGAAGGCAGCAGCGGCAGACGCGCCTGAACCGTCACCGTGGCGTACGCCTTCGTACCCGAGACGCACTCCCCCGACGAACAGCTCAACGACACGCTCACATCGGACGGGTCAACCCCGTAATCCGCTGCGGCGTGCACCGCCAGACGCTTAGCCAAATCCGGGCCCACCGACGAATCCTGCGGCTGCTCCTGCACATACAGCACCACCTGGGCGCTCGCCGCATGAGCCGCCATCACCGAAGACTGCAGGCTAAAAATCGTCAGAATGCCGTAGAGCACCGGGATGAGCAGAGTAATACCCAAACCCAGGAACTCCACAATGGCGCTACCCTCTTCAGGATTGTGCTGGTTAGAAAGAGGCCGGTCAGAGCGGCTCATCAGGCGTTCCTTCACCCGCTGCCGAAGCGAAAAGCCACTAATCACCGGAACGATGCTCCGCATAAATCGCATGCCCCTTCACCTCAATAGAATCCGGAAAACCCCACGGGCCCAACACCGGCAACGGAGACTTCACCGTCACCTCCAAAGTGCGCACGCCCGTAGAATCACTACTCTGACGGTACGAAATATTCTCAGCATACGAAGACGGAAGAACCCCCTCAATCATCTGACGGGTACGCTCCATGCCCTCCTGCGGAGTGCGGTCACGCATCGTACCGTACCGTGCCCCAGCCGCCGCAGCATCCACCAACATGGTTCGTGCATACAGAGCGAAAGAAACCTGCAGAATCGCCATGGTCAGCAACACCAGCAGGGCACCGACCATGACGAACTCCGTGCTGGCATCACCGCGCTCGCTATCCTCCACAGAATGTTCCGCGGAGGATAGATCAGCGGCAGTCAGCTCAGAAGCGATGCGGGGCTTACGCATCACTGGTGAACCAGAGCGATTGCGTCGTTGAACATCTTGGTCAGAGCGGGCTGAGCAATCGCCAGGATAGCTGCAACCAGCACGGCGCTCATCATGGTGATCATGACCCAGCCGGGCACGTCGCCGCGCTCGGGGTCGTCCTGCTTGTTCTTCAGGCGCAGAGCCAGCACGGATGCGATAGCCAGGGCGATCAGCACGGTCAGGGTGGTGCGGAAACGACGGAACATTGTATTCTCCTTCTCTCAAAGGGTGTAGTGTGTGGTTGGTGCGGCACGCCGGGCAATCAGCCCAGCCCACCGCGGTGCAGCCGGTACGGTGTGTACCCGCCGCAAAATCTAAAAGTTCAAACGCATGAGCGACAAGCCGGGGAATACCGCGAAAATCACCGTCAGCGGCAGGATGAAAAACACCACCGGGGCGAGCATCGCAATCTCCTTCTTACCGGCTGTTTCCATCAGCTCACGCTTAGCGTTATCGCGCACATCCTGAGCCTGCGCACGCAACACATCAGCTAGAGGGGTGCCGCGCTCAATCGCCACGGCAATACCCTCAACGAAGCGGCTCAGCGCCGGAACGCGAGTACGCTCCGCAAACTCCTGCAGCGCGCTCAACAGCGAAACGCCGGTGCGGGTCTGCGCCAAAATCTCCGAAAACTCGCGAGCCAACTCGCCGCGCGAAGTCAGACAGATACGCTCCAGTGCCGCCAGCGCCGACTCGCCCGCCGTCACCGACAGAGCCATCATCTCCGCCAGCGCAGGGAACTCAGCAACCAGCTGCTTCTCACGCTTAGTCACTACCTCGCCCAGCCACCAGTCACGCGCCAGAAAGCCGCTCAAACCGCTCACCAGCACCAGTACAAGAGCCACCAGGATGGAGAAACGCTCCTGCACCACACCGATAACGGTCAGGGCGCTCATGACGGTCACACCGGCAAGCGCCCACAGCAGTTGCTCAGCACGAAACGCGCTCACACTCTGCGAAGAACCAGCACGGCGCAGACGCTCCTGCACCGAACTATCACTCAGCGACGAACCGCTCAACGACGAAGATAGCGAACGAAGCAGCGGCGCACAGAACGCCGAAATCGCCTCCAACAGGCTCGGCTCACGACGCTCCTGCTCCTTCAACAGCGACTCACGCAAAGTCTCACCGCGCAGCTGCGATGCCACACGATCAGAGAACGAAATACTGCGAGTATTCAGCACCGAGGAAAGAATCAGACCCACGCCGGTCGCCAACAGCAGACCAAAAATCAGAGGCAGGTTCATCCGAAAACCCTCCGTTCACGCGGCAACTCACCAATACGCAGCATCAGACGGTACGCCGCCAAAGAAATAGCGGCACCGGCAATCATCAGCATCGCACCGGCAAACGAGTTATACACCATACGCGCGGCAGGCTGAGTCGCCATCAGACACAGCACAAACCACGGCGCCACGCAGGAGAGGCGAGCCGCATTCACAGTCCACGACTGACGCGCCAGAAGCTCCGAACGGGTACGCGCATTCTCACGCAGAAAATCGCTCAGCGTGCCCAGCAGCTTACCCAGGTCCGAGCCGCCCACCTCGCGGGCAATCTTCAAAGCCTCAATGATGGTGTCCGCCACCGGGTCAGAAAGGTACTCCTTCAGCCGGTTCAGCGAGGGCACGAACTCACCCGAGGCGCGGTAATCACGCGAGAAATGGGCGAAGGCGTCACGCAGCTCTTCCGGGCCGCGGTAGGAGAGCTGAATCAGCGCCTCCGGCAGGGACAGACCCGCACGAATCGCCGAACGCAGGTGGTCCACCGCATCCGGCCACAACTGCCAAATACGGGCATCCGCCGCGCGAGCACGATGATTCACGACCACGCGAGGCGCCACAAAACCACCAATCAGACCCAGCAGACCCAGCGGCAGCAGCTGAGTGACCATCAGCAACAAAACCGAGGCAGTCACACCGCTGGCAACGCTCACCCACATGAACGTGCGAGGGGTCAACGAATGCATGCCCGCCTTACGAAGAGCAATCACCAGCGCCGGGTCATTACTCGGCTTCGGCGGCTTGCCGTTATCAGGAAAGCAAGAGAGGTAAATCAGGCAGACGCCCAACCCCAAAATTAGGCTCAGAAACAGAGGCATTACTGGCCCGCCTTCGCCGCAGCCAGCACCTGCTCGGGGCGGTGACCGGCACGAACCCAACGATCCGGGTTCGGCAACTCCAACGCCACGCACACCATCCGGCCATCACGGCGCACAAACAGCGGGGACATCTCAATCACGCCGTCCTCAACGCGACCGCCCAGCATGCTGATCTCTTCGACCTGACGCTGACCGCGCGAATCACGACCGCAATGCACCACAATGTCAAAGCAGGACGCCACGGTCGGCACCACGAACGCCGAGGAAATATTCTCGCCCGCCAACAGCGGCAGGGTGCAAATCTTCGTCACCGCGTCACGTGCCGAGTTCGCGTGAATCGTGCACATACCCGGCAGACCCGCGTTGAGCGCAATGAGCATGTCCAGGGATTCCGCCTCGCGCACCTCACCAATGAGGATGCGGTCCGGGCGCATACGCAGCGCCTCCTTGACCAGGCGGCGCAGCTCAATCGCGCCGGTGCCTTCAAGGTTCGGCTGGCGGCACTGCAGACCCACCACATCGCGCAACGGAACCGCGAGCTCAAAAATTTCTTCGCAGGTAATCACACGCTCACGCGGCGGAATGGATGCCGACAGGCAGTTCAGCATCGTGGTCTTACCCGCCTGGGTTGCGCCCGAAACGAGGATGTTCATGCCGCTCTCCACCGCCGCGTGCAGCAGGGACGCCGCGCCGGCACTCAGCGAGTTCATACGCACAAGGTCGGGCAGGCGGCGGGCACGCACCACGAACTTACGGATATTGATGCTCGTGTGCCTGCGAGTAATATCCGGAATCACCGCGTGCAGGCGGGAGCCATCCGGCAGGGATGCATCAACAAACGGGGAAGAAAGGTCCACGCGGCGACCCGAAGGCTTGAGCATGCGCTCCAGCAAGCTATTGATCGCCTCGGCGCTCAGGTGCAGACCGGTCAATTCGCTTTCGCCGTTACGGGCGATAAAGATTTCGTCGGGAGAGTTGATCCAGATTTCTTCAACGCTCTCGTCATCGAGAAACGGCTGAATCACGCCAAAGCCGCAGATTTCATCGTGCAGGCGCTGAATCACGGATTCGCGGTCACCCAAATCCGGCAGGGAAATGCGGGTGCGCCGCTGCTCATAATCGTTCAGGTGCTCGTCAATGAGCCCACGCACCGCATGCTGGTCCTCGTGCGGATCCAGGCTGCGGTAGCGCATTGCCTCACGGATATTCTCCTCGAGCAGACTTAGATGCTCCGCCCGGGTATCCAGTACGGTGTTCTCCATTGAAATGATCCGATGCTGTGTGTGGTGTGGTTGTGTGGAATACGGTGAGGCATTGATACATCAATGCCACCATCACCCTACCCTCAGCGCATCAAATTTATCAAAATGTAATAAAACACCCCTTAATATTTACAAGTATAGTATTTGACTATTTTTGATACATGGAACTGCACATATCGTTACCTAATGTGCACCAACATTCAAAACGCCTAGTCAGCTGTGACTCACAGAACAGTTGCAGGTACGCACCTCGAACCGCTCACCGCTAATCACTGCCATATTGCACTCGGTGCACACGTAACATTTCGTCTTAAAAGCCGCAGCCTCCCCTGCTAAAACGCAAGAACCCTACCCAGCAGCACATTCCCGGGCACAACTTTCGGGCGCTCCTTCCCGGGCACAGCAAAGGGGCGTGCACTCCCCCATCGGGAATACACGCCCCATCACCAGCAATCATCTAGCGGTTAGTCGCCGCCTCGAATCACTTTCACGGCTTCCTTAATCGGACCGTCAAAACGCAGGTTACCGTGCTCCAGCACCACGCCGCGGTCACAAATCTTAGACACCAAATCCAGGTCGTGGCTCACCACGGCAAGAGTCTTACCGGCAGAGCACAGCTCCTGAATCTTCGCAATACACTTCTTCTGGAATGGCTCATCGCCCACCGCAAGAATCTCATCCACCAGGAAGATATCCGGGTTCGTATGCACCGCAACCGAGAAGGCCAGACGCAGATACATACCCGAAGAGTAGAACTTCACCTCGGTATCGATAAAGTCGTGAATCTCAGCGAAATCCACAATCGAATCGAAGGAAGCCTCAATCTCATCCTTGGTCATACCCAAGATTGCGCCGTTGAGGTACACGTTATCGCGGCCGGTCAGATCCGGGTGGAAACCAGCGCCCACCTCAATCAGACCCGCAATATTGCCGCGAGTAAGAACCTCACCCTCATCAGCGCGCATCACACCAGAAATCATCTTCAGCAGCGTGGACTTACCCGAGCCGTTCAGACCCAGAAGAGCCACACGCTCGCCCTGACGAATATCCAGGCTCACGCCATTGAGCGCATTGAACTTCTCCGAAAGATCACCCTTGCGGCCCTTAATCAGCCAGACAAAAGCTTCCTTCATCGAACGAGTGTGGCGCAGAACGAAGCGCTTCACCAAATTCTCCACGTGAATCACCACGGGAGCGTCCGGGCTCACCGGCGGGAACTCAAGCTTCTTAATATCCACAGAATCAGAGCTCCTGGGCGAAGTTGCCCTCAAACTTACGGAAGAGCAAATCACCAATCAAAACGGTCAGCAGAGAAATACCAATGGCAATCGGAGTCCAGAAGCTGAAGAGATGCGGAACCACCTGCGAAGCAGGAAGCGCCAAATCCTCAGGACGGAGCGTCGGATGCCAGAAGCCATAGTGGAACAGCTCCACCGCCACAGTCAACGGGTTCATCATGAACACGTTGAACACCCACGGGTAGAGAGTGTCACGCACCATGGTCCATGAGTACAGCACCGGGGCGAACCAGGTAGCCACCATCAGCAGCATGTCCACGATGTTCTCCGAATCTCGGAAGAACACGTTAGCCACACCGAAAATCAGACCCAGACCGTAGGACAGCAGCATCACAATCAGCATGCCCGCCAGAATCGACTCAAAAGCCAACAAGGACGGATGCCAGCCCACCGCAAAGCACGCCAGGAGCATGACCACAATCTGCGGCACAAAATGCACCAGAGCCACCCACACCGTCGACAGCGAGAACAGCTCACGCGGCAGATAAATCTTGCGAATCAGAGCGCTGTTAACCACCATGGCGCGAGCACCATTACCAAAACCCTCCGAGAAGAAGTTAATGGCAATCATGCCCGAGAAAAGATACACAGCATAGTTGTGCATACCGCGTTCCAGGCCAAGGAAAAGACCCATGGCAATGTAGAACACCAGGAACTGCACACCCGGCTTGATGTAGGACCACAGAATACCCAGCACCGAGCCGCGGTAGCGGACCTGGATTTCCTTATCGACCAGAAGTCGAAGCAGGTAGCGATTCTTCACCGCATCCAGAATGCCGCGGCCGCGACCGGGCGCCTTCAGGGGAACAGACTTCAAATCGCTCATCGGGTCAGCTCAGAATCCGTATGCTCAGCGAAGGTCTTAGCCCACGCATCGTAGGACGCAACCTCAGCAGCCTTCGAACGGTACTGCTCACGCAGCTTCTCCCAGCCGGTCACCAGCTGGACGTGCAGCTTAGCAGCCTGAGCCAGCTTCGACTTGAGCTGCTCCGGGTCGCGGCGGTACCAGAACAGGCCGGTACCCTCAGCGTTAGTCGCCAGAGCCGAATCGAACTTCGACAGGGTCCACCAGTTGGTCTCACCGTAGTTCAGCTGAATCTGCGGGTGAGCCTTCGCCTCTTCGCTCACCGGCTTGAACAGCTGACGAGCAACAGTCTTCGCGGTCCAAGAAGCAAGCTTCTTGTAACCGGGAGACGCGAAGGAACGGCGGCCACGGAACGGAGGCTTCTTCGTCTGAATAGCCGGGAAGTCATCCACGTTCGGCTTCACCTGAGACTCCGGGTACTCCTTAGCCATCGCACGAATCACCGGCAGACGCTGCGAGAGCGAGGGATGCAGGTGATCGGGGCCGGAGAGCAGATCCTCCAGCGCCATCAGGCGGCCAGCCTCGGTGTAGTACTGCATGGACAGGGTGTGCTTGACATCCAAGAACAGGGACTCCAGCAGCACGCGGCCACCCTTATCGAAGGGCGAGTGCAGCAGTGCGGTAATGAGGCGGTTGCGCTCGTGGTAGTACGCCTGCCAGCCGACGGAGTCGTCCTTATCGGTCCAGGAAACGTGCCACACGCCCGCGCCGGGGAAGGACACGGTAGCGAAGCCCGCAGCCTTAGCGCGCAGACCGTACTCAGCGTCATCCCACTTCAGGAACAGGGGCAGGGACAGACCGATTTCCTTGATGACGGCGGTCGGGATGAGGCACATCCACCAGCCGTTGTAGTCAACGTCCACGCGGCGGTGCAGCCACGGGGTGTTACGCAGGTTGTGGTGGCCCAGGTTGTGGCCCATCGCCATGTCTTCGTGCGGCTTAGCGTAGAAGTTACGCCACGGGTCAACGACCTCACCGAACGCGTGCAGGACCGAGCGGTCGAACATGTCGAACATGTGCGCACCCACGATGGTGGGTTCCTTGCAGTAGTTCGCGAAGGTCACCATACGCAGGATCGACTCGGGCTCCACGATGACGTCGTCATCGAGCAACAGCACGTAATCGGAGCCGTTGTTGACGGCCTCAAACATGCCGCGCGAGAAGCCACCGGAACCGCCCAGGTTACCCTGGTTAATGATGCGGAACTTACCGGAGAGAGGCTTCACGACCTCTTCAAAGTCCTCGTGGTCCTGCACCTTCTGGGTGCCCTGATCCACAATCAGGAACTCGTGCACAGCATCGAAAATCTCGGGGCTCTCACCCAGAGCACGAATGTTGTTGATGCAGTACTCTACCTTGTTCATGGTGGTAATCTGCACGGTCGCCTGACCAGCCTTCACGTCTGCGCGGGGCTCAATGTCGCCCAACCAGTTCGCTTCAACCAGCTCAAGGTCAGTAGTGCCCGCCAGGTCGAACCAGTACCAGCCACCGTCACCGAACGGTGCCAGGGGCAGGGTGAAGGTGTTGGTCTCCTCGCCGGAGAGCAGCTTCGCATCCACGCGCTGAATCACGCCACGGCCATTGGACTTATACACAATGACCATGCCCTCGCCGCGAGTCTGAACGCTCAGAGTGACCTTCTTCAGGTCAGTCCAACGGCGCCAGTACGAGGCGGGGAACGCGTTGAAGTACGTACCGAAAGACAGGCTCTGACCCGCGCTCACGGTGATGGAACGGCGGCTGTTCAGGTTATTAGCGGCATCACGGTTTGCGCTGGCGCTCGACACAGACTGACCGGAGGTGTTCATCGCCTCCGCAATGGAGGTCGAAGCATCGCCGTCAATACGGGTGGGCAGCTGAACGCCGGTCGCGACACTCGCGTCCACGTACAGGGGCACAACGTCAGTCTCAACCGCGCTCGGGAAAATAACCCGCTGCAGGTTCTTCAAAGTCTTATCAGCCATGGTTATGCGTCAACACCACCGGACTCGATCTTCGCACCGTTAGCGAAGTGCGGGCGGATCTTGTTGTCAAACATGGACAGTGCAGCACCGATAGCCATGTGCATATCCAGGTACTTGTAGGTACCCAGGCGGCCACCGAACAGCACGTTGTTCTCGCCCTTAGCCAGGTCGCGGTACGCCAGCAGCTTCTCACGGTCCACGGAGGTGTTGACCGGGTAGTACGGCTCGTCGCCCTTGTTCGCGAAGCGAGAGTACTCGCGCATGATGACGGTTGCGTCCTTGGTGTAGTCACGCTCGGGGTGGAAGTGACGGAACTCGTGGATGCGGGTGAAGGGAACATCAGCATCGGGGTAGTTCATCACGGAGCAGCCCTGGAAGTCCTCAATCGGCAGAACTTCTTCTTCCAGGTCGATGGTACGCCAGGACAGGTCGCCCTCAGCGTAGTCGAAGTAGCGGTCAACCGGACCGGTGTAGACCACGGGAATCTGACCCAGAACGTTCTCGCGAGAGTACTGGTGACCGGGCTCGAAGAAGTCAGTGTTCAGGTGCACCTCAATGTTCGGGTGCGCCGCCATGCGCTCCAGCCACGCTGCGTAGCCGTCAACGGGCAGACCCTCGTACTTGTCGTTGAAGTAGCGGTTGTCGTAGTTGTAGCGAACCGGCAGGCGGGAAATGATGGATGCGGGCAGCTCTTCCGGCGGGGTCTGCCACTGCTTAGCGGTGTAGTGCTTGATGAACGCCTCGTACAGGGGGCGGCCAATCAGGGAGATACCCTTATCGTTCAGGTTCTGCGGGTCGGTACCAGCCAGCTCGCCAGCCTGCTCAGCGATAAGCGCCTTTGCCTCTGCCGGAGAGTAAGCTGCGTTGAAGAACTGGTTGATGGTACCCAGGTTAATCGGCATGGGGTAGACAATGCCGTTATGGCGGGTGTACACGCGGTGTACGTAGTTGGTGAAGTCAGTGAAACGGTTCACGTACTCCCAGACACGCTCGTTGGAGGTGTGGAACAGGTGCGCACCGTAGCGGTGCACCTCGATACCGGTCTGCTTCTCCTTCTCGCTGTATGCGTTACCACCGATGTGGGAACGGCGGTCCAGCAGGGCAACCTTCAGGCCCAGCTCAGTGGCAGCCTGTTCTGCGATGGTCAGACCGAAGAGGCCCGAACCGACTACTACGAGGTCAGCGGTCAATGTTTTCTCCTGTATTATCACGGCGCACCACCCCTTCTGCGAGGGCGGTATTCACCTACCAGATTGGACACATCCGAGTGTTCTCAGTCGCGCCGCAATCCGCACGGGTGGGCGTAAAAAGCCCCTCCCGTGATGGATATAGTCATAATCTAAGATACCCGTTTATCATGCGTCACGCATACTTATGACGTGTTTTTAGTGGCTTTTGGACTATTGTTCGCGCGCTCTTTCTCAGGGTGAATATTCTTCACGAACCCCGAGGTCAAGCGGGTCTGCGGGGGCTCATTTTTCTGTGGATTTTGTTGTTCCACCGGGGGTGAAGAATGTTGGTTTACGGGTAAATATTCATTGTGGTTAGCTATCGCGATTTTGCCGTGCCACCAAACAATCGATGGGGCGAGATCATGAAATACCTCGGGTGTTACGGTCCCACGCGGGCATCGATGAGGATGCGCGAGTGGACTTAACGTAGATGACCCAGTGGGCGTGGTGCGGGGCTTTTTGAGCGGTAATCCGGGCAGTATTTCGGCGGGTTATCCACAGTTTTTTGAAAAACAGAGCGAAAAATTCAAAAAATACGAATATTTTAGGTTGCGAATAACCTATTTGTTGAACTTTGATGCTTTTTAATGTTTTCTGAGGGTATGACTCTCTTCTTTCTCGACCACCACAACACCACCGACGCGCTCCCCTACCCCCGCGTCATCCGCCTCGACGGTGAGGCGGCACCCCACGGGGTACAGCTTCAGCCGGCACACGCGGGCGACGATTCCTCCCTGGAACAGGCACTCAACCAGGCTCTACAGCACTCTGAAACCGGTGCGCCCCTCACCGCGAAGGACACCCCGTTTCAGCTATTCCCCCTGCGCGAGGGCGCCGAACTGGAGACCCCGCAGAACACTTCTGAGAATGGTGTCTCTGAACGAATCGTGTCCGAATGTAATATTCTCGGCGGCAACGTTCCAAAGGGATTTCAGCACCCCAACGCACCCGCTGTCAGCGTGCTGCGCATCCTGCGTGGCCCCGACGCGGGCGCGTCCTTCCCCATCAGCCGCGGCCGAACCAGCCTCGGCAGGGCGGCGCTAGCTCCCCGCGGAGGAGAACAGCCGCGCCATATTCACCTGCAAGATCCCTTCCTCAAGCCGGTGCACGGTAGCTTCTACGCCGATAGCTCCGGCATCCGCTGGGTTGAGAAGCAATCAGCTGAGCGCACGAACGACGAGAAGGTACAAGGCGGCACGAAGGGGCAGGATTCCGAGCCGCGCGTCCTGCGCTGGGACGAGCCCTTCCGCCTCGGCTCCTCGCTCTGCGTGCTCACCTCCCCCACCGGTCACAGCAACCACACTGCAGAGAAGGCGAGTGCGCCCGCCGCTACCTCCTGTGAGCCCGCGCAGACGCTCGCTCCCCTGGGAGATGCGGGCAACCCCTTTGAGCCGGTGGTGGTGAACCCGCCCGCGCCGCGTAAGCTCAAGCAGATTCTGTTGAGCGTGTGCCTGCCGATTGTGGTGGGTCTGATTATTGCGCTGGTGACCGGCATGTGGTTCCTTCTGCTGATGTCTGCGGCGTCTTCGCTGCTGATGCTTCTGCATTTCTTTGGCGGTCGGGCGGAGAACCGTGCCGCCTCGCAGCAGACTCATCAGGCGGCGGCGCAGGAGAAGGAACGTGCCCTCGCCCTGGCGACTGCGGGCGACGTAGCACTTTCGGACACTTCGGGTCTGAGTGCTTCTCGGTACCCGGCGATTGTGCTCGGGTGCGGTCCCCGCCAGCCCTACCTGCGCGGCCGTAACCTCCCCCTGGGCTCCCTGGAAAAGCAGGATGCGCCCCACTATCTGCCCCTGCCTGCCCCGGCTCTCGGTCACTATCTGAGGCTGGAGGAGGCGCATCTGCGCGCCTACCTGGTGCAGCTGGTGGCTGGGTATCCCGGTGCGGTGCACGTTCTGCTGGCGGGTGTTCATCATGCTGAACAGAAGCGCATGAACGCCCTGTTGCAGACCCTTGCCGTGGTGCCGGGCGTGAGTGTGCACTGCCTGCCGGGTACGCAGCAGGAGAAGCACCTGCATTCCCTGCAGAGTAGCCTGCAGTCGGAGCTGTCCGCCTCTGTTCCGCCGTTGATTCTCATGCCGCAGCATGCGAGCGCGGTTTACGCTCCCCTGCTGACCGCACTAACCTCCGAGGCTACCACTGAGTCTTCGCAATCCCGCGCGTTCGTCTCCCCGCGTGAGCAGAAGATGAGCGCTCCGGCGCTCTGCGTGGTGGGCGGTACCGAGGCTGATAGCCCGGCCTCTGCACCCGGTGCGCTTTTTAGTTCCGCCTGGATTGAGTGTACGAGCGAGGGTAGCCACCGCCAAAGCATCCGCTACCGCGCGCAGGGTTATGCGGCACCTCCGGTGCAGCCCACCGAGGGTGTCTACCAGGTGCACCCGCTGGCGTGTGAGGGTCTGTGCCAGCACGCCGACGGCCTGGGCATTGAGGCGTTCTGTGCCGCTCTTGAGAACCTATACCGTGCCGGATGCGAGCAGGAACAGGGTGCGCTCGGTGAGGCTCAGGTGCACCAGTCGGCGCATCTATTCTCTTCCCTGCAGGTGCAGAGCGCGCGGCAGAAGAGCCGCACCGATGACATGGCGGTGGAGTCCGTTCTGCAGCGATGGTCGGCACAGCGTTACGCCTCCGATATTCGCTGCTACCTGGGTGTTTCTTCGGGTGGCTCGCTGAATATCGGTCTGTCTGAGCACGGACCCCACTGGTTGCTCGGTGGCACGACCGGTGCCGGTAAGTCGCAGCTTCTGCGTTCGCTGGTGCTCAGTGCCGCCCTGCGTTACCCGCCCGAGCGCCTCGGCCTGATTCTGGTGGATTTCAAGGGCTCCGCGGGTTTGGGTCCCCTAGCCCAGCTGCCACATGCGCTCAGCGTCTTGAGCAATTTTGATGTGTCCGCTGTGGAGCGTGCCCTCGAATTTTTGCGCGCCGATATTCACCGCCGCGAGGTGGATCTGCAGGCGCTCGGTGTGAACTCTTACCGCGACTACCTGGCGTCATGTCAGGCGGCGGGTACGACTCCGCGCTACCCCGAGCTGCTGATTGTGGTGGATGAGTTCCGCATGCTCATCGATTCCATGCCGGACGCTATGGCTGAGCTGATGCGCATCGCAACGATTGGTCGTTCGCTGGGTCTGCACCTGGTGTTGGCGACTCAGCGTCCGCAGGGCGCTATTTCGCAGGATATTCGCGCCAATATTGCCACGAGCATTTGCCTGCGTGTGGCGAGCGCGCAGGATTCCTATAACCTGCTGGAGCATGAGTCTGCGGCGTATATTTCGGCGGCGCATCCGGGTGCCGGGTACGTGCGCCTGCCCGATGGTCGTTCTCTGCCGTTCCGTGCCCCGCTGGTGGATGCGGTCCCCTCGACCAGCGATGCCCGCCCGGTACAGGTGCTGGGTCTTGAGGAGGGCGGCTGGCATGAGCTGACTGTCGCCTCCCCCGTTCAGCAATTGGGCGGGAATGAGGATGAGCTGCTGATTCGTTCGGCTCAGCAGATTCGTGCGCTCTATGAACGCGAGTACGCTCCGAGGGGTGCGCAGAAGAGTGCGGCGGTTCAGGATGAGTACTGCCCGATCCCGCCGGAGCTTCCCGAAAACACCCCGCTCCCGGTGTTGGAGGTGCAGGATAACGAGCCGGCTACGTACGGTATTGACTCGGCGGCCACCCCTCAGGAACCTGGTGAGCCCAACACCACCCCCGAAGGCTACCTGCTGGGCGAGCTGGAGATTGCCCGCTACGGCGTGCGCCGCCACATTAGCTGGTCGGGACATCAGGCACTGGCGCTGCTGGCGCAGAACGCCGAACGAGCCCCGATGCTTTACGGGCTCTTGGCTCAAGCGTTCGCCGCAGGCACACCAGTTATTCTGCTGACCTCCGACGGCGCGCTCCACCGCGACCTGGAGCCCTACGCCGGCGCCTTTGAGTCGCTCGTGGGCGCGCAGGAGCTTTCGCATCTGCGTTTCTGCCTGGAGGAGCTGCGCGTCCCGAACCTGTGGGGCACCGAGGCTTCCACCCGCCCGCTCATTGTCGTGGACGGCCTGGACAGCTGGCTGGAGGCACTGGTCCGCCAACCCGATACGGAGAATCTGCTCTACGACCTGCTCTCGCAGGGGTGCCGTCGCGGCTATTCGGTGGTGTTCACCTCCGCGTTGAACCCGCGCGGTCGTTTCGTTGCTGCGGCGCATTCCACGCTGTTGAGCCGCCGCTTCTTAGACGCCGACCTGATGCGTTCAACGAGCAAGGACTACCCGACCCCAGCGCAGAGCCACTACTGCGTGGAGGGTGCCATTAACGAGGAGTTGATCGGGGATCAGCCGCTGAGCGCTTCGATTCTTTCGCCCTGCGTTGCGGGTTTCCAGGAGCTGATTCAGATTCTGCGGGGTAACGCCGCGAGCGCTTCTAACGGTTCAGCCGCTCGCCCAGGCACACTGTTGAAGCAGTTCCCCGAGTACTACCGCATGCCCTCGACCGAGTATGTGACTGCTGCCCACGCCGCATGCAATCCGCAGGGCGCTAAGCTGCTGGTCGCGTTTGACCGTCGGCAGATGCCGGTGTGGATGAGCGCCCCGGCTGGCGCTGTGGTTCCGGTGCAGGGTTCCCGTTCAGCGGGTAAAACCACCCTGCTAGAGAGCATTGCTCAACTCAACCCCCAATTGGAAACCCTCGTCATTGAGGGTTCTGGCGGCACTTCGGGTGATGGCGGAGCGTCGGGCGAGCCGCCGAGCGTGGAGCGTACCCGTGCACTCCTGGACTCGGTGAAGAACCCCGCGCACACGCTCGTGCTCATTGACGACCTGCAGTACCTGCAGCCCGCCGTTCAGCAGCTGCTTCTGGAGCGTCGAGGTGAGTTCCGTGCCATGCTGGTCGCCTACACGCCCTGGCCGAGGCGCGCCTCCTCACCCCTGCTGGCTGCGCTCATGGGATGCTCGCGTGCGCTCCTGCTCGCGCCCACCTCCCTGGCGGACGCCGACATGTGCACGGTGACCGCGCTACCGCTGGATCGGTTCACGCAGGGTGAGCAGCCCGCAGGTCGCCTCGTGGTGGTGGACGGCGCCTCCGTCTATGCGGCGCAGGTTCCCCTGGCGCTGAGCCCGGTAGCGCAGGCGGCTACGCCCGTGCAGAAGGTGCCGGCAGCGGTCTAGGGTTTAGTGGTTTAGCGGCGTCGGCGGCTGTACTTCTCTGCTTCTTCGCCCGATGCTTCGGTGACCGCCTCAATATAGCGGCGGCTACTGGGCATGAGCACAAAGACGAAGGCAGCCGCCGCACCAATAACACCCGCAATCGTGATGGACTGGCTAATGTTCAGACCGTAAGCACTCACGTTCATAACGAGGGTACTTGCGGTGACCCACAGGGCGCAGAGGGTAATCAGGATCATGGGCAGGCGCGATCCGAAGCGGCCGCGGTAGAAACGCAGACCGAAGTAGGTCATGCCAGCGGCAATGAGTGCCTGGAGCACACCGCCCACAATCGCTTGGGCGGTAGACATTCCGCTGATGATAAAGGGGTAGAGGATGCCGCGAATCAGGATGTATGCCGCGAAGGTTTCGGTCAGGGCGAATGCATAGATGACGTTGAACGGGCGTGACGGCACGGTGGGCTCCTCATGGGTAGTGTCGGCGGCAGACCGGGATGTACTCAGCCCGATGTGCTGGTGCGTTAGCGGGTGGGTACTCCCCTGCCTCGGGTTCGCCTCGGGTTCACCGCCTCGTCGTCGGTGCGGCATTTCAGGGGTAGGTACCGCTTTATATTATGCCTGAGGCGCCACTCACCCAGCCGCCCGCGCCTCGCCCATGAGACGAGACGCAGGATATGTGTGTCAGCATGCGATTCCCCACCCTCTCAATTAGACAAAGGTTAGCCTAAGTGATAGATGCCTCAGCGTAATACTGAAGTTTTTAGAGAAAAGTACTTGTCACATCCGCTCCAACATGCGAAAGTTGATAAGTCAATTTTCACCCTAACGCTGGGTGAGCATCCCATCATCGGATGTATTTGACACGCGCACAGGAAAATAGATGTGTCTTGCCACCGCGTGAGACCGTAAATCATGAAGGAGGTCCACCGTGGATTGGCGTAGTCGTGCAGCTTGTTTGGATAAGGATCCGGAGCTGTTCTTCCCCGTAGGAAACACCGGACCTGCCCTGTTGCAAATTGAAGAGGCTAAGACTGTCTGCCGCTCTTGCGAGGTTGTAGACGTCTGCCTGAAGTGGGCCATCGAGACCGGCCAGGACTCCGGCGTATGGGGTGGCACCAGTGAAGACGAGCGTCGTGCGATGAAGCGTCGCGCAGCTCGTGCCCGCCGTGCATCCTAACTTCCGGAGTATTCAATAGGGCATCAAAAGCGTGGTGCAGTGACTTTATGTCGCTGCACCACGCTTTTGCCATATCCAGAACCTCTCTAGACAGCAAACTGCCGCCGCTCCCCTGATCGGAAGCGGCGGCAGTTCTATATGTCTTATGAGAAGGGGCTTAGACGAGCACCGCGGTAATCACCACGCGGGTGCCCTTCGGTTCGTTAGCCTCCCAGCGAATCGAGCCGTTCAGCTCGCTCGCCACCAGGGTACGCACAATCTGCATGCCCAGGCCTTCCTTACCGGTCACCGGGCGGTAGGCGTTCGGGCCGGACTCTTCAATCTTTTTATCGCCCATGCCCTTGCCGTCATCGGTAATCACGACGGTGAGGATGTTCTCGCCCTCATCATTGGTGCCGCGAATACCCTCGAGGGTTACGGTGCCGGTCTCGCCGTCCAGGCCGTGCTCCACAGCGTTCGCGACGACCTCGTTAATGACCAGCGCCAAAGGGGTGGCGAACTGGCTCGGCAAAGAACCGAAGGAGCCAATCAGCTTGGTGGACACGTGCTGACCGGGCGAAGCCAACTCAGCTGCAAGGTGGAACTGACGCTCAATTAGCTCGTCAAAGTCGACGTTCTGAGTCAGACCCTGCGAGAGCGCCTCGTGCACGGTCGCAATCGTTGCCACACGGCGCATCGCCTGCTCCAGGCCCTGACGAGCCTCGTCCGTGGTCATGCGGCGCGACTGCAAGCGCAGCAGAGCGGACACAGTCTGCAGGTTGTTCTTCACGCGGTGGTGAATCTCGCGAATGGTCGCGTCCTTGGTCATGAGCTCCAGCTCGCGGCGGCGCAGTTCGGTCACGTCGCGACAGAGAATCACGGCACCCTCACGCTCAATACGGGCACGCCTCTGCGCCAGCAGCGGGATGGAGCGCATGGTGACGCGAGCGCGGGCAATGACAAGTTCGGTGCGCAGGTCGCTGCGTCCGGCAAGGACGAGCTGCAGGGTTTCGTCTGCCTGCTCACCGGCAGGAAGCATGGCGCGGGTGACGTCGGCGAGGTTTCGCTTTTCAAGGTAACCACTCAGCCCCATGCGGTTGTACATCGAGTTCGCGTTCGGGGACGCAACGACCACGCGACCGGCGCGGTCGAGCACAATAATGCCGTCAATTACGCGGGGGTTGCCCTGGGTGTTGTTTCCCTGGGCGAGGGGGTCGGGCCACAGGCCGGAGTGCACCATGGAAAGCATGGTGTCGGCGGCGAATTCGTAGACCTCGTCGCTGATGGAGGGGTAGCCGTTGGGGGTGGCAATCTTGTGGCTGGTCAGCAACGCAATGGTGCGGTTGTTGCGCACAATGGGCACGAAGGTTACGTGTACGCGCGGGCGGGCACCGACGCCTTCGCCGCTGCCTTCGTCGGTGTAGGTGCTGATGTTCTGGTCAATCCAGACGCGGTATGCCTCGTCGCGGATTCCGTCTTCCATTTCCTGCTCAATGATGTCGTGGTGGAAGAGGGTGCGGACGTTGGAGGGGCGCACGTGCGCGAAGGCACGGAAAGTACTGGTTTCGCTGGGGCCAGATACGGCATCCGGGGAGCTGCCGTCGGCAACAACGTAGTCGGTGGGGAACCATAGAACCAGGTCACTCTGGGCGATGTCAGAGATGACCTGCCATTCACCCATGATGAGGTGAACGCGTTCAGTGTCGCCAGGACCGAAGTCGCAGGCGCTCATAATTCCTTCTGCAAAAGACATATGTTTGTGTGCTTCCCATGAGTTCGGGTAGATTCAACCATTTTACGGTTTGCTCGCCGCAAATCCCATTCAAACGGCAATATGTGGAATAGTTTACAGAGCATTTCTTGGAGCGCGCTTTTATTCGTAAATATGACGCAGTGAGATGAGATGCACCCCTCAGTTGGATAGTGAGACATTCGCACCACGTCTCTGCCTTGGCCCTGGGTGAAGATGCAGAAAACCCGGCGTATCGGCGCTCCTCGTTCCGGGAGGAATACCGATAAACCGGGCCTCTAGCAAGCGCTAATTTATGCGGAGGGATTTACGCGCCGGGACTGCTGTTAAGCGCCGGGGCGCACCGCGTACATGCCCTCAAGCATCGCCTCGAAGGACTGCACGACCGCGTGGCGGGGTGCCACCTCCAGCAGCGCTTCGCCGTTGCGGCGCAGACGGTCCATGACCTTACGCTCGTACGGAATCACGCCGGTGAGCGACACCGACAGGTAGCGTGCCCAGTTATCGCGCATCTTCGCCTCCGGGTTGAATCCGGCGGCTTCGCGGCGGCTGCGGTTGAGCCAGTACTGCACATCCGTTTGGGGTGCGAACAGGTCCGGGCGCGACTGCACCTCGCGGGCGAGGTTAATCAGACGCGGCAGCCCGATAACGTCCGCTTCACCGAGCGCAATCACGCGGTCGGCGCAGGCGAGCGCGGTGAGGGTCGCGGCGTTACGGCGCGGCGCCGGGCCGTCAAAGGTCAGCTCCTCATCCACCTCGATGGGTGCGGCAACATCGCAGATGACCAGGTCGTAGCGGTGCTTGAGCCATTCGAGCACCTCCGCGAAGGCGCGGGCGCGAACCTCGGGCCAACGCGAGGAGGAGGTGATGCCGCTCAAGAAGTCGAAGGTGCCGTTCTTGAGGGGCACACGCTCCATGATGGCGCCCGCTTTCTTCTCGTCGAGCTGGGCACGGTCGGCGTCCGAGCAGAGAATCGCCAGGCCGGAGCCGGTATCCTCGAGCGCCATGAGCGCATCCAGGCTGGGCGCGTAGGTGTCTGCGTCGATGAGGCAGACCTGCTGCCCCTGCTGTGCCGCGAGGGCTGCGAGGTTGAAGGCGATGGTGCTTCGACCGGGCGCGCCGTGAGTACCCCAGACGGTCACAATCTTGCCGAGGCGGTGGCCGGGCTGGTAGCGGGAGGGCGCGGCGGGATCCTGGTTGATGTCAGGGTGCTGCGGCAGGGTGCCGTCGTTGTTTTCGTTCTGCATGTGCACCGCGTAGTCACTGCCGGGTGCGAAGGAGTCGACGATGGCGGCGGCCTGGCTGAGCACGGATTCCTCGTTGCTGGGAGCGGTTGAGGAGGCTTCCGCCGGCTCAGGCGCACCGGGTGCCGGGGCGGCCGGTGCTGCGGGGTCGATTCCGTAGCTTCCGTAGTCGGCGCCGTAGGGCGCGCCGGCGTTTACAGCAGTACCCGCGGCGGGGTCGTAGCCGTAGCCGCCCGCCCCATGGCCAGCAGCTCCGTTATCGTAACCGTAACCGTAACCGCTGTATCCGCTGTCGTAGCCGTAGCCTGCATCATAGCCGTAACCAGCGTCCTGACCGTAGGCGGCCTCCGGCTGATGTACCGCGGGGGCGGGTGCCTGGTTCGGGGTCTGTGCGGGAATACCGTAGCCTACCGCGGGTCGGGCGAGCGCCGCATCCACCGCCTGTTCGAGCGAGCCCAAGATCTCTTCGAGGGCAGCTTCGGGGCGGATGCGGTGTGCCTGCGTGGGCAGGGGCAGGTTGTCCGGGGTGATGACGGCGAGGAGCACTTCGGAGGCCGCGAGCGCATCCACGGTGGAGGCGCTCATTTCGGCGGGCACGTGCACGCAGAGCAGCACGCGGGCGATGCCGGTGTGCGCCATGCCGACGGCTTCGCTGAAGTCCTGTACGGTGCGCGCCACGGAGACGCGGCCGCGCTGGGATTCGATGCGGTTCAGGAGCGAGCCGTCATCGCCGTAGAGGATGACGGGGATGTTCACTGGCCCTCCCCGTAGGTGCCGGGGATGAGGCTGATTTTGGAGTCGCTGTTGCTTTCCTTCACGAGGTCGGTGAGGGCTTCTTCCTTGACCCACAGCTGCACGGTTGCCTTGCCGTTGGCGCCGAGCACGCCCTCGTCGACCGTGATGGCGACGATTTCTGCGTTGGTGACGATGGCGCGGGCGCCGTTTTCGGTGCGGTTATCGCTCTTGGTGTCGGGATTGCGCGGGCCGGAGGTCCACACGTCCACACGCTCGCCCGCCTTCAGCGCGGAGGCTGCGGCACGGTCAATGCTGACGGTTGCAAGGCGGCGGCCCGGGGAAGTTTCGGTGCCTACGGATTCCTTGCTGATGAGGTTGCCGGCGGGGATGCGCTGAATCGCGATTTTGCCGTTCATCTGGGCGGCGTCGGCGCGGGTGAAGTACTTGTCCTTGGCGGAGTCGATGTTCGCTTCGACTCGGGCTAGTTTGTCTTCGGTGATCTTCTCACCGAGGCGGATCTCGCTTTTGGCGGTGTAGTACTCGGTTTTGCTGTTGTTTGCCTGCACGTAGAGCTGCACGCCGGTGATGGAGACGAGCACGAGCAGCACACCGAGGATGAATCGCCAGTCCTTGACGGTGGGCCTTTTGAGGCGTTTGGCATGGGGCTCGGTGAGGGTGGAACGCTTCGTCGCGTTCTGTCGTATGCGCATGATGTGGTTGTGCCTTTCGGTGCGGAAGCCGGCGGTGATTCCGGGTGTTGTTCAACTGACCGATGAGCGAGTGGTGTGTGTTCGTTAGTGCTTTGACTGGATTCTGGCACTAACCCTAACAGCATATTTCATTTAGTACTCGCTCTCAACAAGAGTCGTGTTTATGAAATATTTTTGAGTTTCGTCCCTTTTGAAGGGGCGATTAGATAACTTTTCAGCTCATATAAGGCTTTTTGCGGGCAAATTTCACGGTGATGGCATATACTGAAAGTACTCAATAGATGTTCACTACGAACTCTATCTGAAAGGCTACTAACGGTAGCTAGGGGCCCAGGATTTCACTCACGGAAAGGATCCAATTCGATGACTGCACCTCGTTTCCTCACTCTGAGCGACGTCGCCGAGGAGCTGCAGGTTTCGCTTTCGCAGGTACGCGCTCTGGTGCGTAGCGGCGAACTTCCCGCCATTCAGATTGGTGGGCGTAACCAGTGGCGTATTGAACGCTCTCGTTTCGAAGAGTACATTACCGAGCGCCACGAGCAGACTCTGGAGGCAATTGCTTCCGGCAAGCTCACTGCAAAGGCTAAGGCTGAGTAGCATTCGACATACACCTCACGGGCGTAACGCTCGAGTGTTTTAGAAAGGTCCGCTCCTCTCGTTGAGATTTCAACGGAGAGGGGCGGACCTTTTTGTATGTATTTGTTGCGTTGGTGCGGGCTTTTTAGCGTGAGATGCGGGCAATCACCGCGCTGACGCGAGCCAGCGGGATGGTGCGCACGCCGGCGCCGCGAGGTGCGCGGGAGTAGCCGGAGGCACCCTGACCATAACCAGCCTGACCGTAGACCCCCTGCGCACCGTAGGCTGCGCGCGCATACTGGTCGCGTTCGTAGATGCGCGGGTACTGGCCGCCGTTGAGCAGGCGCAATTCAAGGAAGTCTGCGCCGACACGTTCAATGACACCGTCGTAGCTGACGGTTCCACCCTCGAGGGAGAGGCGGACGGGTTCGCGCGCCATGGCGAGGGAGCGCAGTGCAAGCTGGATTTTCATGCGGTAGCGTTCGGGGCGAATATCGGCGCGCCCGGGGGCGATGCCGCCTTCCCACCAGAGCATTCCGCGCAGGGGGATGATAATGTTCTCGCCGCGCGCTTCGATGCTGACCCATTCTTCGCCGACCATTTCAAGCTTACCTTCGTAGGTTTGCATGTCGGTGGCGCAGATACGGATTGGGCCGCCGACCTGCGCTAGGAGGCGATCATCGAGGGTGATGGTGGAGTAGTGGACGCGGGCGACTTGGCGTGCGTCCTGTTCCATATCCCAGGCGCGTTCGGAGGCGAGGCGCGCCTCAATGTCTCGTAGGAACTTTTCCATGCTCATGGTATGACCCTACCTGAGGTTGGGTGCGGATACGAACCGGGGCATTTTCTGGTCAGATGGCGGTTGTCAAGCTTGATTTTTGAAGCAATTTCCACCAAATTACATGTTTTTCATGTATTTTGATACTTTTTGCTTCATTTTTGGTGTTACTTCCTGTATAAATGAAGCAATACCAAAACACATCAAACACACCGTTTGGAGGTCATTGTGGACCATCTTTCCACTCCGGGTCAGGCACCCGCAGCCTTCGCTTCACATCCCGTTACATCCGTTACGCCCCTGGCATCCGGCACTGATGCAGGTCACGAAACCAGCACCAAGGCAAACTACCAAGACGCGCTACTCTTTATCGCCCCTCCCCTGCTTTCCGCGGCGGTCCTGGGCGCGTTGAGCGTGAACCTGCACCGTATCCCCTCGGCGCATCCGCTGACAGACGCTTCGCTGCTCTGCGCGGGGGCTGCGGCAATCCTCATTACCGCGTGGTGGTTCGTCAGCTTTATCTGCGCGCTCTTCTACGCTCGTTCCCTGCAAGTTTCGAGCCGCAACGCTGACCGCGCGGTGCTAAAGGTTCCGGCGATTTTCCGTCCGCGCTTTATGCGCCGCATCGTTCTGACGCTCGGCGGCACGGCTCTTGGAGTGGGTGCGGTTCTGGCTCCCGCGCAGGCTACGGTGGCTACACCCAGTAGCGCCGGGCTGACCGGTACGGAGGGCATGCCGCAGACAACCGTTTCGGCTGTCATGATCGCAGGCACAACGAGCACCGCGGACTCAACGAACACCGCCGCAGATGCGGCACTGCCTGATACCGTCCCGGATCAGTCCACCGCTCCCCTGCAACTCTCCGCTGAGGTTCCCGATATTCCCCTGGCGCCTGAACCCACGGAGGCGGCAGGCTCTCTGCAGGACCGCAGCCCCTTCTTCTCTCCTCCCCGCACCGAGGCGGGCACCTACTCCTACACGGTTCAGGCGGGCGATACGCTCTGGTCAATTGCCGCCGATCAGCTGGGCGAAGGCACCGACGCCTCCACCATCTACAACTACACCCTCGATATTTACGAGGCGAATAAGGACGCCCTGGGCCAGAACGCCGAGCTGCTCTACGAGGGGCAGGTTCTACAGATTCCCGAGCAGCCCGTTCACTAGCCTCACACCGCGTCTTCCGCTACCCCTCTCCACCCCGACAGTCTTTCGTTCGCTCAACCCACCTCACATACCCCTGCACTGAAAGGAGCCGTCATGAGCTTCTCCAACCTTCTCCCCCGCGCCCCCTGGACCCCGCCGCATCAGCCGGCACAGCCCACCAGCCCGTATTCGAAGAGCCGCCCGTCCGCTCAGCCTGTGGTTCCGCAGCAGGTGACTCCGCTTCCCGAGCAGGGTCAGGGCACGATGGCTCTGGTGCAGAAGCGTAATAGCCCGTCGGTTTACTCGCTGTTGCCGCTGCCGCGTTACGAGCAGCATTCGGCGCAGCGTCCGCAGGTGATGAAGAAGGGCCGCCCGTTGCGTCCGGCGGATGCACTAGCTCGCCAGTTGGAGGGCCGTTGCGCGGGTGTGGCGATTGCTTACCTGGAGATTATGTCGGCTCGTCGTTCGCGTCAGCAGTTGGCGCAGTGGGTGTCTGCCGATTGTTTCCACCGTCTGCTGCCGTTCTTCCCGAAGAACCCGCGCCAGGTGCGCCAGGAGATGCTGTTGACTCTTCCGCCGGTTCTGCTGCGGGTGCGAGCGCAGAAGGTGCACGATGAGCTCTACGAGGTGGTTGCGTTGCTGCGTTGTGCGGATAGGGTGCGTGTGGTGACCATGCAGATGCGCCTGATTCACGGCATGTGGCTGATTACCTCCATCGAGCAGCCGCAGAGCCGGGTTGACGAAGACTAAGGCTTCCCCCGCTCTCCTCTACAAAACACACACAGACACACAGAGAGGGTGCGAATCCGGTCTTGGATTCGCACCCTCGCTGTTGTGCTTCATGCTCTTTTCACGCTTTGCGGTGCGTCAGCTTTTACGCTGAGGCTACTTGTCCTTCGAGCGTTCCACGTGAACCTGCTCGTGGCCGTCCTCATCCGGGGCGGAGTACTGCAGGAACTTCGGGCGCGAAGGCTCAGCCAGGCGCACGGCAGAAGCCTGGGTACGCTGCTTGGACAGGTCCAGGTTGAACAGGTAGGTCACGGTCTCTTCGCGGATCGCGCCGAGCATCGCCTGGTACATGTCGTAACCTTCACGCTGGTACTCGACCAGCGGGTCACGCTGAGCCATCGCACGCAGACCGATACCTTCCTTGAGGTATTCCATCTCGTACAGATGCTCGGGCCAGCGCTCACCGATGACGGACAGCATGACGCGGCGTTCGATTTCGCGCATGCTCTCTTCGCCGACACTCTTTTCACGCTCTTCGTAGATGAGGTGTGCGTCCGCCAAGACTTCCTTCACGATCTGGTCGCGAGTGATCTTGGTGCGGTCGCCGGCGTCCTCTGCGAGGTCGTCCACGGTAATGGAGATGGGGTACACCTGCTTGAGGGCGCTCCAGAGCTCGTCGAAGTCCCAGTCCTCGGCGTGGCCTTCAGAGACTCGGGCGTCAATGATGGTGGTCAGCACCTCGTCCACGAAACCGGAAATCTGTTCCTTCAGGTCGTCACCGTGCAGGATGCGGCCGCGGTCCTTGTAGATCGCTTCACGCTGGCGGTTGAGCACGTCGTCATACTTGAGCACGTTCTTACGCTGCTCAGCGTTACGGCCCTCAACGTTTGCCTGTGCGGTAGCGATAGCGCGGCTGACGATCTTGGAGTCCAGTGCGGAGTCCTCGGGGGCTGCCGCCATGAGGCGGGTTGCCATGCCGGTGTTGAACAGGCGCATCAGTTCGTCGGTCAGCGACAGGTAGAAGCGGGACTCGCCCGGGTCGCCCTGACGGCCGGAACGACCGCGCAGCTGGTTGTCGATACGGCGGGACTCGTGACGCTCAGTACCGAGCACGTACAGGCCACCGAGCTTGGTGACTTCATCGTGCTCTTCTTTAGCGGCGTCTTCGCAGGCCTTCAGAACCTCGGGCCAGCGTGCCTCGTACGCCTCAGAGTTGGTGTTCGGGTCCAGGCCGAGCTCACGCATCTTCTCGACGGCCTCAAATTCGGGGTTACCGCCGAGCATAATGTCGGTACCACGACCAGCCATGTTGGTTGCCACGGTGACGGCACCCTTACGGCCCGCCTGCGCAACAATAGCAGCCTCACGCTCGTTGTTCTTCGCGTTCAGCACCTCGTGGCGCACACCAGCCTTCGCCAGCTGGCGGGACAGGTACTCGGAGTTCTCCACGCTTGCGGTACCCACCAGAATCGGCTGGCCCTTTTCGTGGCGTTCCTTAATGTCCTTGACCACTGCCTTGAACTTGGCGATTTCGTCGCGGTACACCTTATCGGGGTTGTCGATGCGCTGCACACCCTTGTTGGTGGGGATGGGCACCACGCCGAGCTCGTAGGTGTTCATGAACTCTGCCGCTTCGGTTTCCGCGGTACCGGTCATGCCGGACAGCTTGTCGTACATGCGGAAGTAGTTCTGCAGGGTCACGGTCGCCATGGTCTGGTTCTCAGGCTTGATTTCGACGCCTTCCTTCGCCTCAATCGCCTGGTGGATGCCGTCGTTGTAGCGGCGGCCCGGCAGAATACGACCGGTGTGCTCGTCAACAATCAGGACCTCGCCGTCAATGACCACGTAGTCCTTGTTGTTGGTGAACAGCTCCTTCGCCTTGATGGAGTTGTTCAGGAAGCCAATGAGCGGGGTGTTCTTCGATTCGTAGAGGTTCTTCACACCCAGGTGGTCTTCCACCTTATCAATGCCGGATTCGAGGATGCCGACGGTGCGCTTCTTCTCGTCTACTTCGTAGTCTTCACCGCGCTTGAGCAGGGTTGCGGCAATGCGCGCGAACTCTGCGTACCAGCGGTTTGCCTCACCAGCGGCGGGGCCGGAAATAATCAGAGGGGTACGCGCCTCATCAATCAGAATGGAGTCGACCTCATCGATAATGGCGAAGTTGTGGCCACGCTGAACCTGCTCCTCCACGGTCCAGGCCATGTTGTCGCGCAGGTAGTCGAAGCCGAACTCGTTGTTCGTACCGTAGGTGATGTCCGCGGCGTACTGCTTACGACGCTCGTCCGGCTCCATGGAGGACAGAATCACGCCGCACTCCATACCGAGGAAGCGGAACACGCGACCCATGAGGTTCGCCTGGTACTCAGCCAGGTAGTCGTTCACGGTCACAATGTGCACACCCTTGCCGCTCAGGGCGTTCAGGTATGCGGGCAGGGTCGCGACGAGGGTCTTACCCTCACCGGTCTTCATTTCGGCAATATTGCCCAGGTGCAGTGCCGCGCCACCCATCAGCTGGACGTCGTAGTGGCGCTTGCCCAGGGTGCGCTTGGACGCTTCACGGACTACCGCGAAGGCCTCCGGCAGCAGAATATCGAGGGATTCGCCGTCCTTGACGCGCTCGCGGAACTTGTCGGTCTCTGCTCGCAGTTCCTCATCGGTCATCGATGCGAAGCTGTCCTCGAGCGAGTTCACCGCCTTAGTGTACGCTTCGAGCTGTCGCAGAACCCTCTTATCGCCGGTTCGGAGGATTTTCTCCAAGAAAGATGCCACTGAGCTTCTACTCCTTGCTTGTTTCGGTACCCTCACCAAGGGCGCGCGAAAGTGCGCGCGGTGAGGCCTTCCTACATATTGTATGGCAGAGCCGCCTAATTCGCCCGTCCGAGCTCTTTTTTACGCTGTGCGCCCACGAGGTGACATTTGGTGACACTCGAATCTTTCACCCTCCGGTTGAGGCGGAGCCGACCCATCCAGCGGAAGAAACGGTTGTGTGGAGGGCAAAGAAAACCCGGGGGCCTGGAGAAACACGGTGTGTATTCCCAGACCGCCCGGGTCTTGAGCCTGTTTGCTGAGCTATAGGCCCCAGGGGGCTTACGTCTCAGCAGTCAGCAGGTACGTTAGTTTTACTCGTTGTCCAGAGTAATGATGCCGTAGCTCCAACCCTTACGGCGGTATGCCGCAGCCGGTGCGCCGGTCTCGCTGTCAATGTACAGGTAGAAGTCGTGGCCGACCAGTTCCATACGGTCAACAGCTTCTGCGGGAGTCAGACGCTCGCCCTTGAAGCTCTTGTGGCGAATCTCGATGGGAGATGCGGCTTCGTCGGCGAGGGTGACCTCGCTGTTGTCGAATGCTGCTTCTTCAACCGGAACATCCGGCAACAGAATCTCGGTAATTGCTTCGGTAACCACGGGAATCGAGCCGGTAGCGTCCGCCACGGAGACGGGGTGCTTGCCACCGCGCTTGTGCAGCTTGCGGCGGTCACGTGCACGGCGCAGACGCTCCAGGAGCTTGCCGTAGGTTTCATCGAAGACCGCGAACTTGTCGTGACCCTGGGCTTCGGAACGGAGGACAGGGCCGGTACCAACAACGGTAATCTCAACGCGGATGGACTCGCCACCCAGGTGACCGTCCTTGCTGAACTTGACGTCGATGTCCTTCACGTTATCGCCGAGCTGCGCGAACTTCTGAACCTTGTCGTTCACGTATTCTTCCAGGCGTTCGGTGACCTTGATATTGCGGCCGTAGATGTTGACTTCCACGATCATTCCCTCCAGGTTGGGGGCTTATACCGCGTCCGGTTGGACCCGGTACGGGGGTTCGACTCCAATGCCGTTCCCTTGTATTTATTTTAGTACGAAACATGGTTTATATCACTAGATATGACAAATATTTAGCCCAAATAATAGCTATTCGTCGGTCTGTGAACTTTAACAGCTAAACATCGTGTATCTCTTGCAACTAACTACAGGAAACGCTATGTCTGAGCTTTTTTCGGTACCGCCGCCACAGCGCACACACCCAGCACCCGCGAACCCGCCTCCTGCAGCACGCGCACCATCTCGGAGGCAGTCGCACCGGTCGTCACCACGTCATCACAGATAATGCTCACCCGACCCGCGCACAGGGCAGGTTCCATGACGCGCAAGGCACCGTGCATCCGCTCGGCACGACCCACAGCGCCCAGGCCCTTCTGCTCGTTCTGCGCACCGGAAATCGCATCAGAAATAATGGAGGCGCCGCTCCCCCGCCGCGTGCGAGGAGCGTACCCGATAACGTCCACAGCGCGCACCCGCACCGAGGCGGGCAAACGCCGGTTGAGCTGACGCACCGCCTCCTGCACCAAAAGATTCGCCGGCGCATAGCCGCGGCGGCGCACACTCTGCGCAGACGACGGTGCCGGGACCAGCAGAACCTCAACAGGCTCAGAAGAACCGGGTTCAGCCTGAAGCTCCTCCCGGTGAGTGCGCAGAAGCTCATACACGCTACGCGCCAAGCCCTCGCCCAGCAGGGGCAGCAAATCAGTACGACCGGCGTTCTTCAACGCCAGCAGCGCACGCGGCATGATCCCCTCATAACGGGATGCCGCACGCACTTCAGGGGCACCTCCGCCAGTAGCGCAGTCGCCAGAAGACAGAGGCTGCAGAACCTGTACTTGTTCCACACGAGCCAACGCCGAATGCAGCTGCGGCAGACACGCCTCACACAGCGGCGAACCTGCACCATAGGCAACCGGCACCGCACAACACGGGCAGGTACGCGGCATCAGAACCTCACCCAAAGACCCGCCGGCGCTCTTGAGAGCGCCCGCAAGCCCGGTCAGAGACTTGCTCAGGGACCCGTTCACGGGCTCGTTCAAACCACGCTGTCCTGAACTCACCGAAAGCAACCTTTCCGCGCGCTATACCCGGTGCCCGAGGCTAACCGGCGTAACTAATCTCGTGCAGGGTCGTATCCAGACGGATCCAGCCGCGCTCCTCCATCAGGTAGCACGAACCGTCAGAACGGTGGGCAATAATGTTCGACGTATTATCCGCCGTCGAAATGGTCATCACACCATCCAGACGGTCCAGCTTCGTCTCTTCACCGCTGAGGGAAATCACCTCAGACTCACCGTTCTTCACGTTCACCACCACGACGCTCTGGTCGCCAGCCCAGCGGGCATTACGCGGAGTCACCGAAGAGCTCAGACGCACCATCTCCGTCAGGCGCAGAGGCTTGCCGGCATCATCACGCACAATACCGGAAATAATCACAGCCGACGCGCCCTCAGTAGACGCCACAATCGCCATGCGCGCACCATCGTGAGAGACGTTCACGCTCGTAAAGCTCAAATTACGCTGCCACGACAGACCAATATCCACGCCGCGCTCGCGCTCATTCGCGTCCTCAGAGTCCGGCTTGAACGCACGCACAACGCCCGTACCATCGGCAGCCCACACCCAACCGTACGCGTCAAAACTGGGGGCAGTCAGCGCGGTACTCTGCCACACGCGGCGGGCAGTACCCTGATACACCGTGTACAGGCTCGCGGCATCATTCGCCAAGCAGGCGTAAACATCCGCAGTGTAGCCCATCGCCGGGGAGCTCAACTGGCTCACGCCACGCAGAAGCAGCTGCTCGCCCGCATTGCTCATATAATCATCACGCGCCACCATCTGGCCGTTCGAATTAATAGCAACCGTGCGGGCAGGAACACCCGGGTTCAGCTTCACCGCAGAGAAGCCACTCGGCGCGTTCTCAGGAATCAGAGTGCCGTTATAGAAAACCTCAGTCTTGCCCAGACCCGAGAAGTTCTCCAAGCCGTGCATAATCTGCTCACGCACACGCGCCAAACGGTTATCGTCCAGGTGCTCACCCGAGAGGCGAACCAGCACATCCTGGTTATCGCTCATGGTCGCTGTCTCAAGGCTCATCGACTCGTTCAACGCCGAGAACGCAACATCCTTCAGGTAGGAGGCGGGGCCAGCCATCAGCGTACGCACCAGCAACTCAAAATAGCGGTCCGTATGCGGGAACCAACGAATATCCGGCACAGCATAACGGAACGCACGATCGTAGAAGTACAGGCGGCACGGGCTAAACACGCGCTCAAACTCGGCACCATCCAGCCACAGACCATCCGGGCAGGAGCTAATACGCCACTGGTTATCTTCCATAACCATGGTGAAGTCCTGAGTCTCAGTCTGAGCCTCAGGGAAGGTGCTCGTAATACCCTGACTATTTACAGTCGCCGTCTGCTGGAAACGCACATGGTAGGTACCCTCGGCAGCTCCACTATCGTCACTGCGAGGCTGCACCGTATTACGGTACACGCGAGTCGTGCCCATAGGATTCCAACGGCGCGCAAAAGAAGAACTCAAATACTGGCGCGCCACAGCATAATTCTCGATGCTATCCACACCAGCACGCACGAAGCCCTCAATAATCGCCTCGGGGGTAGCACCCGCCAGCGGTCCCGGCGCACGCGCCGGAGAAGTATTCACGCTCTTCACATCCAGACCGCTGCTGTGCTGAGTCACTCGATCATTCGAAGGAAGACCCGCGCAAGAGCTCACGAGCGTCGCCAAAGACACCGCACCCCAAGACAGCGCGGCGCGTCGAGAAACAATAGCCCTGTGAGCCATGGAGGTCTTAACCTTCCTCTACGAACAAAGACAAACAATCACCAACTACCGTTGCAGGCCATCGCAACATGGTGAAAAGATAACCACGACGAAATAGCAACACCGTGAAAACATATCTGCATTGATTGTACTGGGTGAACAGTGCAAATACGCAAGGATAAGCGCAAATACAATCACGCCCATCCCAATCCTCGGCCCCAATCTCCCGCTCTATGACAGATGCCTTAGGCAGGAACCGGAGCCCTCTCCTACCGACCTTTAGAGGGCATCCTCAATATTCGTTCGAGGAGCAATATTGGGCAGCGTATCCTTCGCGGTTGCCGAACGATGCGCACTCGCCTCAGGCTCACCCGTCACCAAAACCGGCGACTCACCCAAAGGCGCACCGTGAATTAGCGGCAGGTTTATCGTGAAGCAGGCACCGCGGCCCTTCTCGCCCCACGCCTCAATCGTGCCGCCGTGCAGACGCACATCCTCAGCAGCAATCGACAGACCCAGACCCGTACCGCCCAGGGTGCGCTTACGCGAAGTATCAGCACGCCAGAAACGGTTGAACACCTGAACAGCCTCATCCTCAGACAGACCGATACCGTGGTCACGCACCGCAACACCCAGGTTCGTGGCATTCGCACCCACGTACACGTCAATCGGGCGGGACTCGCCGTGCTCAATCGCGTTGTACAGCAGGTTACGGAGCACACGCTCAATACGCACGCGGTCCATATCCACCATGATGCTCTCATGGCTCGTATGCACGTTCAGCTTAGTATTCGTGCGCTCCAGGTGCGGCAGAGCCTCCTGCAGAATATTCGACAGCACACGCATGAAGTCTTCAGTGTCGATGGTCAGCATTGCGCTACCGGCATCGAAACGAGAAATCTCCAGCAGGTCAGAAAGCATCGACTGGAAACGATCCACCTGATCGTGCAGAAGCTCCACGGTGCGGCTCTGCGTGCGCTCCATCTCGTCACGCGTATCGTACAGAAGCTCAGTACCCAAACGCACCGTCGACAGCGGAGTACGCAACTCATGCGACACGTCAGACACAAAGCGCTGCTGCAGAGTCGACAGGCGCTCCAGCTGAACAATTTTCTCCTGCAGCGAGTCAGCCATCAGGTTGAAGGAATAGCCCAGACGCGCCGCCTGATGCTCACCGTGTACAGACACACGCTGATCCAGGTCGCCAGCAGCCAGCTTCTCCGCAGTAATAGCGGTCTGCGTAATCGGGCGGACCACAAAACGAGTCACAATCCACACCACAGAAAGCACCACAGCAAGCAGCGCGCAGAAACCACCAAAAAGAACAAAGTTAATATGCGCAATCGTGGCGGAAGAATCCGTCATATCGTACACAAGGAACAAACCGTAATTAGGGTTCTGAGAAATAGAAATATGTGTACCAACAATAAGCACCGGATAGGTACGCTCACGATTATTTTCGACAGTAGTCACCGTAGACGTCTGCCAGAAAATACCATCTTTATCGCGAACAGTTTGTTTGAAATCATTCGGAATACTCGAAGAATTCAAAGAATTATTACTGCTCTGCTCAGGAATAAAACCCTGCTTACCTTGACCTTCCAAAGGCACAAGAATCCAATTGCGCTTACCCGAACTACCCGCATCCAGCACGGTCAGGGTACGGCTCACATTACGGCGAATTTCGCTGTCACTACGGGCCTCAGAGGAGTCCAGCACGCTCTGAACGTTACGGAAACCACTCTCCGATTCCGCCAGCGCCTGACCCTTCTGATTCTCAAAAAGACTCGTCGCAATCTGGCTCGACAAGGACCAACCCACCATCAAGAAGCTCAGGAACATCATGATGCCCGCAGTACCCAAGGCACGGAACTGCAGAGATTCCTTCCACAGACGCTGAGCGCGCTGCATCAGGCTCCTACTACTCTGCTTTTTCGCCTTACGCGGCTTGGAAGTGCGGGTACGCGAAGAGGCGGAGGCTACCGCCTCCGCCGTCAAAGCGCCGTGCTCATGGCTCGACTTCGCAACAGACAATCAGGTTATCCCTTCGCCTATGAATAGGTTCCGATTAGCTACCGGAAGATCCCACCAGCTCGGTCGGAATCTTATAGCCAACGCCACGAACCGTCTGAATAAAACGATCCGCACCCAGCTCATCAAACTTAGCGCGCAAACGCTGGACGTGCACGTTTACCAGCGAATCGCTCACATCAGTGTAACCCCAGACCATGTCCAGCAGTTCCTGACGGCTCAAGGCCTGACCCGGGTGACGCACCAGCGCAGCCAACAGGTCAAACTCCAGAGGAGTCATCGGAACCTCAGTACTGTGGTACTTGACGGTACGACCGTCCATATCCATGACAATATCGCCAATAGACACCACCAGCTGGCGGCTCTCACGCGGACGCAAACGAGTACGAATACGCGCCAACAATTCAGCGTGCTTAAAAGGCTTCGCAATGTAATCATCAGCGCCAGCCTCAAGACCCTTAACAACATCTTCAGTGTCGCTTTTAGCGGTCAACATAATAATCGGCACATTAGAAGAACGACGAATTTGCTGGCACACTTCAATACCGTTCATGCCAGGAAGCATCAAATCCAAAAGCACCAAATCGGGAGTGGAACGCATAAAAGTTTCAAAAGCGCGTGCACCATTTTCACAGAAAACAGCGTTAAAGCCCTCTTGCGCGAGCACGAGGCCAATCATTTCCGCCAGAGCATCATCGTCATCAACCACCAAAATGGTGTGTGCATCGCTTGCGCTCACAGTACCTCCCTAAAGAATTGTCGTAAATACTTACATAAAAATGCTGATTATCTAATCATACCGCGCACTCAGCCAATGCACGGGCACACTCTGTCACACGAGCCAGGGAAGCTGTGGCATCCAGCACACTCACCGTACCCGAAGCCGCCCCAGCAGACGCGGAACCGCCCTGAATACGCTCATCAGGCATCAAACCCACCGCGCTCAGCTGAGCAGATTCAAGACCAACCTCACGCCACAGGCTGTACAGGCGACGAACCTGATCAGGTACCCGCACAGAGGTCACCACCGGAAGCCACAGCTGAGCATTCGCCTCCAGAAGCTGCGCCACGGGCTCCCATGAACGCGGGTCGCTCAGCGGCGGAACATGCAGCGTGCCAGGCCCCTTCGGGCGGGCGCGATCAGGATGCAACAGCAAAGCGCAGGGGGCGGCGCCCTCAACCTGCATCGCCTTCACCAGCGCCAAAGCATCAAGGGTAGGACGCGCCTGGCTCAGCAACTTCAGCTCCTGCACCGGCTTGAGCGCGGTGCCGTCCACATCAAGGATGAGCTGCAGGTTCAGCTCCGCGAAACGCTCCGCCACACGGCGGTACACCTGCTGATAGTAGTGAGGCTGCAACGCCGACAGGGAGCGGAAACCGCTCACGGTAGGGATAGAGCCCTCCAGCAGACGCTGAAACTCCGATTCATTCAGCTGTACGGCAATCAGTGCCCGCGGAGCCTGCAGAGCCTCGCGCAGAGACTCCACCCAGCGCTCCAGACCCTCCAGGAACGACTCCAGCAGGTCGCGGCTCGCCCCGGCATCGCTGATAGCACGCTCACCGCCGGGCAGGTAGATGCTCGCGGCAAGGGTCAGCGGGCCGACCAGCTGAATCTTATACACCGGGGCGGTGTCCTGTCCGGAGCCAAAACGTTTCTTCTGCGCGCCCACGCGATCAGCGAGAAGGTTAATATCCGAGAGCAGACGATCCTGTGCCAGGGCAGACTCGCGCGCTCCCCTGCCGCCGCTATGCACCATGCGCCAACCAAACGAGGCACCGTCAAAGGCGAGCCCCTCGCACACCGCCAGGGTGCGCGCCAGAGGAGTACTCCGCCAGCCCCGTGCCGGTAGATGCGGCAAGAACGGCAGGTGTGGAGAACCCAGCTCGCCCTCTACTCGGGCCATCGCTTCGCCCAAATCGTCACCGGGAAAATCGCCCAGGCCGCTAGCACGCACCAGCGGACGCTCAGTGGCGAGCGCGGCGAGGTCCTGTTCGGTCAGCTCGTCCCCCTCGGGGGCGCGGTACTCACCGGGCAGGAGCAGGCGCTCCGGCATCGGTTCGGTGCGGGCGTTCTGGCGGTTGGAAGATTGAGCGGGCATAGGGGTTTATCCAGAGGAATCAGATGGCGTACAGGTTCAAACGCAATGATGCGAAAGTAGCGCGGTACTAGTCTTCGGGCTTCTCGGCTTCAGTTGCCTCGCCGTCCTGTTCGGCGCGCTCGTTTGCGATGCGCACGTGGTGGCGAATCACCTCAGAAATAATGAAGTTCAGGAACTTCTCCGCGAACTCCGGGTCCAGGCTGGATTCCTTCGCCATGGCACGCAGGCGAGCGATCTGTGCCTCTTCACGGCCGGGGTCACCGGCGGGCAGGTTGTGCTTCGCCTTCAGGATGCCCACGCGCTTGGTCGCCTGAAAACGCTCCGCGAGGATGTGCACCAGCGCTGCGTCGAAGTTGTCGATGGAGCGGCGCATGGCGAAGAGCTCCTCGTAGACCTCCGGTGCGACTTCATCGCCCATGGAGGTGGCGTGGGGGTCAAATTCGCAGGACGTGTTCTCGGCGGTCATCGGTTTCTCCTCGGATCAAATATGGTCTTCTATGCGGTGCGGCTGCGGTGTGGTTGGGGCAAGCCGCGGGGGTGTCTACTGCTGGGAGTTGGCGCTCAGGGTTTCCTGAATGTCTTCGCGGTCCAGCGAGTAGGCGCGGGCAATGGTGGACTGGCCCAGCACGCGGGTGCCCTGGTAGAGCACCATGGTCTGTCCCGGTGCCACACCGGAGAGCGGATCCAGCAGGCGCACCACGGTTTCCAGGCGCAGCGCGCCTTCTTCTTCAGCTTCGGGGTCGGGCGCCCAGGTCATGTACGCCTTGGCGCGGACCGGGTCAGCGTGCGCACGCACCTGCGCGGTCACCTCGAACTCTTCACTGCGGGCGCCCAGCTGCGCGGGCTCTTCCAGGAAGCGTGCCGCCTGTTCCACGGGTACACCCGCCCAGGTGGCACGGATACCGCGGATTTCGTGCACGGCGAGCAGCTCGCGGGAGCCGACGATGACTTCGTTCTCCTTGGGGCGCACCTCCAACACGAAGCGGGGCTTGCCGTCGGCGGCGGGGCGGCCCAACGCCAGACCCTTGCGCTGGCCTACGGTGTATGCCTGCGCGCCGGGGTGCTCGCCGAGCACCTCACCGTGGGTGTCCTTGATGAGGCCGGGGCGCATTGTGATGTGGTCACCCAGCCAGGCGCGGGTGTCGCCTTCGGGGATGAAGCAGATGTCGTAGGAGTCCGGCTTCTTCGCCACGGAGAAGCCACGCTCTGCCGCCTCCGCACGTACCTGTGCCTTGGAGGGGGTGTCCGCCAGGGGGAACCAGGCGTGCTTGAGCTGTTCGTGGGTGAGCACGCCGAGCACGTAGGACTGGTCCTTAGCCCAGTCGGCGGCGCGGTGCAGTTCGCGGTTGCCGTCTTCGGTGGTGATGACGCGGGCGTAGTGGCCGGTCACCACGGCGTCGAAGCCGAGGGCGAGGGCGCGTTCGAGCAGCGCGGCGAACTTGATCTTTTCGTTGCAGCGCATGCAGGGGTTGGGGGTTCGTCCAGCTTCGTATTCGGAGATGAAGTCGTCGACCACGTCTTCCTTGAAGCGTTCGGAGAAGTCCCAGACGAAGAAGGGGATGCCCAGCTGGGAGCAGACGCGGCGGGCATCCATGGAGTCTTCGAGGGTGCAGCAGCCGCGGGAGCCGGTGCGTAGGGTACCGGGCATGCGGGATAGGGCGAGGTGAACGCCGACTACTTCGTGTCCTGCGTCTACGGCGCGGGCTGCGGCGACTGCGGAGTCAACGCCGCCACTCATAGCTGCAAGAATTTTCACTGCCTATCCTTCTGTTGTGTTGAGCCTCTAGGAACGTTCGGAGCGTGCCCTGTGTGGGCGCGCTTTCCGTTACTGTAGCTATCCATTGTACGCAGGGGCTCGGCGGGATATTGGGCAGTGCACCCTCAGCCCGCCCTCAGCGAACGCTGAGATTGCAGGCTGAGAGCGGTTCGGTATTTTCTCTTCTGCCTTTTAGTGCCAGCGGGAGGCGTCCGGCAGCTGCGAGGACAAACCAGCCTTAGCTGCCTGTTCGTAGGCGGCGGGTAGTGCCGCGATGAGGCGCGCAATATCGGCTCCGGTGGTGGAGTGGCCGAGGGTGAATCGCTGGGCGCTGCGGGCGGTGTCTTCGTCCATACCCATTGCCATGAGCACGTGGGAGGGGCGGGTCACCCCGGCGTTGCAGGCGGAGCCGGTGGAGCTGCTGATGCCCTGCATGTCCAGCAGGAAGAGCAGGGTGTCACCTTCGGCGTTTTCGAAGGTGAAGTGGGCGTTGCCGGGCAGTCGCTTCTGACCCGGGTACTCTTCGGTGAGCGGGTTTTCGCCGCTCAGGTGCGCCTGCGGGATGAGCGCGCTAATTGCCGCAACGAGTTCGTTGCGTAGCGCGGCAATGCGGGCGGATTCCTCGGGGAGGTTCTCGACCGAGTGCACGGCGGCCTCTGCGAATCCTGCGATGGCTGGCGCGTCGATGGTGCCGGAGCGTACGGAACGTTCCTGACCGCCTCCGTGAAGCACGGGGGTCAGCTGCACGGCGCGGGTGGCGACCAGCGCGCCAATACCCATAGGGCCGCCAATCTTGTGGCCAGAAATCGCGAGGGTCGCTACCCCGCTGGCGTGGAAGTCGATGGGCACCGCGCCGAACGCCTGGACCGCGTCCGAGTGCACGGGAATGCCGTATTCAGCGGCGATAGCGGCGATCTCAGGAATCGGCTGTACGGTGCCGACCTCATTGTTCGCCCACATGACGGTCACGAGCGCAACGTCTTCGGGGTTCTTCTCGATAAGCTCGCGCACGGTCTGCGGGTTGACGCTGCCGTGCTCATCCACGGGGATCCATTCGAGCTGCGCGCCTTCTGCCTTTTCGAGCCATTCGCAGGTTTCTTCCACGGCGTGGTGCTCAATGGATGAGACGAGAATTCGGGTGCGCTGCGGGTCTTCTTCGCGGCGCTTCCAGTAGATGCCCTTGACCGCGAGGTTGTCCGCCTCGGTGCCGCCGGAGGTGAAAATAACCTCGGCGGGGTCGGCGCCAATGGCGCGAGCGATGCGTTCGCGGGCGTACTCGACGGTGGCGCGGGCGTCGCGTCCTACGGCGTGCAGGGAGGAGGGGTTGCCGCCGTTGCGCATCTGTTCGACCATGGCGTCGATGGCGGCGGGCAGTACGTCGGTAGTGGCGGCGTGGTCGAGGTAGACGCGGCCGTTCTGACGGTTGGTTTCTGCGCTCATGGTTCCTCCTGCTGGGTTGTTTGGCGGTTTTTCGCCTCGCTTATTTTATCGCGCTCTATCTTGCCTCTTCTAGGCGTGTTCACCTGCGGTTCGGTCTGCGAGCGCTACTCCCGGTGCTGTTCGGGGACTGGTCAGGGCTATTCAGGGGGCTATTCGAGGGACGCTCGGTGGCTGCGCGGTACACTTAGGAACGTGTTCAAGATTCTTTTCTATACCCCTGAAATTCCCGGCAATACCGGCAACGCGATTCGCCTGTCGGCGATTACCGGCGCTGAGCTGCACCTGGTCAAGCCGCTGGGCTTCAACTTTGATGATGCGCACCTGCGCCGTGCCGGTCTGGACTACCACGACCTTGCTGTGGTGACGGTGCACGAGACCCTCGAAGACGCGTGGGAGGCTCTCGCTCCGGAGCGTGTTTTTGCGTTCACGACGACCGCCTCGACCTCGTACGCTGATATTGAGTACCACCCTGGTGACGTTTTCATGTTCGGTCCGGAGTCGGTGGGTCTGCCCGCCGAGGTTCAGCAGGACCCGCACGTGACCGAGCGCGTAAAGATTCCGATGAAGCCGGGCCGCCGTTCGCTGAACCTGGCGAACTCCGCGTCCATTGCGATTTTTGAGGCGTGGCGTCAGAACGGTTTTGAGGGAGGCGCCATCTAGCATGGTTGCAGCACACCATAATCTGCCGGAACCTCTGGTTCAGCAGATTCTGGAGACTACTCCTCCCCTGGCTGAGCAGATTCGCCTGGACCCGCAGAATAGGGAGTTCACGGAGCAGGGTTGGGAGCCGGTTTATTCGGCGTCGCCTCATGCTCGTATTGTGGTGATTGGTCAGGCGCCTGGGCGTGCCGCGCAGGAGAGCCGTATCCCGTGGAATGACCCGAGCGGCGTGAAGTTGCGCGAGTGGATGGGCGTGACGGATGAGCAGTTCTATAACCCCGACCTGATTTCGCTGTTGCCGATGGATTTCTATTACCCGGGTAAGGGCGCGCACGGCGATAACCCTCCGCGTAAGAATTTCGCGCAGAAGTGGCATCCGCAGCTTCTGGAGCTGATGCCGGATGTGCAGCTGATTCTGCTGGTGGGGGCTTACTCTCAGAAGCACTACCTGGATGGTGTGCACGCCCCAAAGGCGCAGAGGAACCTGACGGAGACGGTTCGTGCGTGGGAGTCTTATCTTCCTAAGTTTCTGCCGCTGGTGCATCCTTCGCCGCTGAATTTTAGGTGGCAGGCGAAGAACCCGTGGTTCGAGCAGGAGGTTGTCCCGGCTTTGCGGAAGCGCGTGGGTGAGGTTCTCGAGGGCGTCTAACCTGCCCCTATCTGCGACACCAATGTACTTTGCTGTACTAACGAAAGAAGCTCCCACCCCGCGTATGGGGTGGGAGCTTTCTTTGCGTACGCCGTGTTGCGTTCTTGCTGAACGTTAGAGCCAGCTGAGCGGGTGCTTCTCAGCCGTACCCCTTCAACGTTCAGGAGCGAGAGGCGTTTTACTTCTGGCTATTTACTTCTGGCTGTCGGCGTCGCCCAGGGTCACGGTGATGTCCTGGGTGGAGGAGCCACGCTTAATCTTCAGCTTCAGATCGGAGCCTGCCGCCGCGGCACGAACGGTACCGTTGAGCTCTTCGCTCTTGTTCACGGCGTGACCGTCGGCTTCAAGCACCACATCGCCGGCACGCAGACCTGCCTTTGCGGCGGGGCTATTAGACTCCACCGAGGCAATTTCAACGCCACCGGGGATGAGCTTGGAGGAGCCCGAACCGGTGTCTGCGGGGCTGTTCTTCACGCTCGCGCCCAGGTAGCCGTGAGTTGCTTTGCCCTTGGCGATGATCTCGGAGGAGATGCGCTTGGCGTAGTTGGAGGTAATGGAGAACGCCATACCGTCAGCGGCACCACCGTCCTGGCTTGCCTGGCCCTGTGCGTTGATGCCGACCAGTTCGCCCTTGAGGTTCACCAGCGGGCCACCGGAGTTACCGTGGTTGATGGGCACATCAACCTGAATCATGGGGATGTAGTTCTGGCCCTTTGCGTCAGCGGGCTGCACACGGTTGACGTTCGAGACTACGCCGGCGGTCACCGATTCGCTACGGCGATACGGCGCGCCGAGGGCAACCACGGCCTCGCCGGAGACCAGCTTGGAGGAGTCGCCCCAGGCGATGGGCTGCAGGTCCAGGCCGGAGGGGCTAATCTTCAGGACCGCCAGGTCAGCGGCTGCGTCCAGGCCCACCACGGATGCGGTGCGCACGGTGCCATCGCTCAGACGCACCTCAATGGTGGATGCTTCCCTGGAAGATTCGAGGGTGACCACGTGGTGGTTGGTGAGGATGTGGCCTTCCTTGTCGAGGATGACGCCACTACCGCCGCCGGAGGAGGAACCGTTCGAAGCAACAATAGTCACGGTAGAGGGCAGGACCTTCTTCGCGGTTTCTGCTACGCCTGCCACGGTGGAGGAGTTGCTGATATTGGAGCTAACGGAGCCGCGGGAGGAAGAGCTGGAGGAGCTGTTGTTCGACGCCGCGATACCGCCTCCGACGCCAGCACCGACGCCGCCGCCAACGAGGGCTGCTAGCAGAGCCGCGGTGAGCACAACACCGGCGCCGTAACGCTTGTTATTGTTGGTGTCCTGGGGTGCAGACTGTGCCGCAGCAACCTGAGCGGCAGCTGCCTGGGGGTAGGTGTAGCCGGGAGAAGCGTATGCCTGCGGGTATGCGTTCTGACCCTGCTGCTGGTTTGCAGACTGATAGCCTGCCTGTCCGCTGACGTTCTGCATGGGACGGGTTGCGTCCGTGACGCCATCATTGCCGCCGTAAGACCATCCGTTGTTTTGAGTCATGAGTTCTCCTAGAAGTCGTGCGTATGCGTCACCCTGGGCGCACGCTATCTTTCTACTGTAGAGGGTGTTTTAGGGCGTTCGATATCTTTTCGCTGTTGGTTTTCGGGGAGTTCCCTGGGAATTTTTCTCATCCCCCTTCATTTGGTACCGATTAGCCGGTCTGAGGTGCTCGGCGATTCACACGGCGGCTGGTTTATTTTGGGGCTTTATTCGCTATTTTTCGTCGCTCCCAGGCTTCTCTTTTAAAGCACTCGGTTTTTCTCCACGGTTTACACAGCATGATGCGTCCGCATACACAGCTTCAGCACAGAGTCGGTCCGTAATGTTGAAGACACGTAGGAACGAAAACCAATGCAAAGGACAAACACGAGGAGAAACCCATGATGATCGGAACCCTGATTTTCTGTGCGGTATTGGCAAGCTCCATCGGTATCGGTGCGGGTATTGTGGCTTGTTGCTCGGGAATGGTGTACCGCCGTCATCGTGCGGAGAAGGCCTCCGAGTTGGCGCAGCCGCTTGCCACCCACGCATTGACCGCCGGTAGGTAGCGCATAAAGTTTGATAGTTTTCCGGAGCAGGAGTTGAGAGCCCTGCACCGGAGGGGCGAGAATCCCCAGTATGTCCCGAAGGGTCGGTGTGAGGACCGACCCGGGTGTGATAGTGAGTTGAGTGATGATTGATGCGGCGTGAGCCCCGGCATGAGGGCTTGCGCCGCATCGTCTTTTAACTGTGACGCGGGTGCGGGAGGCGCTGGCGGAAAGCACTGGCGGAGAGTACCCGGCACCCCGGCTACTTCCCTTTTAGTATGCGGTAAGGCAACGGTACCGCGGGCGTTCAGGGGACAGCTGGGTTATGGTGAAGTTATGAGGATTATTTCTGCTGTTTTCGCTCTTCTTGGCGCATTGTCGACCCTACCGGCGGTGGGGTCTTCGCTGGACGGCGCAACCCGCCTGTACGCGCTACTTTTGTTTGTACTGATCTGCGCGGTGGTGGCATTGTTTGCGTCGTTGAGCCCGTCGCGCCGTCGCGCGCGTGAGATTAGGCGGCAGGTATTGCAGCAACAGCAGAACCAGGCGATGAATCAGCAAATGCCGCCTCAGCAGGCACCCGCTCAGCAGTCGCCTTCGCAGTCTGTGCCTCCTCAGCAGGTGCCCAATCAGCAAGTACAGGGCGCGGTGAGCTACCCGATGCACTACCAACCGAAACCGGCACAGCCCGGCAGCAGCAATCAGCAGCCGGCGCAGGGTCCTGTTCAGAACCAGGTACCGAACCCCACGCAGGCCCCGATATCTGCGACGCCCCAGAACCAGGCACAGTCCCCGCAGCAGGATCAGGCTGTCGAAGCTCAACAGGCTCAGGCACAGCAGACTCAGGCGCCCTCGCCTCAGCCTGCCTCACCTCAGCCTCCTCAGCCGGTGGCGGCGCCGTCCCCGCTGGAGCCGATGCAGGCGGGCGGTGCCTCCGGTTCTTCGGCGCAGACCCCTTCGGTGCAGAACCATTCAGCAGAAAGCCAGGAGCAACAGAGCATGCCCCAGAACACCCCGGCGCAGCCTGAAAAGCGCCCGCAACAGGAGGCCGCCCAGCAGACTCCCAAGAGTAACCCGGCACCCTCCGACCCATTCTCTTTGAGCACCAACTTCAAGCTCATTCCCCCTCTAGAGAACGCACAGCGCAGCCGCTACCCCATGGTGCTTTCTGCCAGTAAATCTGAGGATGAAGTCTTTGCGCTGCCGTCGATTAGCGGTGTGCCGCAGCATCTGCTGGTCGGTACGCAGGAGAATCATGTTCCGCTGAATCAGCGTCAGCGCTGGGAGCAGGTCAGGATTCTGGAGAACTACCTCATGCGTGCGGTAATGAACCTGCAGGCGCTGGAGCGTGCGCAGGTTTCTCCGCTGCACAGTTTCAAGGAGACGGCACAGGCTGACCGCGCGGTACTTGCCGCCGGGCTGGAAGAGACCATCCGGACGTCTCGGCTGAAGCTGAGCGGGGCGTTGGAGTTCTATACGTCCCTTCCTCGTCTGGCGGAGGTGCCGGGTTCTTTCGCTTTTGCCCGTGACCACGCGCTCTCTTTGAGCGCCACCGTCATTAGCCTGACGGAAGAGTTCTTTGAGCGTACCTTCCGGTGGCGTCTGCTGGAGGATGCCCTCCCGGATTCTTTGAGCGACCGCCTGTACGCGGTGCGTTATCTGCGTGAGAGCGCCCAGAAGCTGGCGGCTTTTGTGGAGCTGAGCGAATTTGACCGCGCTATGCAGCTTGCTGAGGCCTGGAAGAAGACTGTTCGTAAGGATTCGAAAATTGATGAGGGCAAGCTCTGGAATGAGATGGCCGAAGTCGCCTTTGATGTTCTGCCCGAGTTGCGAGAGCGGGCGTTGAAGGGTGTTCAGTCTGCGTTGGAGTATAGCGAGCTTTTCTACCGTCCCGGCGAGGACGGTACGCACCGTATGCTCCGCCCGGAACAGCTGAGCGAGTTTGAGCTCAAGGGCGTGCAGTCCACGTTGGAAGAGCGCCTGGAGAAGGTACGTCTTGAGCTTCAGGATGCGGAGTTCTGCGCCGCGGTCTTGAGCTTGCAGGCGAACGCTGTCATTGAGCTTCTTCAGGAGCTTCTGCAGGTTGAGCAGGATGGCGTTCTGGCGGAGGTTGTGACCGATTTGCGGGCGCTTGCTCATGACTCGCCCGACCTTGCCGAGCAGCCTATCCAGACGTTGATGTTCAGCCGCGAACAGTACGCCCCCGAGGGGGAGAATCTGCCGACCGTTGGCGAGCGCATCCGTTCCCTCTCGAGTGTTCCCGAGGTTCTGGCGTTCGTTCACTACGAGGGACCAGTGCTTCTGACGGGCGTCTCGGATCCGTATAAGGCGTTTTCCGGGGAAGGCTCCTTCGAGGGTCTGCTTTCGGAGGAGATGAAGTTATCTCCCATGCCACTGTCGGTGCTGCGCACTCATTCGCGGCTTCTGCAGCAGGTGCTTCGCCTGCAGAATCTGCGGTTGAAGCTGGCGTGGGTGAGTAGCTGTAGCGGTTACATGCCTTTGAGCCTGGTTGAGCGGTATTACGTCGGCCCCTCTGCCGGGGATGAGGATCTGAAGGAGCTGACCGAAAATATTGAGGCGCTCGCTGAGCTTCTGGAGGCTCGTGCTAGCTCTCGGGAGTATAGGGGCCGTGACGTGCCGGTCCCCCGCATCCTGTGGTCGCAGATGCGCAAGCAGGCAGAACGCAGTTCTAGGCTGCTGAATACGGTGCAGTTCTTGGGCTGGATGTTCGCCTCGTCGTCGCGGGTGCAGGTGGTGAACGGCGTGGCGCAGAGTATCCACGATGTTGATGCCGCGGAGGTAGTGGAGCACCTGATGAGCAATCTGAAGATTGCGCGTCGACGCTAATCGACTGAATAGCCGGTGAGCCGGGGTCTGGCATGAGGCTGGACCCTGGCTTTCCTGTATACCGGCTTTCCTGTATAAACCCTGGGAAGTCGGTAAACGGGTGGCAAACAGCGGCGCAATATTCTCGTATCTGTGCCGTTGTGCCCCTGTGCCACCGCTACACTAATAATGTGACCAGCACTAAGGTGTGCGATGAACAAGCACGCCGTGAAGTGCAGGTCCGTTCATACTTCACGACAACGGAGGAAAGACCATGACCGAGCACGCCTTTGCGCGTCAGATTCGTCCCGCACGCCCTCGCCTGCGCACTATCTTGGGTGCCACAGTGCTGGCGGCAGGTCTTTCTTGTGCCCCGGTGGTTTTGCCGGCTGGTTCTGCGTTTTTGAGTACGTCGGCGCAGGCTGCTGACCCGATGCAGATTACGGGCACCACCGTCTACGATTCCACGAACTCTTTGGGTGATACCGCTACCCTGAAGTCTAAGATTTCGGCTCTGTCGAAGAAGTACAACGTGGATTTGCATGTGGTGACCATCGATAAGTTTGAGAACCCGTCTACTTCTTCGAGCTGGACGAAGGCGCTGGCCACGAAGAATAACTGGGGTTCTGCCGATGTGGTGCTGGTGATTGCTACTGAGACTCGCCAGGCGTATTTCTTGGCGGGTAGCACGAAGACCCTCTCGAGCGATCAGCAGACGAAGGTGTACCAGAACTACATCAAGCCGAAGCTGCAGAACAGCGATTATTCGGGTGCGGCTCTTGCCGCGGTTGAGGGTATCGAGGCTCAGAAGGGCGGTAGCTCTTCGGGCGTGGTGACCGGTGTGCTCGGTGTGGGCGCGGCGGCGACTGTTGGTGCCGGCGGTTACGCGATGTACCGCCGCCGTAAGAAGAAGAACGCTCAGCAGCAGCCTCAGCGTTCCTACGGTGCGCCTCGTAACTACTCCCCCATTCCGGAGGTTCCGCTGGAGGAGCTGCGCACTCGCGCCGGTAGCGCCCTGCTGCAGGCTGATACGACGATGAGCCACGCGAAGCAGGAACTGGATTTTGCGCGCGCACAGTACAGCGAACAGCAGGTTGCTGAGTTCGCTCAGGAAATTGCGCGTGCTGAGGATCTGATGCGTAAATCCTTCCAGCGTCAGCAGCTTCTGACCGACAGCATCCCGGATACTGAGGCTGAGCAGCGTGCCTGGTTGACGGAGATTATTGATAACTCTCAGGAAGTCACCCGCATTGCTCAGGAACAGGACGCTAAGCTGGCTCAGCTGCGCAACCTGGAGCAGGAGGCACCTCAGGCTATTGAGGCTCTGGCTCAGCGTCTGCCGCAGCTGCGCGCCTCGGTGGAGGAAATTGCCGCCCAGTACCGTGCGTTGAAGGAACGTTACCTGCCCAGCGCTCTGGAGCCCATTTCGAAGACCCCCACCCTGCTGGACTCGAACATGGTGCTGTGCGCTGCGGAGCTTGAGAAGGCTCAGGCGACCGTTAATACCGCCCGTTCGGAGGCGGTTGCTCACCTGCGTACCGCTGAGGAAGCCGCCTCGCAGATTCAGGCTCTGGGTGCTGCGGTCAATACCCGCGCGCAGGAGCTGGAGCAGGCTCAGCTGGGCCTGAGCACCGACCTGCTGAGCATTCAGCGTGACGTGGCGGAGGCGAAGAGCCTCGCTGCCTCTCAGCGTCGCGATGATTTGGGTGCGGTTGCCGCCGGTATGGAGGCGGTGCTCAACCAGGTCAACCAGAGCGCTTCGGCTCGCCCGAATGACCCGCTGACTCTGGCGAACCAGCTGCGTCAGCTCTCTGCCGAGCTGGATAAGGCGATGACGAATATGCGTGCTACCCGCGAGCGTTCTCGCGCGGCGGAGCAGAACCTGGACCGTACGATGCGTTCCGCATACGCTGCGGTGAACGGCGCGCGTAGCTACATCAATAACCGCCGCGCCGCGGTGGGTCCGATGACTTTGACCGCTGTCTCTGAGGCGGAGCGTCACCTGGGTCAGGCTCAGCGCCTGGCTTCTTCGGATCCGCTGAACGCGATGAAGGAAGCCAACATGGCGATCCAGAAGGCGACCGACGCGCAGAACCGCGCCCAGAGCGAGGTCGGCAACTACTACAACAACCAGAACGACCGAGGCGGTAGCGGCTTCGGTGGTGACCTGGCGAAGGGCCTGCTGCTGGGCGCTCTGATGACCGCCATTAACTCCGGCACCAGTAGCTGGGGTAGCAGCGGCGGCCACAGCAGTGGCGGTAGTAGCGGCGGCAGCTGGGGCGGCGGTGGCTTCAGCGGAGGCGGCGATTGGGGTAGCGGCGGCGGTGACGGCGGTAGCTTCTAACCGCCTCCACGCTACAAATCCTGCCGGTCGGTTTTTCGCAGGTTTTTCTACAGTCTGACCGGCGGGGTGCGTAGCTCACCTCACCGCTTTCTTCCCCAGTCGGAAAGTACCCGAGGCAATTTACCAAAAGTTTAGGTTGCAGAAATCAGGCGTGCATCATTTTCACAGCATGCACCCAGAAATCTGCCACATAATTAGTTATACGGGCACGGCTCACGAGGAGCGTAGTGCTCCCCCGCAGCCCGTGGAACAGAAAGTAGGAGATTATGGCTAAGCAGACCATCTTCGGCCGTATTGCACAGCTCGCTAAGGCAAACATCAACGCTCTGATTGATGCAGCCGAGGACCCGGAGAAGATGCTGGACCAGATGGTTCGTGACTACACCAACAACATCCGCGAGGCGGAGGCTGCAGTAGCACAGACCATCGGCAACCTGCGACTGCTCGAAAAGGACCACGCTGAGGACGTCAAGACCGCTCAGGAGTGGGGCACCAAGGCTCTGGCAGCATCTAACAAGGCTGATGAGTTCCGCGCAGCTGGCGACGTTGCCAACGCTGACAAGTTCGACAACCTCGCCAAGATTGCGCTGAACAAGCAGCTGCTGGCTGAGAAGGCTGCACAGGCTGTTGAGCCTCAGCTGGCTTCTCAGACTCAGGTTGTCAACCAGCTCAAGGACGGCCTGGAGAAGATGCGCTCCAAGCTTGAAGAGGTCAAGTACAAGCGCGATGAGCTGACCGCCCGTCAGAAGACCGCAGCAGCTCAGACCCAGGTGAACGACGCTCTGAAGGCGTTCGACGTTCTGGACCCGACCAGCGAGATGAGCCGCTTCGAAGAGAAGGTTCGCCGCGAAGAGGCACGCGTCATCGGTCAGCAGGAGCTGGCAGCTTCCTCCCTGGACGCTCAGTTCAACACCCTGGACCAGATGGAGCGCGACACCGAGCTGGACGCTCGCCTGGCAGCTCTGAAGGCAAAGAACGCTCCGGCAGCTCCGGAGCCCCTGGCCGTGGAATACCCCACCCAGACCCTCTAAGCCTAGGACCTTCTAAGCCTGGTCTAGCGTTGAGCTAAACCTATAAAGATCCGCCCCGTTCCTGAACCTCAGGAACGGGGCGGTTCTTTTTGCGTTAAGGGGTGCGAGCCTAGTTCGCGTAAATGTACAGGTAGCCTGCCATTGCGTCGCGGGTGATGGCTGCCGAGGAGGTCGAGCCGGTACCGATGCCGTTGGAGGCAGCCCATGCCAGGGCCTGGGACGCGTAGCCGCCCTGAGCCTGTGCCGGGGAGCCGGCCGCACGGTACATGAACTCAGCCATGGTGGACTCGGTGACGGCCTCCAGGGGGCGGAAGTCGCTACCGCTGATGCCCTGCTGGCTCAGCCAGTAAATCTCCTTGTACGCGGGGTGGTTGGTCGGAACGTCGCTGAACGGCGAAACAGCCGGTGCGTTCACTGCGGGGCGACCAGCCACGCGGTACAGGTAGGTTGCCAGCTGCGCACGGTTGACCGATGCGTTCGGGCGGAAGGTGCCGTCCGCGAAGCCGAGCATGATGCGGTGGTCAGAGTTCCAGCTGATCTCGTTGTAGTTCGGGTTCGAGTCGGACAGGTCGCTGTAGCCCAGTGCGGGGGTCTTGCCGGCGAAGTCCAGGGAGGACGCCAGGATGTGCGGCAGGTCGTAGTCGTGGTGGCTGAAGCCGTCAATCAGCTTCACGCGGGCGTCAGAGAAGCCTGCGCCAAGGTATGCGTTGTAGCCGGACTCGACGGCGCCTCGTGCGCTCCAGGTGACGGGGTAGGTGTTACCGGAGGTGTCCTTCGCGCCAACCCACCAGTACATCGGGGATGCCTTGGTGGTTGCGTCAGCGTCCACGGAGCCGTCGGAATCGCCACCGGCGACCATGATGGAGCCGCCGCCGTTACGCCAGGAGGTGTTGTGGTCGGTCAGCTCGTAGGTGATGAACTCAGCGCCACCGGAGTAGCCCATGGTCCACACCTGGGAAGCGTCCAGGTTGTTCTCGCTGACGAAGGACTTCGCGAAGGAGCGGAAGAACTCGCCATTAGCGTCCATGTCTTCCCACCAGGTGATGCCGTTGCCGGATGCGTTGGTGTCCGGGGAGATAATCGGTACGAAGACCATGTTGCGGGCGTTAGCAATCTTGCCCATCGCCGCGAGCATGCCCTCGTCGGGGGTGTAGACCTTGGACTCGTCACGCTGCCAGTAGTCGCCGTCGAAGTAGAAGACCACGCCAACAGGCTTGGAGTAGTCCAGGTTGTTCGCGTACACGTGGTACTGGGAGGTGGTACCCGCCGGGGAGGTGTAGCTCTGGTAGGTTGCGGAGCTCATGGTGCGGGCACGCTGAGTGTTCTGCTGCTTCTGCTCAGATTTCTGTTCGGTCTTCTGCTCAGCCTTGGGAGCGGCGGTTGCCTTGCCCTTAGTGAGCGAGTTGCTCAGAATCTGCGAGAAGTTGTAGTCGAAGTGGCCCGAGCCATTCAGTACGGTCGCGGAAGCATTGGTGTAGCCAGCAGCCAGGTAGGCGTCGTAGCCGCCCTCAACGGCGCCTCGTGCGCTCCAGGTCTGCGGGTAGGTCTCACCGGTACCGTCGTTCGAGTTTGCGTACCAGAACATGGGCTGGGACTTCAGCGCAGCCGAGGGGGTACCCTCGTCCAGGCCGCCGCCAGCGACCATAATGGAGCCGCCGCCATTGCGCCAGGTCTGGGGCTTGGTGTTCAGCTCGTAGGTGATGAACTCAGCGCCACCGGAGTAGCCCATGGTCCACACGTTGGAGGAGTCCACGCCGTTAGCCGCGATGAAGGAGGAAGCGAAGGAACGGAAGAACTCGCCGTTACGCTCCATGTCTTCCCACCAGCTCACGCCAGCATCGTAACGGTTGGTGTCCGGGGAGATGACGGGCACGAAGAGCATGTTCTGTGCCGCTGCGGATGCAGCCATCTGAGCCAGTTCACCGGAGGGGTCGTAGACCTTGGACTGGTCGTTACGCCAGTAGTCGCCGTCGAAGTAGAAGACCACACCAACGGGCTTGGAGAAGTCCACACCCTCAGCGTAAACGTGGTACTGCGAAGTAGTACCCGCCGGGGAGGTGTACGACAGGAAAGTCTGGTTGGTGCGGGTTGCCGCCACACCGGATGCCGACTGAGCAGCCTGTGCAGGCTGAGCGGTGGGGGCAACATTCTGGGTAGCTGCGGGGGTCTGTGCAACCTGCGCCAGGGTCGGCTGAGCGGAAGGCTGTGCAGCCTGTGCCGCCTGTGCAGGCTGGAAGGTAGCTGAGGGAGCAGCCTGCTGGGTTGCTTGTGCGGGCTGAGCAACCTGTGCAGTGTAAGTCTTCTGGATGGGCTGAACCGCGGTCGTTGCGGGAGCCTGCTGCGCCTGCTTTACCTGTTCAGCCTGCTGACGGATCTGCACAGCAACCTGAGAGAGGGTCGGCTGCACGGTGGAGGTGAACAGAGACTTCGGAGCCTGGGTTGCGGTAGCTGCGCCGGGGATGTCCTGAACGACGGGTGCAAAAGCGGAAGCGGGTGCTACCAGGGTGCTACCGAGCACGGAGGGTACAGCGATGGCTGTGAGAGAGCCAGCCTTAACAGTGCGGGGGCGAAGTGCCATGGGGTTGTCCTCGTTGTTGGTGTTTCTGGGGCGTGAACGCCCGTGAGTGGTTGAGTGATAGGTGGTCTATAGGTGAGAAGCCTATAGGCGGTCGGCCCGCGGATGTGACGCCGCACGAGACGCTTCCATCAACCATCCCCGTGTGTGTTGCGGGGATGTCCTCATGTGATGGAGGGGTGCGGTGTGGATCCGGAGAGCTACGCGGCGGACCGCGGTGACCACGTACTCAAAGCTACCAGGTCAAAAAGCCTTTTCCAGCGGTTTCTTGGGGCTATTTTTGGGTATCGAACAAGATTCAATCTTAACAAGAGCTTTTTCTCAACTTCTAGCTTAACTTTAATCACCCTCAACTAGAGGTTGAATGAGCTATTTTTCCTTGATTTTCCGGGGTTTTTGAGCGTTTTTTGAAAGAGTTTCAAAAAACCCTACAATTAACTTGAATGTTTTATATGTGACTACAATCACTTTCAGAGTGAATTGTTG
>NZ_JABZXW010000006.1 GCF_015265375.1 Rothia sp. (in: high G+C Gram-positive bacteria)
GCCCCCGGCACCCCCGCGGCTGCTACTGCGCCTGCCGGTCTTGCGTACCACCGCCTCTCCCACGCCGACCCGAATACCCGCTGGTTCTCACCCCTGCTGGAAGGTCTGCTCGGCGTCGCCGTATTTCTTGGCCTTAACCTGCTGATTTCAGTTGCCCTGGCCGCGGCGATTATGGGTTCGGGACTTTCTCTCCATGATGTAGCGACGAACCGTGCCGTCATTATGGAACACCCGGCGCTCTTCGCTCTGACCTTCCTCTCCCTCATCGCCATCGTGCCTTCGCTCTTTATTGCGCGCCTGGTTGTAGGCCCGAAGCCCTGGGGTCTGATTCATTCGGTGGCGGGTCGTCTACGCCGCTCACTGTTGCTTCCATACCTGGGTTTGAGCTTCGTTGTCTACGGCATCTACTACGCCGTGATGCTGGCGTTGAGCGGTGAGAGCCTGCCCGAATACCGCTATTTTCAACCTCCACAGGTTGAATTTTGGGTTTATGTGGCGATGATGCTGCTCCTGGTGCCCGTGCAGTGCTACGCCGAAGAGCTCGCCTACCGCGGCTTCATGATGCAGATGCTGGGCCGCTGGCTCCGCACCCCCTGGCTGCCGATTGTGCTGCCCGCAGTGCTGTTCATGCTCTCCCACGCCTACGACCCCTGGGGTCAGAGCACGATTCTTGCGATGGGTATTTACGCGGGTTTCCTCTGCTGGTACACCGGCGGTCTGGAAGCCTCCATCAGCCTGCACGTGGCAAATAACGTGATCCTGATGCTGCTGTCCATGGTGGCTGGTCTGGATCCGTTCGCCTCCGAGGGTGTGACCCCTGTGGATGCGCTGCAGGGTATTGCACTGGAAGGCGTGTACGTGGTGCTCGCCTGCCTGATCTTCAACGCACGCGCTCGCCGCGGCGAAGTTTCACGTGAAACACAACCGCTAAAGGTTGATAAATAGGCTATATGGCGGGTTACTCTAGCTCGACTGTTCAACCCGCCCGCCCCGCTCCATTCGAGCCTCACCAGGGCTATTACCCCATACCCCGTGGACTATCGGCCCCGGTCACCCCGTCAACACCCAAGAAAAGGTAGGGTTAAACCATGACTGTTGATGCTGTAAAAAATATTGAAGACCTCGCCGCATTCGTGGCGGAGTCGCCGGTCTCTTACCTCGCCGCGCGCACGGTAGCGCGCCGCCTGCAAGCAGCAGGCTTCACCGAGCTCGTAGAGACCGAAGCATGGGACCCGCAGGTCGCAACCGGCCGCCACTTCGTCGTCCGTGACGGCGCGATTATCGCCTGGGCTGGCGGCGCGAAGGCGCAGAAGGCAAGCGGCTACCGTGTGCTGGGTGCGCACACCGACTCGCCCTCCCTGAAGATCAAGCCCTCCTCCTCCATCACCACGAAGGGCTGGCACCAGATTGCCGTCGAGAACTACGGCGGCGCACTGCTGAACTCCTTCCTCGACCGTGAGCTGTGCGTGGCGGGCCGCCTCACCGTCCTGGAGGACGGCGAGCTGAAGGACCGCCTGGTGCGCACCGGCCCGATTGCGCGCATCCCGCAGCTGGCACCGCACCTGGACCACAAGCGCAACGAACTGGTGCTGGACAAGCAGTTCAACATGTACCCCGTGTGGGGCGTGGACCCCGCGGAGAACGACGTGCTCGGCTACATGGCGAAGCACGTGATTGACGGCGAGCCGGTCGACCCGCAGAACATTGTGGGTTACGACCTGCTGTTCGCTGATTCGCAGCCGCCGCGCCGTTTTGGTGCGGATCAGGAGCTGTTCGCTTCCGGTCGCCTGGATAACCTGTCTTCGGTGCACGCGGGTCTGACCGCCCTGGAACGTTACGTTGCCGATAACGCGGACGAGCACGCCACCGAGACTGTGATGCTTGCGGCGTTCGACCACGAGGAGCTCGGCTCCGAGTCGCGTAGCGGTGCGGCCGGCCCGTTCCTGGAGGATATTCTGGTGCGCCTCTCGGCTGCGCGCGGTGAGAGCACGGAGGAGTACCGCCGTTCGGTGGCGGCATCGTTCTGCCTGTCGGCTGATGCCGGTCACCTGGTGCACCCGAACTATCAGGGTCACCACGACCCGACCGTGCAGCCGCTACCCGGTGGCGGCCCGCTGCTGAAGATTAACGCGAACCAGCGTTACGCAACGGATTCGGTGGGTGCTGGCGTGTTCGCTGCGGCGTGTGCGAAGGCTGGTGTGCCGTATCAGGAGTTCGTGTCGAATAACAATATGCCGTGTGGTTCGACGATTGGCCCGATTACGGCAACCCGCCTGGGCATGCGCACTGTGGATGTGGGTATTGGCCTGCTGTCGATGCATTCGATGCGCGAGATGTGCCATGTGGACGATATGGCGTACATGACGCGCGCGGTGGAGGGCTTCTTCCGCCTCTAAATTGAATCCCTAGCGGGAGTTTAAAAAGTTGTGGCGGTGACCGAACGAAACGGTCACCGCCACAACTATTTTTAAGATGAGACAGGCTTGGATTAGACGGGGTTGTCGGGGCTGGGCAGGGTTACCACCTCAGACCAGCGAGTATCCTTAGCGGCCGCACGGTTCGCGTCGCTCTTCTGCTTCACATCGGCTGGCGCCTGCTGCACCCACGCCTCAAAAGCAACAATGTAGTTCTCGGGGTAGTTTGCCGCGAGCAGTTCCTGTCGGGTCGGGAAGTACTCCTTACCCTCCCGAATGTCGACGTAGTTGCTTGCCTTATAGGGGTCTGCGCTCTGGACGTCAGCGCGCGGGCCGGAGGCTACCTTTCCGCTTGCCACGTTATTGTCATCGATAGCGCGCACCCATGCCGCAGCGTAGGCGTGATCGGCCTTGTTCTTCTCGTACAGTGCCAGGCACTCGGCTCCTGCCGATTCAGCTTCGGCGCGGGTGGGGAAGTTCGCCTGGTTGCGCACAACATGCCGCGCGGAGACGTAGGAGGGCAGTGCCGTACCGCGGTCGGCGCTCATGGCTTCCTGCTGCTTGAGGGTTTCAGCTTTCGCGGCTTCGTCAGGTTCAAGGCAGGGGGTAGACGTCTTCTTCGCCGCGGAAGAGGAGGCGGACCCGGTGGGGCTTGCTGCTGACGGGGAGGAAGCCACGGTCGTGTGCGAGGGTGCGGGGGTGTTTGATGCCGTGCTGGTGGAGCTACCGCAGGAAGCAAGAAGCAGGGGAAGAATCGCCAGCGCGGCACCGCGTCGTAGACCGCTGGAACGGAGCGAAAGAAAAACGGGGGTGTGGGTCATGAGACCACCTCACAAGAGGGATGGGACGATATATTGCGTCTAAACATACCCAAATATTTGATATGTGGTCAATGGAAATTATCATCTAATTTTTAAAACCAACACTCTAGACGCAAGGTGTGCTACCCAGTAGTCTTAGGGTGTTGACCTGCTTAAATATGAGGTAGACGGGGTAAGAGTGCGGAGATTTTGCAGGTCACCTACCTATCCCGGTATTGGCTTTGGGGCTTAATGGATAAGAAAAACAACATTGAGGCTATGCGTCCGGTGTTTCGCTACTAGTGTTTTATGCTCTTGAAAGGAAATGGCATCATGAATTCTACTTATAAGATGTTCGCCATAAATGAGAAAATAATTTTGTATATCTTGTTTCTCATTGTATTGCAATCTTTTTATATTTTCCCAACTGCCCTGTATACAGATTTCGATAGATTTGTCTCGCCATGTGATGGGTGGCAAAGTACCTATTTCTACTTGCCCTTCTTTGTGGTGGGAGTTGTATTAGCTAGCTTGTGGCAGATTTTTAGTATATGGCTGGGTGTCAAGCTTCGCATAGGCATTTTTTGGATTGCGTCGTTATATTTAGTTTTTAAAATGTATGGGACTTATGAAATTGTAAAAAGCTATATCGTCAGTCCATGTAAAGTCCCTACAGAATATATGCATGGAATATCGTGGCCATATGATCTACAGGCATTCATTCTCCTGGGTCCCGATATTGTCTCATGCGTTATTTTTATAGCAGTTTTTATTGCATGTTCTAAGCGTAGCTACTGGGTGCCAACCCTCGCAGCTATAGCCGCATTTGTTGCGCAGTGCGTCCTCTCGCTACTGCTCTGGGAATACGTTAGGGGGCTTATTTATTTTCTCCTCTAGTGGCTTCTAGTCGTTGAGGTGCGGACTTTTGCAGGGCTGGAGGTTGCATAAAGGGCACTCCGACCGTGCCCCTCTGGGCATGTTGGCTTCTGCTGATTATCAGGCAAATAGCAATATCTGACGCTGGTGTTTTAGCGACATGTTTGCTTCAAGAGCCCGGTGGCTTCCGTGTTTACGCAAGTCAAGGCGCTGAACAAGCTTGTTTGTCGATTTTCCTCCGAGGTGTTGGATTTTAAAAAATAAACACATTTTTCTCTTGACCATGCATCAAAAATGCCCGTATATTGAAGGTCAACTCGGTATGCTCCAGCCCACAATGAGGTGACATCATGACCCTGAATTTCAGGACTCTGAACCCCCGCTATAGTGCACTGCGATACGGTGCCGCTCTTTCAATCCTGCCCCTGTTCCTTGCCGCCTGCGGTGGTGCGAACACCGCGGCAAGCAGTACCTCCTCACCCTCCACGGCGAGCGCCTCAGCAACGGCAAGCACCACGCCAACCGTCAGCTGCTCCTCATACTCCGCCGAAGCTACCGCCTCAGCAGAAGCCGCCAAGCCCGTCCCGCGCACCGATGAACAGTACCCCGCGTACATCCAGTACCGGAACATCCTCGCAGACGGCGCCCACATCATTGAGCCCAGCGAAATCGACAGCAAATGCCACGCCGCACTCAAAGCAGGGCGCAGCACCCTCCCTGAATACGTTCAAAACATCGATGCCTACAACGCTCAGCCCAGCGTCGGACTCACCGACCCCTTCGCCGGTAGCGAGTACCGAGACATCAAGGACCGCAACGAATTCATCCCCCACCGCGCAGACCTGGAAGAAGCCGCCTACCCCGAGATGATTATTCGTCTCTACGAAAAGTGGTACGAGGCAGCCCCCGCAGACATCAAGACGCTCAGCGACGCGAACCGTGCACGATTCCTCGCCACAAGCGCCTACCAGCAGTGGAAGGCCCAGCCCCAAACCCCCAGCAGCTCCCGCGCATAAACCCACTCACGCATAAGCCCACTCAAAAATAGTTGTGGCGGTGACCGAACAACGGTCAACTCTTGAACGGGTTATCACCGGTTTTGGGGGGGCTACTTGCCCTTCACCTCGCGTGCCAGAGCCAGCAGCTCCTCATGCACCGTCGTATCGCCCGTAACCTCCGGGTGGAAAGAAATACCGATTAGGTTGCCCGAACGCACACCCACAATCTTCCCCTCATGACGAGCCGTCACCTGCACACCCTCACCAGTGCCAGTCACAATCGGCGCACGAATAAACGCCGTATCAATAACCACCTCATCACCGGCAGGGGTCAGCCACGGCAGGCGCACCTCCGCAGAATCAACCTGCGAACCAAAAGCGTTACGACCCACCGAAACATCCAAAACACCCAGCGACTGCTGACCCGGCGCCGGATCATCAATACGCTCCGACAACATAATCAGGCCAGCACAGGTACCCAGAGTCGGCAGACCCGAAGAAATCGCCTCAATCAGCGGCTCACGCACACCAAAAATACGGGTCAGGCGGTCAATCGTCGACGACTCACCACCCGGCAAAACCAGCGCATCCAGACCCTCAAGCTGCTCACCAGTACGCACCCAACGCACCTGCGCACCCAGAGACTCCAGCATCTCCGCATGCTCACTCACGCCGCCCTGCAACGCCAAAACACCAACCGTAAAACCCTCACCCGGCAAAACACCGGTAGGCTGAACCTTCTCAACCATCACCGCTCCCTTCACAAAACAACAAACACAACAAACACAAGGAGGGTGGGACCCGCCTCAGCGAACCCCACCCCCTCATCAAACACTCACCCCGAATACGGGGTGCGCGCACGAATTACCAGCCGCGCTCCGCCAGGCGGTGCGGTGCCGGAATGTCAGCAACGTTAATGCCGACCATAGCCTCACCCAGGCCGCGAGAAGCCTCAGCAACCTTCTCCGGGTCGTTGTAGAAAGCAGTAGCCTTCACGATAGCCTTCGCGCGAGCAACCGGGTCGCCCGACTTGAAAATACCGGAACCAACGAACACGCCGTCAGCACCCAGCTGCATCATCATTGCAGCGTCAGCGGGGGTAGCCACGCCACCAGCGGTGAACATCACCACGGGCAGCTTACCGGTCTGAGCAACCTCACGAACCAGCTCGTACGGTGCAGCCAGTTCCTTAGCCTTCACGTACAGCTCGTCGGGCATGGTGTTGTACAGGCCCTGCAGCTCAGCAATCTGACGCTTAATGGTGCGGATGTGCTTAGTCGCCTCAGAGACGTCACCGGTGCCAGCCTCGCCCTTCGAACGGATCATAGCGGCACCCTCGGTGATACGGCGCAGAGCCTCACCCAGGTTGGTAGCACCGCACACGAAAGGCACCTTGAACTGGTGCTTATCAATGTGGTTCACGTAGTCAGCGGGAGAAAGAACCTCAGACTCGTCAATGTAGTCGACCTTCAGGGTCTCCAGGATCTGAGCCTCAACGAAGTGGCCGATGCGTGCCTTCGCCATGACCGGGATCGAAACAGCATCAATGATGCCCTCAATCATGTCCGGGTCAGACATACGAGCCACGCCACCCTGCGCACGAATATCCGCGGGAACGCGCTCGAGAGCCATGACGGCAACAGCGCCAGCATCTTCAGCGATCTTAGCCTGTTCGGGGGTGACGACGTCCATGATGACGCCGCCCTTGAGCATGTCGGCCAGGCCGCGCTTAACAAGCGGGCTGCCGGTTACGGTGTTGTTATCAGTCATGACCTTATCTTCTCACGTTCTGAGTGTTCGCGCGCACTCACGGAGGCGGAATTTCTGTTCTCTGACACAGTACGACCCCAAGTTCACGTCAGAACGACACAAAACGTCATGAAAAGCGGTTAGAGTAGGGCGGTTCATGGGCTGAGCAGGCCCGGCTGAGCAGACCCGCCGGATGCACGCAGGTCGCCTCCCATAAACTCACATCCCGAGCGGCCATAAGGCAAGGTTTTGCTCAGGGTAAACATCCACCCACCCGCACTGAACAACGGTAAAATACAGAAGCTACGCCCGCACTCGTCCCCACGCGGAAGCCTCACGGCCCAGGGAACGAGCAAAACATTTTGGGCACCCTGGCACCCGCACACTCGCGGACATCAGCCGTCTATCAGACGCACACCATGAACCAGCCGCCACATCCAAAAGGAACACACCAAATTGCTTGAAGTCATCATTGCCCTATCGCTGGCAATTCTTCTGGGTAATATCCTCGCCCATAAAATACGGATAACCCCCGCCATTCTGCTCATTTTCCTGGGGCTTGTGCTGGCGCTCATCCCCGTTCACGCCATGCACGAGGTGCGCGAGGTCGGGCTGCCACCGCACGTGATTCTCGAAATCTTCCTGCCCGTGATGCTGTTCTGGGAGACCCGAAACACCTCCTGGCGTGAGGCGCGCGCTCGTCTGCGCGGCATTCTGCTCTCGGGCACGGTGCTCGTAATTTTCACGGCGTTCGTTATCGCCTGGGTGCTTCACACATTTATGGGCGTCTACCTGTGGCATGTGGCGCTGATTATCGGTGTGGCGCTCGCCCCCACCGATGCTGTGGCCGTGGCAACGCTCAACGGCAAACTCCCCAAATCTTCCATCACCACCCTTAAAGCGGAAGCACTCATTAACGACGGCACCACCCTAGTTCTTTTCGCACTCGCCCTGCAGCTTGCGGGTGGTCATGAACTTACCCTGGGGACTGCATCCGGAATGTTCTTCTTCTCGTTCCTGATTGGAACTCTCGTTGGCCTGGCCGTCGGATGGGGTGTAGATAAGCTGCGTGCGCACATCGGCAACCCCATGAACTTCAGCGTGTTCATGTTTACCGTGCCGTTTATTGCTTTCTTCCTGGCTGAAGAGATCGAGCCTTTTGAGGGCATGAAAGGTTCCGGAGTGGTGGCTGTGGTGGTCGCCGCTTTCTACCTGACCTATCGCGGACCGGATACCATCAAACCCCAAAACCGTTTCTACGGTCTGCCCATCTGGTCGTTTGTCTCCTATGTCATGAACGGTGCGCTCTTCGTGCTCGTGGGTGTTCAGCTGCCCAGCGCCACAGCGCCTGTGGATGATGTTCTTCGTGAATACAACTATGCGTGGGCTTTGACGTTCGCCGTGATTGTGGTGGCATGGCTTGTTTCCATTGCGGCGCGTTTTATTTTCCTGCACGTCTCGATCGGTATTATTCGTGCCCTTGACCGTTCAGAAAAGCAGAAGCAGCTGCGCACAACTTTCCGTGGCCGTGTAGTGAGTACCTTTGCGGGACTGCGCGGCGGTGTTTCCCTCGCGGTGGCTCTCTCCGTGCCGACTGATGTTCCCGCGCGTGACTTTATTATCTTTGTTGTTGCGGGCGTGGTTCTGCTGTCGATGGTGGTTCAGGGGATGCTCCTGCCGCTCGTTATTAGGTGGGCGAAAATTCCGGTTGATACCACCGAAGAAGATGAGATTAATGAAGCAATCCGCACGATCATTGCCGAGTCCTTCGACTCTGTGGCTGAGATCGGCCAGGAAATTGGTGCACCACAGTGGATTATCGACCGCATTGCCGACGAACAGATGTACAACGCGAGTATACACCGCAACCTGCACGCCGTTCGTAAAGACGGTGCGAATGCGCCGGAAGAAGCCCGCCGCATTATTGAAGCGGGCGACCTTGAGAAAGAGCTGCGCCTGCGGCATTTGGAGAAGCAACGCAGCGTGCTCAAGCGCCTGCGTAATGAGCGCATAATCGACACGAATGTGCTCCACGCGATTCAGGAAATCCTGGATATTGAGGAGGTTCGCGTGCTTGGTCCGGTTGAACTCGAATAGCTCACACTCCTACATGCGATACGTATGAGGCGAGGCGCCCCACCCCTAAACGGGGAGGGGCGCCTCGTTACTTTTTTGTCTAAACCCCTAGCCCAACCACTACGTGGAAACGGTACAATACACTAGCCCGTTTTTTGTGCGGACCACGCTTCTTACCGCGCACCGGACACAACACAGACTAGAACCACAGGAACCTATGACGTCCCACCAGACTGAAAACAACGCACCCAAAAATAGCGCACCCAACAACAATGCACCCGCCGCAGGACACGGCGGACACGGCCCGCACGGCGCAAGCGAAGACCCGCAGAACATCTACCTGCTCAAAGACGCCCCCATCCTCAAGGCGCTCCTCTCCCTCGGCGTGCCCATGGCACTCGGCCTCGCCATCACCAGCATCTACAACGTGGTGAACTCCTACTTCGTCGGCCACTACGGCGGCACCGAAGACCTCGCCGCCACCAGCTACGGCGTGCCCGTCTTCGGCGTCATCATGGCGATCGCAGGACTGTTCGGCCTGGGCTCCTCAACCCTCGCCTCCCGCAAGCTCGGTGAAGGCCAGCCCGCCCACGAAATTCACCGCGTCACCTCCTTCGCCCTCTACTCGGCGCTCGGTGCCGGTATCGTCGCGGCGGCTATCGGCTTCATCCTCGCCGACCCGATCACCAGCATCATGGGTGCATCCGGCGGCTCCTACGAACCGACCCGCATCTACGTGCACCTCATGTTCCTCGGCGCGCCCCTCGCTATCGGCATGTTCACCCTCGAACAGCTCGTCCGATCCGAAGGCTACGCCAAGCAGTCCATGTACGGCATCATCGTCGGCACCGTCGTCACCTGCATCTTCGACGTGCTGTTCATCGCCATCATGGGCATGGGCGTCGCCGGTGCCGGTTGGGCGATGCTGCTGGCGAACGGCGCATCCATGCTGTACTACCTGCTGTTCCTGATGCGTCAGAGCGAGAACTTCTCCGCGAACATCCGCGACTTCTCCCTCGACCCCGCTATCATCAAGCCCGTGGTCGCGGTCGGTGCTGCTGAGCTCATTCAGAGCCTCAACCTGATCTTCGCCGCCCTGCTGCTGAACAACCTCGCCGCCTCCTACGGTGACGACACCGTCGCGGCGTTCGGCCTGGCAATGCGCCTGAACATGGTGCCCGAAATGCTGTGCATGGGCCTGTGTATGGGCGGTATCCCGCTGTACGCCTACGCTTACGGTGCCCGCAACGGCGCCCGCGTGAAGGAGGCGCTGCGCACCGCAACGATCCTGTCCGTGGCGACCTCCGCGATCATCACCATTCCGGTGCTGATTTTCCGCCGTGAACTGCTCGCCGTGGTTGGCGATGCAAGCCTCATCGACACCGGCGAGGAGATTATGGTTGCGCTGATGCTCGCCGCCGTGTTCAACGCGGTCAGCATCGTGTTTGTGTCTTGGTTCCAGGCGGCCGGTAAGGGCGGCCCGGCAATGCTGATGACCCTCGGTATTGCTCTGCTGTTCTTCCCCGCCGTGTACTTCGGCAACATGTGGTTCGGCTTTAAGGGTCTGACCTGGGCGTTCCCCTTCACCCAGGTGCTCGCCTGCGCGTTGGGCCTGGTGCTGTTCCTCGCCACGGGTGGCGCGAAGGTACCGCCCGCTGAAGCTGAGGTTGAGGCTGAAGGTTCTGAGGATTCGGACGTTCAGGCTGCCCAGGTTTCTGGCGCACAGCCCGAACAGAAGGCATAGTCCTCGGTCTGCAAAAGCATAGTAAAAGCCCCGAACTCCCACCAAGGGAGTTTGGGGCTTTTACGTTAGGTCATTTGCCGGTTGAGGCGCTAGTTCTTCCACCAGGAATCAAAAATCGTCACCGGAGTAGTGCGCTTATGGCGGCTACGCAGGTAAATCTGCTCCAGCTTCGCAGCTGCCGCCTCATCGATTTCCTTACCCTCCAGGTAGTCATCAATCTGCGGGTAGGTCAGACCCAGCTCATCCTCATCGGTACGGCCGGGCACGCCGTCCAGCAGGTCAGCCGTCGGCGGCTTAGCCCACAGACGCTCAGACGCACCCAGCACCCGCAGCAGCAGCTGGTTCTGGCGCTTGTTCAGGCCGTACAGCGGTAGCAGGTCCGCGCCGCCGTCACCGAACTTCGTGAAGAAACCCGTAATGGACTCCGCCGCATGGTCGGTACCCACCACCAGGTAGCCGGGGCCGCCAGCCACCGCGTACTGGGCAATCATGCGGGCGCGCGCCTTCACATTACCCTTGTTGAAGTCGCTGATCTGCTCGCCGGTCGCGGCAGTGTAGGCGGTGTCGAAGCCGTCGACAGCCTCCGCAATGTTGAAGGTCAGGGAGCGGGTGGGCTGGATGAAACGCAGCGCCTCCTGCGCGTCCTCTTCGTCGTGTTGCACACGGTAGGGCAGGCGCACCGCCACGAACTCGGCGGTGCGGCCGCGCTCGTTGAGGCGGTCCACCGCCAGCTGGCAGAGGCGACCCGCCAGAGTGGAGTCGATACCGCCGCTGATACCCAGTACCAAGCCGCGGCTTCCGGTGGCTTCCAGGTAGTCGCAGATGAACTGGATGCGGCGCTCCACTTCTTCGCGTGCCTGCTCTTCGGTCATGTTGGGCTTGACGCCCATTTCACGGATGATCTGTGCCTGTAATTCACGCATGACTTAAGTGTACGCTCCACCTTATAGCCCGTGCGGTGAACCACCGAGGGAGGCGAGGTAGTGTTCCACACGGTGCGTTCAGCGCGGCGCACGCGGCGGGTTCAGTATCGTTTCAGCCCTGAAAATACACAGCATACTCACCGGTAAAAACCCTGTGCGACAACCCGTGCGGCTGTTAGCATGAACATACGGTTCAAATACCGTTCAAAATAGCCGGTGATGAGGGAAAACGCCCCCACACCTGCTACGCCACAGAACACGTCAACCAAGGACGGTGAAGACAGCACCATGGCAAAAACAAAAACTGAACTCTACGATGAGCTCGTAGACATCGAAACCAGCCTCGAAAACCACCCGCTCACCTCCGGGAAAATAGCGGAGGCGAACATCCTCGTCGAGCAGATGAAGGAGCAGGGCGCCACCCAGGAAGAAATTAATGAGGCACTCATCCGGCAGGGGCTGCCTTCCCTCGTGGAGATAGGCAAGAGTACCTTGACGCAGTCTTTCAGCCTCTGGAAGCTGAGTCACCGCAAGTTAAAGGTGGAAGCCGCCATTGAGAAGCTCAACCGTAAAGAAGCCCGCCGCCACTAACTAGCCCGCCTCGGGCAGGGCGAGGCAAGCAAATACCCCCGGCAGATGCGTACGGCATCCACCGGGGGTATTTTTCAAAGGAATATCAGTGGCTTAGATTTTCAAAGACGCTCTCATAGCGATCAACGAAGTCCGCCGCCGCGTTCAGAAGCTCCTCCTGGTCAAGGGAATCCTGGGTAGCTGACAGCGTCTCATCATCGCCGTTCTGAACCTGTAATTCACGCATAACTTAAGTCTACGCCGCAGACATAACAGCCCATAGAAAAGGCCGTGCCGGGGCAGAAAACTCCACCCCAACACGGCCCTCACATCCGTATCCGACTAGCGGTTATTCAGCACACGCACGTTATAGCGGTGCAAGAACGCCGCCATCGCGCCACGCTCAATCGGCTGAACCGGACGGAACGAACCATCAGCCCAACCCGTCGTAATACGCTGATCAGCCAACCACGCAATCTCACGATAGAACTGGCTACCAGTCGACACGTCACTAAACGGCGACACCGCAGGAGCCGAATACGCCGGCGAACCCGCAAAACGGTAGAAGAACGCCGCCATCGCGTCACGATTCACCGCAGCATTCGGGTGGAACGTACCATCAGACCAGCCGGTCGTAATACCGCGGGCACGCATCCACTCAATCTCCTTGTAGAACGGGTGGTCACGCGGCACATCCTTAAAGCTCGGAGTGGACGGTGCAGTGAACTGCGGCGAACCCGCCATACGGTAGAAGAACGCCGCCATCGCGCCGCGCTCCACCGAACCGTTCGGGCGGAACGTGCCGTCAGGGTAGCCGGTCGTAATACGACGCTGAGCCAGCCAGTTAATGTCATTCACGAACGGGTAATCCGCCGGAACATCCGTAAAGTGCGCGCTCGCGGCGGTATCCTCAGAGTTCGACGAGACACGCAGAACCTGCGCACGCTCACCCGCAGCCCCATTCACACCGGACAGGTCACCGGTCGCATTGTGCATGTGCAGGAACAGCGCAGAAACGTTCTTCGCGTCGCCGTTACGGTGCGCCACCAGCTGCGCGGAGGGTGCGTCCACGAACAGGTTCGGCACGCCCGCCGAATCGCCGCTGAACCACAGCTTCGGCGCCGCATAGTTGAACACCACCGAATCAGTCGTATCAACCACGGTCGTCGCGGAGAACGCGCTAGAAGTGGTCACCGAGTACGAAATCTCAGTGGACTCGGCGTCCGGGTCCAGACCCAGAACGCTCAGCGGAACAGTCATCACCAGGGTGTTCGAATCCATGATGTTGGTGTCCGTATCACCCCAGGTGCCGTTCAGCGGGTACAGGGCGTTCTCGATGGCCTGCCACTTGCCGTTGCTGCGCTTAGAGACCTTCACCAGCGGGTAGTCCAGGCCCTTCTCACGCACCGTCTGCAGGCGGTAGTCGCTCGTGCCGTCCTTGTTGGTATCAACGAACACGTAGTAGGTGCCGCGCGGGGTCACCTCCTGCCAGTTACCCCAGGTCGAAATACCGAAGGACAGCTGCGCCGTGGAGGTGTCCTGACCGGCAGCCTTCAACGCCGCCACGTTCGAGGCGGCACCCACATACTGCAGGTCCATGCGGGAATCCGAACCCACACCCAGCTTCGCGGTCGGGATGCGCGGGCTCGAAGCACCCAGCTCAAAAGCACCCAGCAGGGAGCGGTAACCGCCCTGATCCACCGCGGTACCCTGCAGGGTCAGGGTCTGCTCGGTCGCACCGGAACCATTCGAATCAAAAGCAATATCGGCACCAGCCACACGCATCGCGGAGACAGGCTTCGGCGCCACGTGCAGCGGCATGCGCAGGGTCTTCACCGCAGCCGAAGAATCAGCATCGGTCAGAATCAGACGGCCCGAAGCGCTCGCAATGTACTGGCGGGCACCCGAAATGGTCACCGCACCAGTCGAGTAGTTCACCGAATCCTGGGTCGGGTACATGGACGGGTCCATGGTCTTCTCCAGCTTCGACGGGTCAATACGCACCGTCACGGTGAACGTGGCGGTCTGACCGGCACCCACAGACACGGACTGCGGGTAGGAGAACTCCACACCCGGGATGCTCGTGCTGCCCTCATAGTTCAGGGTGTAGGTGTGCGCCACCGAGTCGGTATTCTCAACGCTCACGCGGTGCTGCAGAGTCTGCACACCGGCGTTCGGGGCGTACTCGAGCACGCCGAAGGTATCCGAAACCTGCTCGGGGCGGGCGGCGTTGAACAGCATCACGCGGTCAGCCACCGCCGCACGCGTGTTGATGCGGCCGGTACCCACGCGGTCCACCGCGTACGGGTTACCCCAGGCGTCCTGCATGTGGTGGTCGGCGGTGTTCATGATGGCGGTCTTAATCATGCGCGGGCCGTACTCCGGGTGCGCCTGCATAATCAGCGCCGCAACACCGGCAACAAACGGCGTGGACATGGACGTACCGGTCTTCACGGTCGCCTCAGTACCGCCACCGACCAGGATGGAGGAAATGTTCGTGCCCGGTGCCGCAACGTCCGGCTTGGTGATGCCGTGCGAACCGTGCATGCCGCGCGCGGTGGAGGTGTTCGCCTGATCCAGCTTGCCGTTGGGAACGCGGATCGAGTCGCGCAGGTTCTCGCCGAGCTGCAGGGTCAGCTCACCTGAATCAATCTGCGCGGAAAGGCGCTCCACCTGGCTCTTGGCCAGGCGCACGCCCGGAATGGAGGAGTTACCGCCGATAGCGGTGTCACCGACCTCAGTGTTCGAGGTGAGCACCACGCCGGTCGCGCCAGCCGCCTGCAGGTTGTCGAAGCGTACCTTCGAACCGCAGGGTGCGGTGCCGTCAGCGTCCGCCCAGTCAATGAGGGCCCACTTGCCCTTCAGTGCTGCGGCTTCCTCTTCGGTGAATGCCTCGCAGGCGTAGCGGTTGCGGGAGGCGGCACGCACCACGGTGCCGCGTAGCTGCTCCTCGGTCGCCTTCGAGTAGTCGAAGCTCACCGAGTAGTCACCGTAGGTGTCTGCCTCGTTCGCGGGGGCGAGAATCTTCACGCGGTCCACCAGCTGGGTCGAGCCGATGGAGTTCGCCACGGTCAGGCCGTAGGCGCTGGTGCCGGGGCCGCCCGAGTTGGAGTAGGTGTCGCCCACGGCGTTGTAGTTGTTGGCGTTACCCGCCGCGACCACGGAGAGGATACCCTCGCGGTAGAGGGAACCGACCGCGTAGTTCACGGTCTCATCGAACACGCCGAACTCGTTGCCGAGCGACAGGTTCGCGATGTCGGCGCGGTCTGAGAAGTCGCCGTCATCGTTGGGGTCGAGCACACGGTCCAGACCCTTGGGGACGAACGCGGTGGTGCCCTTACAACCGAAGATGCGCAGGCCAATCAGCTGGGCGTCCGGTGCGGAGCCGGGGCCGATTTTCATGTCCTTGAGCTGCTCTTCGGTGAGCTTGGAGTAGTCGCCGTGGAAGGTCGAGCCGTCCGCGTTCACGCCGTAGCCTGCCGCGGTACCGGCAACGTGGCTACCGTGGCCGCCGCAGTCGAGCGGGTTGTTATCCGGGTGGGGCGTGGAGGTTTCCTTCTTGGCGGAGTTGTAGTCGTCACCGACCAGGTCGTAGCCGCCAAGGAACTTCTTCGGATCGTAGGTGCCCTCGGGGATCGTGTCGGATGCCTTCGCCTTCTCGAAGGCTTCCTGCGTGCCGGGGCCACCCAAATCGGCGTGCGTGTAGTCGATGCCGGTATCGAGCACCACAATCTTCACGCCCTTGCCGGTGTAGCCGGTGGAGGCGGGGTTCGCCGGGCTCTTCGCCCATACGGAGAGCGTGTCCGTATCGAGGAGGGTACCGCTGTTCTGCGGCGCCATGTCCTCAATGATGCTGATGCGTTCCACATCGTCACGGTTTGCGAGCGCACGAATCTGCTCAACGTTACCGTAGAGCGCTACGCCGCGCATCGTGTTGTGGGTGGTGTACAGGACCTGCGCGCCGGATTCCTTCGCCGCGGAGGCGCCCTGCTGCTGCACGCTGGCGCGGATTGCCTGCACCTGTGCTTGCGCGTTGACGGGTGCCTGCGCGCGGGAGCGGACCGCGTCCGGCTGGGTCTGGGCGTACGCGCCCTGACCCTTGAATCGGACGAACACGGCGCGTTCGCCGGTGGCGCCGTCCAGGCTGGGGGAGAGAACTTCGTTGTTGTTCTCGCCGGTGCCGGTGTTCTGGTGGGGTGCGTCCCGGTCTGCGCCGCGTACTACGCCCGGTGCCGCGTAGGCGGCGGTACCGAACGGCAGGGCGGTCAGCCCGAGGGTGAGCCCCAGGGTGAGTGCGCCGCAGCTGCGTGCCAGCTGCTTGAGGCGACCCGGCTGTGTGTGCCGGGCGGCTCGCGCGGGGGTAGCTTCAGGGAAGGTTGCCACTGAATGCTCCTTTTTAGTGATGGTGCGTTTCTTAGCGGTTTCTGCGCCGAGGTTCTGCGCCGAGGTTCTGCGCCGAGGTTCTGCGCCGAGAGTTCTACTCGGAGAGCTGTACGGCAAGGGTTCTGCACCGAGAGTGCTTCGGTGCGTCTGCACTGTGTTTCCAGTGCGCCTCCAGTGCGTCTGTGCGGCGTGAACGTCAAGGTTCATGCCGATGGTGAAGAAACCTTCACTTATTGTCTCAACGATTCTTTATATAACCCAGTCAGAATCGTATTACGGAACATTACACGTAAATAAAAAGCACCCAACCACAGAAAAAGGGAGCCGCACCGCCGCAGATAAACTGCAACGGTACGGCTCCCTCGGTAAAACCTGCTGAGGTAGCACCTACAGCGGTAGAACCTTACAAACCCTAGATTTCAGGGTTTTTAGATCCTGTGCCTCTAGATTTCAGGGCTTTCCTTCAGCACACCCGTGCTGTAGCGGTACACGAACGCCGCCATAGCGTCGCGGTGCACCGGCTCCACGGGGCGGAACGAACCATCGGGCCAGCCGGTGGTCACGCCCTGCTCAGCCAGCCACGAAATCTCGCGGTAGAACTGCTTGTCGGTCGGAACGTCCGTGAAACGAGCCTGCGCGGGGGCAGTGTACTCGGGCGAACCTGCGTAACGGTAGAAGAACGCAGCCATCGCGTCACGGTTCACCGAACCCTCCGGACGGTAGGTGCCATCAGGCCAGCCGGTGGTGATGCCCTGAGCCTTCATCCACTCAATCTCCTTGTAGTAGGGGTGGTTGAGCGGAACGTCCGAGAAGCTCGGGGTGGACGGTGCGGTGTACTGCGGCGAACCAGCCATACGGTAGAAGTACGCCGCCATGGTTGCGCGGTCCATGTTGTTCAGCGGACGGAAGGTGCCGTCCTGGTAGCCGCGGTCAATCTGACGGGCAGCAATCCACGTGATTTCACGGTAGAACTGGTTATCCGCCGGAACGTCGGTGAAGCGTGCATCGTGGAGGGTGCGAGCCACCTTCACGACCTGCGCACGGTCGCCAGCGGCAACACCGTTAGCGGTCTTACGGCCGCTCAGGTCACCGGTCGCGTTGTGCATGTGCAGGAACAGAGCCTGACGCTCCTTGTTGTTGTTCTTGCGGTGAACGGTCAACTGACCGCCGTCACGATCCACGAACAGGCCGGGCACGCCCGACTCCTCACCGGTGAACCAAACACCGGGGTTGAAGGGGGAGTACTCGATAGCGGAGGTGGTGTCCACGTAGGAGTTACCTTCGTTGTACCAGGTGTCGGTCTGCACCGTGTACTTGATGCTCTGAGCCTTCTCAGCGGTCAGGCCCAGGTCCTTCAGCGGCACGCCCAGAATCATGGTGTTGGTGTCCATGATGTTGGTGTCGGTATCGCCCCAGGCGTTGTTCAGCGGGTAGCGTGCCACCACGGTGGATGCGTTACCGGAGATGGACCAGACCTTCACCAGCGGGTAGTCCAGACCCTTCTCGCGGGTCACTTCCAGAACGTAGTCTGCGGTGGAGTCGTTGTTGGTATCAATCTGCACCTGTACCTGACGGCCCCAGTGCATGCTATCCCAGGTACCCCAGGTCGAAATACCGAAGAACAGAGAACCATCGTTCGGGTTCTTGCCGGCAGCCTTCAACGCCGGAGCGTCCGAGGCTGCACCCACATACTGCAGGTCAACAGCCTGGTTCGACGGCAGCTTCAGCTGACCGGAGGGAATACGGTCACTGACCGCACCCAGCTCAAACGCACCCAGCAGCGAACGGTAACCGCCCTGGTTCAGGGTCGTGCCGCGCAGAGTCACCGTGGACTCCTTATCGGCAATACCCTTGTAATCAATGCGGGACGCATCAACACGCATCTTCGAGACAGGCTTCGGCGCCACGTGAATCGACTGGCGGATAGCCTCGCGGCCATTCTCAGAGAAAATCAGGCGACCAGAAGCGCTCGCAATGTACTGGCGCTTACCAGCAGCCAGAGTCTTACCGGTCGTCCAGTCCTGAGCAACATGGTCGGCGCTCATCGCCGGGTCCATGGTCTTCTCCAGCTTGGACGGGTCAATACGCACGGTCACGGTCACGTTCTTACGCTCACCGGCACCCACGCTCACCTGCTGCGGGTAGGAGTACTCCACACCCGGGATGGTCGTGCTTGCCTCGTAGCTCAGAGTGTAGGTGTGAGCCTGCGAATCGGTGTTGTCCAGAACGATTTCACGCTGAACAGTCTGAATACCCGAATCGGGGGTGTACTCCAGCACACCAAACGCGGTCGAAACACGCTCGGGGGTCTTCGCATCGTACGCAATAACCTTCGCGTCCACGGCTGCGCGAGCATTCACCATGCCCGTACCCACACGATCCACCGCGTACTGCGTACCCTGCTCATTCTTGATGGGGGTGGACGCGCCGTTCATCAGCGCAGCCTTAATCATCTGCGGGTTGTAATCCTGATGCGCCTGCAGCACCAGAGCGGCAACACCGGCAACATGCGGGGTCGCCATGGAGGTACCGGTGAAGGAAACACCCTTATTACCCATACCCACAGCGGCAGACACAATCTCAGTACCCGGCGCCGCAAGGTCAGGCTTAATGAAGCCGTCAGAACCGTGCTGGCCGCGAGCACTCGACGTGTTCAGGTCAAAAGCGTGCGAGTGGGAGCTACGACCCGAAGCCTTGTAGTCCAGGTTCATCTCAACGGTCACCGGACCGGCAGCCAGAGCCTTCTCCAGGTCCTTCGTCGAAGAAGCAGTCAGACGCAGACCCGGAATGGTCGCGTTACCGCCAATGCCGATGGAGTAGCGCTCAGCCTTACCAGCCATCATCACGCCAACACCGCCGGCAGCCTGAACGTTATCGAAACGAGTCTTCGAACCGCACGGGAACGTCAAATCGTCCTGATCCCAGTCGAAGTAAACCCACTTACCCTTCAGGGCCTTCGCCTCTTCAGCGGTGAAAGCCTCGCAGGCGTAACGGTTACGCTTCGGGGCGGCAACAACCTCGCCGCGCAGCTGATCAGCGGACGCCTTCGAATAATTGAAGTTCACCGAATAATCACCCTGCAACCACTCCAGACCGGTCTTCGTGGTCACGCGGGCACGGTCAATCGGCTGAGTGGAGCCGTAGGCGTTCGCCACCGACAGCGCCGCAGCTGCATTCGCGGGGCTACCCGAATCGGAGTAGGTGTCACCCACACCGTTGTAGTTATTGGCGTTACCGGCAGCAGCCACAGTGAACACACCCTGGCGTGCCATCGTGTCAATCATGTACGATTCGGGGTCGTCAGCCGGGGCGAACTCGCCACCGAGCGACAGGTTCACAATGTCGGCGCGGTCAGAGAAATCACCGTCACCATTCGGGTCCATCACGGTATCGAGCGCCTTCATCACAACACTCGAATTGCCGTAGCAACCGAACACACGAATCGCCAAAATCTGAGCATCAGGAGCAGTACCGGGGCCAATAGACATGCCCTTCAGCTGCTCCTCCGTCAGGTTCTTGTAATCGCCACGGTAAGTCGTACCGTTCGCCGTCACACCATAACCGGCGGCAGTACCCGCCACGTGCGTGCCGTGACCGCCAGAACCGAAACCATCCGGGCGGCAATCCAGCGGGTTATTATCCGGCTGCGGAGTCGACTTCTCAGCCACCGACGCATTGTAGTCATCACCGACCAAGTCAATGCCGCCAATGAACTTATTACGATCAATCAGGCCCGAATCAGCGGACGGAAGCTCCGTCATCGCCTTAGCCTTCAGATACGAATCCACCGTACCGGGGCCACCAAAATCAGCGTGCGTATAGTCAACACCGGAGTCAACAATCGCAATCTTCACGCCCTTACCCGTGTACCCCGTATTCTCACGGGTCCACGTGGCAAGAGTCTTCGTATCAATCTCGCTACCGGAGTTCATGCGCTCCTTCGCGATAATCGGCGAAATACGCTCCACATCCGGGCGCTCCGCCAATGCACGAATCTGCGCAGCATCACCAGTAATCGCCGCACCACGCATCGCATTATGGGTGGTGTACATCAGCTTCGCGCCAGAAGCAGCCGCCACAGACTGAGCCTGTGACTGCACCTGAGCTGCAATAGCCTGCACCTGCGCCTGACGGTTCGCCGGCGCCTCCTTACGTGCCAGAACAGCCGCGGACTGGGTCTGCTCATACGCACCCTTGCCCTTGAACTGAACATACACGGTGATCTGGCCTTCAGCCTTCTGCAGACCCGGGCTGATACGCGAGGCAGCGTCACCGGATGCGCTCGCAGTATTTCCTTCGACCTGCTGGGGGCTCTGAGCGTGGGCTGCAGAGAAAGTGGCGGGAACGCCGAGAGTAAGGGCAAGAGCCGCACTCAAACCGGTCGCACCGACAGCCTTCATTCTGCGGCGTGGCGCATGAGGCGTTGTCATGGAATCCTCCTTCGGATTTTCTATTTTTCGGTAATGCTGTGTGCTCTGTGGTTGTGTATCGGTGATGTGCGGAGGCGGCCCCACCGGCAGACGACGAGTGAGCGTGTCCGCCGGTGAAACCGCCACCAAAACTTAGAAAGGTTCCGGGACTTCAAACCCCGGAGCCAGCCGGTTCCAGGTGCCCCTCCCACCCCATGCAGGGGGCGGGAGGGGACCCGAACCGTTCGCTACCGGTTAGCTACCGTCTAGCGGCCGGCCTGGTTAGCGACCTTCTCGGTGTAGCGGTAGATGAACGCCGCCATCGCATCGCGGGCAATGGGGGTCACCGGGCGGTAGGTGCCGTCCGGCCAGCCGGTGCTGATGCCCTTCAAAGCCAGCCACGTGATTTCACGGTAGAACTGGTTATCGGTGGACACATCGCTGAAGTGGCTGGTTGCAGGCAGATCCACGTGCGGGGAACCCGCTGCACGGTAGAAGAACGCAGCCATGGCGTCACGGTTCACCGGTGCGGAGGGGCGGAACGTGCCGTCCGAGTAGCCGGTGGTGATGCCCTGAGCCTTCATCCACTCAATCTCCTTGTAGAAGGGGTGCGTGGTGGGCACGTCCTTGAAGCTCGGAGTGGAGGGTGCGGTGAACTGCGGGGAGCCCTGCATGCGGTAGAAGAATGCCGCCATCGCGCCGCGCTCCACGGACTCCAGCGGGCGGTAGGTGCCGTCCGGGTAGCCGGTGGTGATGCCGCGCTGAGCCAACCAAGAGATCTCAGTGTAGAACTGGTCGCCGCGCTTCACATCGCTAAAGCGGGACGGAGTGATGTACTCGGTCTGCTGCTCCTTGATGTTCAGCACCTCGGCGCGCTCGCCCTTGGCACCGTTGGTGCCGGAGAGGTCGCCGGTGCCGTTGTGCAGGTGCAGCAGCAGTGCCTTGGCGGGGGTGCCGGATTCGCCGAGCGCGGGGATTGCGTCAGCGGAGCGGTGCGCCGTCAGGGTGGTGCTGGAGGCATCCGGGAAGAGGCCAGCCACGGAGGAGGAGTCGCCGCTGAACCACAGCTTGGGGCTGAAGGGGCGGTACTTGATCCAGCCGGTTTCGCTGACATTACCCCACTCGTACTGGGTGGTTGCGCTGACTCGGTACTGAATGTCCGGGTTATTTGCGCTGGTCAGACCCAGATCCTTGAGGGGCGCGCTCATAATGAGGGTGTTGGTGTCCATCATGTTGGTGTCCACGTCACCCCAGGCGCCGTTGAGCGGGTAGTAGGCCAGCTCGACGAGGTTGCCGTTCTTGTAGCCGTAGAGGCGAACCAGCGGGTAGTCCAGGCCCTTAGCGCGGTCGGTGACCAGCTTGTAGTCGGCGCGGTTGTTGCCGTCAGTGTCGATTTCTACGGTGAAGGTGTTCTCGTAGGAGACAACATCCCAGTTCGCCCAGGTGGAGATACCGAAGCGCAGGGTGCCGTCATCAGCGTTGCCGCCGGCTGCCTTCAGCGCGGGCGCATCCGAGGACGCACCGACGTACTGCAGGTTCGCCTTGACGTTGCTGTTCAGCGACAGGGAGGTGGGGGCAACACGGTCCACGCTCGCACCGTACTCGAAGGCGCCGAGCAGGGAGCGGTAGCCGCCCTGGTTGACCTCGGTGCCGCGCAGCGAGACCTGGGACTTGGTCCAGCCGGTGTCTGCCTTCTGTGCCTCATCGCTGGAGGGCTTCTGCGTGAAGGTTACGGTGTCTTCGGCAGCGTGCATGGTGCTGACGGGCTTGGGTGCCACGTGAACGGGCAGGCGCAGTGCCTTGGTGCCGTCTTCGGTGAGGACGAGGCGACCGGAGGCGCTGGCAATGTACTGACGGTACTGTACGGGCACGGTTTCGTTGCCGGTGTAGTAGTCAGTTGCGTTCTGGGTGGTGTCCATTGCTGCGTCGCGGGTCTTCTCCAGCTTGGACGGGTCGATGCGCACGGTGACTTCGAACTTCTTAGTTTCACCGGGTGCGAGGGTGACCGCGGAGGGGAAGGAGTATTCCACGCCGGGAATATTAGTGCTTTCAGCGTAGGACAGCGCGTAGGTGTGCGCCACGGAGTCGGTGTTCTCGACGGTCACCTCGCGGGTGAGGGTCTGAACGCCAGCATCCGGTGCGTACTCGAGCACACCGAAGCTCAGGGACACGGTGCCGCTCTTGTCAGCGTTGTAGACGAGGGACTTCGACTGCACGGCAGCGAGGGTGTCGACTCGTCCGGCGCCCACACGGTCCACCGCGTACGCGGCACCGGATTCGGTGCGCACATCGTGGGTTGCGGTGTTCATGAGGGCGGACTTGACCTGCGCGGGGGTGTAGGTCGGGTGGCTCTGCATGACCAGGGCAGCGGAGCCGGTCACGTAGGGTGCCGCCATGGAGGTGCCGCTGAAGGTCACGGAGTTGTTACCGGTCGCTACCGCCGCGGAGGTGATGTACGAGCCGGGTGCCGCAATGTCGGGCTTGGTGTAGCCGTAGCTGCCGTGGAAGCCGCGGGCACTCATGGGGTTCAGCTGATCCAGCTTATCGGTGTCCACGCGCAGGGAGGACTTCAATTCGTTACCGAGGCGCACGGTCAGGGGCTTACCTGCCGCTTCTGCTGCGGTGATCTGTGCGCGCAGGTCCTTAGCGGCGGATGCTGCCAGGCGGAAACCGGGCAGGGTATCGTTACCCGCGATGCCCAGGCCGGGTTCTTCGTCATTGCCTGCAAGCAGCACGCCCTTGGCGCCTGCCGCCTCCAGATTGTCGAAGCGCACCTTGGAGCCGCAGGCGAGCTCACCGTCATCTTTAGCCCAGTCGATGAGCACCCACTTGCCCTTTACAGCTGCCGCTTCGTCGGCGCTGAGGGCGTTGCAGGCGTAGCGGTTGTTCTCGGAGATTGCGGTGAGTTCACCGGTGAATTCCTTGGTGCCCGCCTGCGCCCAGGGGTAGGAGACGCTGTAGTCGCCGCGTACCTTGCGGGTGGTGCCGGTGGCGGGGTCGGTCAGCTCTGCTGCATCCACGACGCGGGTGGAGCCGTAGGCGTTAGCTACGGTGATTGCGCTGGCTGCGGTGGCGGGGTGACCGGAGTTGGAGTAGGTATCGCCGCGCAGGCTGTAGTCGTTGGCGTTACCCGCGGAGATGACGGAGAGCACGCCGGCGCGGGTGAGCGCGTCAACGGCGTAGGCTTCGGGGTCGTCCTGCGGGGAGAATTCGCCGCCGAGGGACATGTTGACCACGTTCACGCGGTCGGAGAAGTCGCCGTCACCGTTGGGGTCGAGGGCGCGGTCGAGCGCCTCGATAACGACGTTGGTGCTGCCGCTACAACCGAAGACGCGGAAGGCGTAGATTTCAGCGTCGGGGGCGACGCCGGGGCCGATCTTCATGGTCTTGAGCTGCTCTGCGGTGAGCTTGCTGTAGTCGCCGGTGAAGGTGGTGCCGTCGGCGTTCACGCCGTAGCCTGCCGCGGTGCCCGCCACGTGGGTGCCGTGGCCGCCGGTGGTGCAGTCGAGCGGGTTGCCGTCGGGGGTTGCGGTGTTGGTGCCGTCGTAGGCGTCACCGACGAGGTCGTAGCCGCCAGCAACCTTGGTGCGGTTGATGAGTCCGGAGTCTGCGGAGGGCAGCTCGGTGAGCTTGGATGCCTTCTCGTAGTCTTCGAGCTTGCCGCTACCGCCGAAGTCGGTGTGGGTGTAGTCGATGCCGGAGTCGATGACGGCGATCTTCACGCCCTTGCCGGTGTATCCGCCCGCGCCGGCGGGGTTGGTGGTGCCGGTCCAGGTGGCGAGGGAGCCTGCGTCAATGGCGGCGCCCGCGTTCTGGCGGTACTTGGGCAGGATGGGCGAGATCTTCTCTACGTCGGGGCGGTTGGCGAGTGCCTTGATGGACTCGGCGTCACCGCGCACTGCCACGCCGCGTACTGCGTTGTGGGTGGTGTAGAGGACCTGCGCGCCGGACTGGCTGCTGACCTGCTGTGCCTGGCTCTGCACCTGGGAGGCGATTGCCTGCACCTGTGAGCTGGTGTTGACGGGTGCCTGCACGCCGGCGCGTACGCCTGCGGGCTGGGTCTGTTCAAAGGCGCCCTTACCCTTGAAGCGGACGAAGGCGGTGACGGTGCCGCTGGCGTTCTTCATGCTTTCGCTGAGTACCTGCTTGACGGCGTCGGGGTCTTCTGCGGCGTGGGCGGTGGTGCCCAGTGCTGCGAGGGGGCTCAGCGCCATGCTGAGGGTGAGTAGCCCGCTGCCGATTCGGCGTCGGTGCGACCGGCCGCGGGGGTTTGGGGAGGCGGTGTGTGTCACGGTGCTCCTTTGCTTGGCTCCCGGGGTGTTTCTGGGAGGCTTGTGGTGTTGTTCTGGTGGGTTCCAGCTGAACTTGAACACACTAGATGTGAACTAGGATACACCCCAAAGTGGCTTGTGAAGCGTTTATTACTCCTAAATGCATCAAAATGTGGACATGTTCGACTCTTTTCTTTTTCACGTTTTTCATTTGCATTTGGGTTCAGGTTCTTTTCAGGTTCGGTTGTTACTGTAAAACCATCTATTGAACATCTATCAAAAATGATGGGATAGGGAGGGCTGAACCATGGTCAAGCGACGCGTTTCTGGTGACGATTCTGTTCTGCTGATGTCCCCCCAGGTTATGTACGGCCGCCCCGGTCCACGGTTGGAACGCATCCATAGAGGAGAGGTGCAGGGCATCCTCACCGAGCACAGCTCATCCGCCTGGCAGATTGGCGAGGTGGTAGGCTACGCCCCCATGGAGAAGCCACCCGAAACCCTGGATATGAAGAGCCTCTTCACCGACTGGAGCGGCTTCACCTGGTATGTCCTGGGGCCGTTGCTTCGGATGGTGTTCTGGTCATCTTTCTTTATCGTGCTGATGAGCCCGATACTTTTCAGCCTGGGTTTCAGGGGAGTGGGCGAGGAAATGGCGATGATACTTGTCATTTTTTTGATTCCGCTCTTTTATTTCCCTCCGCTGATTTTGCTTGTGGGCTTTGTCGGCCTCGTCGCAGAAATCTGGTTGCTGCTCCTCTGCGTAGGAAAGTTTCTGAATGCTGTTGGGGATGCCGTCGAATCGACGCGCCTGCTCGTTAGGCAGCACAAGATTCAGCAGGATTTTCAATTCCGGCTGGTGTACGAGTGCACCCCGCTTGACGGTGGTTCAGCTGAGGCATTGCTGCACCGCATCCTTGAATCGCACCAGGAGGAGGAATCATGACTGCCGATAAGAAGCAACCCATCGACAATCAATCTGTTTCCCCTAGTCAGCGTGTTTTGAAGGTGGCGCCCCATGTGTATTACGGTCGCCCCAATCCGCAGCTGATGCGCATCCACGCGGATGATGTTCAGGGAACTCTCCCCAATGGAGAATCGCCGGAGGAACACGGCGGCGAGCTGGTTGGTTACTGCCCTCTGCCGGTTCCTAACCGCAAGCCCCACACTGGTAGACGCGTGGTGGAGGTGCTGGTGTACCTAGCGTTGGCTATCGCGGCGAATCCTTTCGTATATTTCTTGTTGCCTTCTTATACCCTGAGCGAAGAAACTCTAGGTTCTCTTTACCTGGCAGGCATAGGATTTTCGGTGCTGAGCATCGGTATTCTTCCGCTAACGCTGTTCTTTTTCTCTCTGTGGGCTCTCATCAATTTCTTAGGTGTGATGGTGCGGCTCATCTGGAGGCGTAAGGCCGGGGAGAAACTTACGTTCCGGCTGGTGTATGACTGCGCCCCGCCCTCTAAAACAAACCAGGAGCGCTACGCTTCGCGGCATCGTAGTGGCATTACTCAGCCGGTGACGAGTTTTGGCGGTTCGTCTGATTCATCTCAGAAGGGGGAGGCGAAGCTTCTGTTCTTTGCCGTTTCCGTACTGAATCCTTATATTGCGGCGGGGATTCTCTCCATTACGGGCCTGTTCGGGGCGGGGCCACTCGTCGCAGCTCTCTTTATGATGGTGAATCAGGTGAGCGCAGGGCTCATGGGGATTCCCGGCATCATCTGGTTTGTGGCGTGGATTCTGAGCATCGTGCGGCTTAACAAAGCGGCCGAGGCTTAAGCAGACTAGCCACTGGCTCAAAGAACAGCTACGGGATTGAGCCCCCGCGCACCGAACACACAATGTAGACAACACAACAGACACTAACAAGCAGACAAGCATTGGAGGAGGTTACCGTGGCGGAGCATAGCGAAGCACCGAAGAACCCTCAGAACCCAACCGAGAAGAGCGATAGCGAGTATCAGCCCCTGTGGGATATGGAACAGCCCGCCCCCGATTACTCGGCTTTGCTACTTCACGGAACGCCCGTTCCCGCACCGACCGGGAAGATTCCCGAGCCGGTGAAGGAGGTCTTGGAAATACAGAAGGCTCGTTCTGCATCTGTGCCTGCTGACCCTGTGGTTCCTGCAGCGTCTACTCTGCCGGTTTCTGCTCCTGCACCGTCTGCGCAGGCGGCGAATTTTTTCCCCTCGGCGACGGGTCACCCGGTGCTGAACCGGCCGCTGTATGGCCGCCCGGGCCCCACAATGCGCCGAATGTCCCCCATGGGCACGGAAGGTAGCGTAGCCACAGGTCAGCAGGCGCCGTCCGCGTTTCCCACCTGGCAGGAGGGGAAAGTAGCGGGTACACCACGACCTATCGGGTATATCTCGGCGACCGCACTTGCGGGCAAGGTGAGCGGATTAGACCTGTGGTGGAAGGCGTGGCCTGAGTTCATAGTGCTCTTCTTCATAGGTGTGGTGTTTAATCCCCTGACTTATCTTCTGTTGGCTACCGTTACAGAGGATCCTAGCTTCGGTGGGTTTATTTACTATTTCTTCCTGATGCTTTCTCTGGCGACATTTGGTCTTCTCCTGTTCTTGTGGGCTGGTGCGTTGATTTTTGCGCTACTCCGAGTGAGCCGAAAGTATCGGGCGCTGAAGTGGAAGGCCATGCCTCTCGGGTCGTTCTGGTTCTATCTGGTGTATGACCGCCTGCCTAGGGATGCCGAGGAGATGCAGTGGATCCTGGGTGCGGCGTCTTCGATGTCTTCGGTGGCGCCAGCCCCTCAGCCGCTGAGTGCCCCGAGCCCTACCTCAAGCCCTGTTCCAAACTCAGCGGATGCATCGTAGTCGACTTCCCGTGGGTCCCTGGGCTCTTGTAGCGCTGAACCCCCGGCAGTGTTAACACGTGAGTGTTGGCGCTTGTCCGGGGGTTTTTCTCAGCTTTTATCAGGCAGGTTTCAAGGGACTGCCCAGCGCCCGCTGGTACGGTGGTGCCACTAGGAGTATGTCTGGTGAGCGAAGGAGACAACCATGGCAGACCGCCCCGCTGCACAGAAGGATGAGGAGTACCAGCCCCTCTGGGACACCAACCAATCCGTCCCGGAATACATGAAGCTACTCATGGACCAGCAGCCGTCGACAGCAGAAGACGCCACGCTATACCAAGAATCCGGTAGTGAAGACGAAAATCTAGAACACCCCGACCCGGACTATGAGTACGTCTACCCGGGTGCCCCTAAGCGCTACGACTCTGCGCGGGAGGACTCCGACGGCGCCGAACTAGACAGTGACGAGCTGAGCGCCGACGAACCGGAAGAAACTTCCAAAGAAGCTCACGAATCCCGCAAGGACGACAAGGCGAACCACCCGGTAGCGCTCGCCTCCACTGAGCCCGCACCCTCTCCTGGTGCGCAAACTGAGGTAATAGGGGCTGCCCACGCCTACGGCGAGTATGTTCGGTTGGAGTCCCTCGGTTTGAGCCCGGGCGCCACCCTGCCGGTCATTCCCGACCCGCTCTTCGGCACCCCCGACTCAAAACTCATCGAAATGCGCCTGCTCGACCGCTCCCAGGACGAGTCCGCACCCATGCAGGCGTGCGCTGCCCACCTGAACCCGGTCAAGGACGAAGGGAACCCCGTATCGCGGGCAGCAATGATTCAGCCGGTGGGCTACGTTCCCGTGAATAGGCCGCCGACAAGGTACAGCGTTAAAGACCTGAAGAATGAACTCATCTTCACGAACATTGGGCTTGGTTTACTGCTGATACTGAACCCCTTCGTGTTGGCCCCTCTGGCAAGCATCGTAGACCCCGAATACGGGTTTATTATCGCGTTCATTTTCGTGGTTATCGGCGTGGGGTCACTTTTTGTGGTGCCGGTTCTGTGGATTATGGGCATTGTTCGCCTCTTCAAACGCCGGAATCAGATAAATGACCTCATCGAGGAGGGGCAGACCCCGCCCACCGAGTTCTGGTACTACCTCGTGTACAACCGCCTGCCGGAAGGCTACACGGGCGTTGACGGCATCACGAAGGAAGAAGAGGACTCTTTCACGGTGTACGAGTTTCTGAAAAAGCAGGAACGCGCAAAGCTGCGCGAGGCCGCTGCACTACAGAAGTCCGCCGCACATCCTGCGCTCGCCGATGAAGAGAAACAGGGCTAGCGACCAAACCACACAGCCCCGGGCTGTATAACAACCTGCCCCTCCACGCACGTATGACCGCGTGGAGGGGTAGGGGCATCTCATTCCATGTCATATTCGGGTTTCTTCGTCTGTTGTCCGGCGAGGGTTAATATTCCATTTACTTTGCCTTGATAGGGTGAAACCATCACGAGTGTTGCGACCACGCAGAGCGAGGCGGGCACCCGCCGGAAACGGCGAGTTAGCCTGCCGCCGCACCTCAACGATTAGCTGTATCCACTCATCGATAGATTAAGGAAAGAACGATGTCCCAGAACCCGAACCCTGAACAGTACAACCAGTACTCTCAGCAGGCACCCTCCTACTCGCAGGCGCCGGGTCAGCAGCCCAACGGTTACATGGTTTCCTCCAAGGACGACCAGAACATGGCGATGCTCGCGCACCTGGCTTCTGCAATTCTGTCTCTGCTGTCCTTCGCAACTGCAAGTATTCTCGCGCCGCTGGTTATGTGGTTCATCTACAAGGACAAGCCTGGCTACGGCTTCACTAAGGAATCGGCACGCCGCGCGTTCAACTTCAACTTCTCCCTGTGGGTCATCAGCATGGCTTCCTGGCTGCTGGCGGTGGTGACCTTCGGTCTTCTGTTCTTCATCCCGTTGATTGTCTCGACGGTCGTGACTGTCCTGATGGTTATCTTCCACAGCCTGGCTGCTATGGCTGCAAACCGCGGTGAGCAGTACACCTACCCGATGACCTTCATCGAGATCATCAAGTAGTCTTTACGGCTCATACCGGTAGCGCCCCCGTCCGAATATCGGATGGGGGCGTTGCCGTGCCCGGTATGGCACGCCTACCGACCCGTCACACGGGACTTAAAGGGGCGGGCACGGTATCATTAGAAGAGGTGTGCCTACCCGAAACATGAGGCGGTAGGTCGCCGCCGCGCCGTGAAATCCGGTGCGTATCTTCAAGGCTTTCAAGGAGCACAAAAATGTCAGCTGTCGTGATTGTGGGCGCCCAGTGGGGCGATGAGGGTAAGGGTAAGGCAACCGACCTGCTCGGCCCCCGCGTAGACTACGTGGTCAAGCCCAACGGCGGTAACAACGCCGGTCACACCGTGGTGGTGAACGGCCAGAAGTTTGAGCTGAAGCTACTGCCCGCGGGTATTCTGAGCGATAACGCCGTCCCCGTGATTGGTAACGGCGTGGTTGTTAACCCCGAAGCTCTGTTCGCTGAGATTGACGGCCTTGAGGCACGCGGTGCAGACACCTCCCGCCTGAAGATTTCCGCTAACGCACACCTGGTCGCACCCTACCACCAGACCATGGACAAGGTGACCGAGCGTTTCCTTGGCAAGCGCGCTATCGGCACCACCGGCCGCGGTATCGGCCCCGCCTACATGGATAAGGTTGGCCGCCTCGGCGTGCGTGTTCAGGACATCCTGGACGAGTCGATCCTGCGTCAGAAGGTTGAAGGCGCACTGCGTCAGAAGAACGAACTGCTGGTGAAGGTCTACAACCGCCGCCACGTTGAGGTCGACGAAATCGTCGAGTACTTCATGTCTTACGCTGAGCGCCTCAAGCCGATGATTGTGGACACCACCCAGCTGCTGAACAAGGCGCTGGATGAGGGTAAGACCCTGCTGATGGAGGGCGGCCAGGCAACCTTCCTGGACGTTGACCACGGCACCTACCCGTTCGTGACCTCCTCCAACCCGACCTCCGGCGGCGCATGCGTCGGTTCGGGTGTGGGCCCGACCCGCATCTCCCGCGTGATCGGTATTCAGAAGGCGTACACCACCCGCGTGGGTGCTGGCCCCTTCCCGACTGAGCTGTTTGATGAGATGGGCGAGTTCCTGCGCACCACCGGCGGCGAGTTCGGCGTGAACACTGGCCGTCCGCGTCGTTGCGGCTGGTACGACGCCGTGCTGGCGCGTCAGGCTGTGCGCATCAACGGCTTCACCGACCTGTTCATCACCAAGCTGGACGTTCTGACCGGCCTGGAGAAGATCCCGGTCTGCGTGGCTTACGACGTTGACGGTGTGCGCCACGACGAGATGCCGATGACTCAGACCGAGTTCCACCACGCTAAGCCGATTTTCGAGTACTATGACGGCTGGACCGAGAACATTTCGGATGCGAAGAGCCTGGATGAGCTGCCCGAGAACGCCCGCAAGTACGTGCTGAAGCTGGAAGAGATTTCTGGCTGCCGCATCTCCGCGATTGGTGTGGGCCCGGATCGTGACCAGACCATCGTGGTCCGCGACCTCATCAACGAAGACTAAGCGCAAAAGCTAAAGACGCGAAAGCCCCCGGAAGGTACCTGTAAGGTACCCGCCAGGGGCTTTCACGTAGTTGGTGGTGATGTTTATGACGAGTATCGCAGAGAGCATCCAGATAATTACCCATGGAAATTTCACTTTGGCCCGTGGCGTGCAGGGTATATGGATGTCACAATTAATAACTTTGTCATGCGGTATGGAATGTATGACATTGAAGAAGAATCCAAGAAAAACCGGAAATATTTTGACAAAAATTCTAATTACAGTCGCGGTATTTATGAATCTAATTCTGTGGAATTTTAAATAAAAATTTGGGGCTCTATATCAATATCAGTATTGATATAGAGCCCCAAAATATTCTATAAGATTCCCATCAAATCCAATCTGTAGAGGGTATATAGAATATCTGAAAAAGTAACTTCATCATTATCGATATACCCACAGCTCATGTTTGGTGAACCATACCAGCTACGTGCCTTGTGCATGTCGCTATTTTCTTTAACGCAATGTGCGTATTCTTCGGGGATGGGGGTAAGGTTGACCGTCGGCTTACCGTGCATTCGATAAAGGAAAATGAGCGCAGTATCAATGTATGCGGTGGCGTCGTAATGGAACTTTCCGCCTCCCCATCCGCTGCTGATACCTTCACGAGTAGCCCAGATAGCAATAGGGTAGTGCGGGTCATTGACCGAGATATCGCTGTACGGTGAAGTAGCAGGAAGGTCCTTAACCACGGGCCTGCCCTTCACATGGTACAGAAACTCAAGAAGCTGCCCACGAGTCATCGCAGGCTGGGGAGCATTCTTATTCTTCTGAAGATAAAGACGGCGGCCGTGAGTAATAAGTCCAGTGCACTCCGCCCAAGCGATCACCTTATCCTGATAATCACCCGGGGTATTGTACTCAGACTCATTAATGCAGGTGACTTCCAGTTCATCACCCGGAAAAGGAGAAAAAGTCTTAGGGTGCAATTGCGCTGCAGAAGCAGGTACCACCGCAGACAACAACAGAGAGGCGGCAGCAAAAGTACATGCCGCACCCTTCACAAATGGTTTCAACAGCATCGTTGGTTCCTTAAAAGAAAATAGTGGTTGGTTCTAAGACAATCTCAGTCTTATTAACTAGAAGTTTAGACTTTCTTAGCTTTCAAGGGAAGGTTGAAACTCTATAACCCCCAGATATCTTAAAAAGAAAATCCAAGACTCACCTCAACACCCCAGCCCTCAACGCCTCTGAACCTGCATAAGTGACCGGGCGGGGCGCATACCGTATGCTGGAAGGAGCGCCTCGCACACGTGGCGCCAAAGCGTTCAGAGGAGGAGAACGATGACCTACATTACCGGAGCCATCTACCCCAGCGGCGACCGCATCCGCATAGGCGCACCCGAAGAAGAAACCCTCAACGCCTACCAGCAGCCCAACACCGCCGTAGCCCTCGGATACGCCAACCCCGACATCCACGAACTACACGCCCTGCAAAAAACCTTCAACCTGCACGAACTCGCCATCGAAGACGCCGGACGAGGCCACCAGCGCGCCAAACTAGAACGATACGGCGACTCCCTCTTCACCGTCATCCGCCCCGCCATCTACCTCGACAAAGAAGAAGAAGTGCGCCTCAGCGAACTGCACCTCTTCACCGGCCCCCGCTACACCCTCGCCCTCGTCCGCGACGAACAGCGCAGCAACCGCAGCATCAGCGACCAGTTCAACCTGCTCTACGCCACCCCCGACGCATCCCCCGCCCGACTGCTGCACCGCATCCTCGACAGCACCGTCGACGGGTACGCACCCGTGCTTGACGGCCTCGAAAACGACAACGACGAAATCGAAGACATCCTCTTCTCCACCGGCGACCGCCGGGACGCCTACCCCCTCGCGCAACGCATCTACGAACTGCTCAACCAGGTCATCGACTTCCAGCGTGCCTGCCGGCCCCTCGAATCCATGATCGGCCGCATCATCGAAGGGATACGCACCGGTGCGCTCGACCCCTCACCCTACCCGAGCGCATCCGAAGAAGAAAAGAATGAAGAAGCGGTCGAACTTGCCCGCCAATTCCGCAACGTGCTTGACCACGTGGTGCACACAAAAGAACGCCTCGAAGACCTTCGCAGCTCCCTCGAAAACGCCCTGCGCGTGCACGACACCCTGCTCGGCCAGCAGCAGAACGACGACACCAAGAAAATCTCCGCCTACGCGGCGCTGCTCATGGTGCCCACCATCATTGGCTCCGTGTACGGCATGAACTTTGAGGTCATGCCTGAACTCAAGTGGGAGTTCGGCTACCCCGCCGCGCTGCTGCTCATGGTGGGTTCCTGTCTGCTCCTCTACTGGTTCTTCAAGAAGAATAAATGGCTCTGATATGCGCGTATGCCGCATAAGGCATACACGATATGCCTTATGCGGCGCGGTCGTACTGGGCACGCATTGCGCGGCGGCAATCACGACGCTCACGCTTGAACTTCTTACACACAGCCTCCGAATCGGCAAACATGTAGAAGTCCTCCGGCTCAGCCGACAGACCCAAAGTCGACAGCTCAACCAGCGACAGCATCGCGTAGAACATCTCGCGGCGCAGCTCAAAATTGCACGCACCCGGAGCAGACTCCACCGCAAACACGCCGCCGGTGCACTCCAGCGCGCGCATCGCCCAGTGCTGAGTCCACAGGTCACCATTGACCGGGCTCACGCCCAGACGGGTCAGCGCCAGACCGGTACCCTGCACACGCTCAAAGCGCAGGCACATCTCCAGGTCCTTCTCCAGGGGGAACACGAACAGCAGAGCGTTCTGGGCCGCAGCTCGTAGCTCGCGCAGGTTCGCCCCGTAACCGGAAGCACCCTGAGTCAGGTGACGCATCACGCGGCCCATAGTCGAAGACGCCGGCGCGGTGCGGAAGCACGAACCGTCAGCCACCAGCTGCTCCAGAACGCCGCGGAGTTCCTCCACGTTGAAACGCTCCATACGGACGATGGTGCCGGACTGCATCAGCAGGTTGAACTCTGCATCACGGCACAGCTGCTCATCAGCGGTGCAGGAAATCTCTGCGTTTGCGTACTGGCTCTCGTGAGTGGTGTTTTCCATGACCGTTCCTTCCGTAGATGCTGAATCAACCTAGCGGCAACACCGCAGGAGACGGTGTGCCCGGTCGGAAGGATCGTCCCTTCCAACACCTACACTCTATGAACGACCCCTGACACGATAAGCAGTTTTTAATCTACCCCGGGGTAAAACTGGGAAAATTCTGAAAAATTCTGAAAGCTGCCCGTGAAACGCCGCGAAACACAAAAAACCGGGTGCCCCCACAGTGGGGAACACCCGGTCACTTACACAGAATAGGGAACGGATTTAGCGCTGACGGTACAGCAACCACAGCATGTACACGCCACCCAACGCGCCCGTCACCAGACCCACCGGAATCTGGAACGGCGCCAACGCACGAGCCGACACAAAATCAGCCAGCACCAAAATCACCGAACCCAACAGCGCCGAATGCCACATCGCCATACCCGGAGTGTTCCACAGGCGGCGCGCAATCTGCGGGGCAACCAGCGCCAAGAAACCAATCGGACCCGCAACAGAAATCGCCACAGCCACCAGAAGCACGGCAGCCGCCACCAGCAGGTTCACGGTCCTCTTCACCGGCAGACCCAAACCCGCCGCCAAGTCATCGCCGAGCTCTAAGACGCGCAGGCGATGCGTCAGTATCAGCACCAGCGGAATCGCCACCAGAAGCAGTACCGCCTGAACCGACATCTGATTCCACGATAGGGCATTCAGCGAACCGTGCTGCCAGGTCTTCGCCGCCTCCGCCTTCTCCAAATCACCGCGCGTAATCAGGTAATCATTCACGGAACTGAGCATCGCACTGACCGCAATACCAATCAGCACCATCTTCTGACCCATCGTCGCGCCACCGCGCGCACCCGCCAGAAGCATCACTACAGCAGCCGTCGCAAAACCGCCAATAATAGCGCCCATGCCCATACCCACGCCGGTAGAACTCAACGACCCAATCAGCACCACCGACAGGGCGCCGGTCGCCGAACCCACCGTGAAACCGATGATATCCGGCGAACCCAGAGCATTACGCGAAACCGACTGAAAAATAGCGCCCGACAAGCCTAAAGCCGCACCCACCACCACGGCGGCAAGCATACGCGGCAGACGCTGATTCAACACCAGCTGACGCTCAATCTCCGTGCCCTCACCGTTGAAGATCAGGCGGAACACCTGCTCCGGGCTCATCTGATAACTACCAAACACCAGGGAGGCGACCGCCGCCACCACAAGCACCGCCACCACTAGCAGGGTACGCGGAATAGGGGTGCGGTAACGCCCCGGAATACGCACGGACCCGGCTACAGAACGAGACATAACGCTCACAATAAAACCTCTCAGAAAGCCGGGATCTACGAACCAGACGCGCCAGATGAACTAGATGAGCCAGCCGAGCCGCGCACAACAGGGCGGTGAGCATGATGTGCTCCGTGCTCCGACACGTGAGCCGGACCCGCCTCATCGTGCGCCTGCGCCTTCGCTCCCATGCGGCTCTTCTTTGCGCCGCGCGCACCGGTACTCAAATGCAGTACTAGAACCATCAGCACCGGGGCACCAATAAAGGCGGTCACAATACCCACCTCAAGCTCGCTCGGCATGACCAGAACGCGACCCAAAATATCGGAGGCAAGCACCAGCACCGGGCCGTACACCAGTGACAGCGGTAGCACACGCGCAATATCGGAGCCCACCAGCAGACGCACCACATGCGGCACGACCAGACCCACAAAACCAATCGGGCCCGCAATCGCAGTCGCCGCACCACACAGAGCCATAATCGCAATGATCGTCGCGCCACGCACCATCGTCACCGGCACACCCAGGCCGGCTGCCGCATCCTCACCGAGCGCCAGGGCACGCAGGGGACCAATCAGCATGAAGGAGAGCACCAGGCCCACTGCTACAAAGGGCAGCGCCGAGAGTACCTGCTCGAAGGTGCGGTTCTCCAGCGAACCCACCACCCAGAAACGGTGCGAATCAAAAGCCTTGGAATTAAATATCGTGATAATGCCGGTGATAGTGCCCAGGCAGGCATTCACCGCCACACCAGTCAGCACCAGACGTGCCGTCGAATCCAGGTTCGGCTTAGAATCCACCAGGCCCATGACGAACACCAGCGCCGCCGCCAGACCCGAACCGGCCAGTGCCAGCCAGAGCTGCACGAACGGAGACGACACCCCAAAAACGCCCACGCCCACCACCACGGAGGCGGCAGCGCCGGAGTTCACACCCAGCAGGCCAGGCTCAGCCAGCGGGTTGCGGCTCAGCGCCTGCATGAGCACGCCCGACACCGCCAACGCGGCACCAACCAGCAGCGCCGCGGCGGTACGCGGGGCACGCTTCGCCCAAATCAGTTTCGATTCGACGGTGTTCGCCTCCGGGTGGAGGAAACCGTCAATCGAGCGGTCCAGGGCGAACATGCGCGAACCCACCGCAAACGACAGCGCGCACAGCAGCACCAGCAGAACGCCGCCAATGATGAGCGCAACCGCCAGGCGGGAGATGGACTTGCCGCCCTTACCGCCCGAGGAGGCGCCAGATACGGCGTCCGAAGAAGCGGAGAGGGCGCGAATTTTCGCCAGGGAAGCAGCGCTGACAGCAGGTCCTTCGCTGACGGCGGGTCCGGAAGAGGTGGTGGTCTGTGGGGTCATATGCCTTGGAGGTGGTGGGGGAGCGGTGTGCTCCCGTGCGGACGGAAGGTGCTTAACGTATCAATAGATGAGTATTAAGTATCGCATATGCATATATGAGGTTATCCTAATAAAATGGCAAATATGACGAACAAGATCACCCGCCGCTCCTTCGGCGCACTCGCACTCGGTTCCTTCGGTGCCCTCGCCCTGGCGGCTTGCGGCTCCTCCAACACTTCCGGCTCTTCCTCCTCCGCGTCTGCTTCTGCGACCGGTAAGAAGGTGGCACCCTCCGCACTGCCCTCCGGCATGGGCACCACCACCGTTGACGGTGAGTTCCCCCGCACCGTCAAGCACTTCCGCGGTGAAACCACCATCAAATCCGCACCCTCCAAGGTCGTGATTCTCTCCACCGGTCAGCTCGACGGCGTGCTCTCCCTGGGCATCGTGCCCGTCGGCGCAGCAACCGCAGGTGACGCCGACCTGGTCCCCGCATACCTGAAGACCAAGTTCTCCGATAAGTCCGCGGAACTCGACAAGATCGCCAAGGTCGGCAAGCGCACCGACCCCGACCTGGAAGCCATCGCGAACCTCAAGCCCGACCTGATCCTCATCAACAACACCAACAAGAAGGATGAGGTGTACGAGTCCCTCGCCAAGATCTCGCCGACCGTGGTCACCGAGGGCACCGGCATCAACTGGAAGCAGGACTTCCTGCTGATTGCCGCCGCGCTGGGTACCACCGAGAAGGCTGAGAAGCTCATGGAGGAGTACAACACCAAGGCGAAGTCGGTCGGTCAGAAGGCCGGCACCGAGAAGACCTTCTCCTTCCTGTACGCTTCCGCTGACCGCACCCGAATCTTCGCGAAGTCCTCGTTCGTGGGCTCCATCTGCGTGGATGCATCCCTGGCACGCCCCGCGGCTGCGCAGGTTGAGAAGACTTCCGTGGACCTGAGTGCTGAGCAGCTTGACCAGGCTGATGCCGACTACCTGTTCTACGGTGTGCAGGGCGGCGACGAGTCCAAGCTGACCGGTGAGGCGCTGTGGAGCACCCTCAAGGCTGTCACCGAGAAGCACGCGCACAGCGTGGATGCCGATATGTTCTTCCTGAACGCTGGCCCGGCTGCCGCGCTCGGCGTTCTGGAAACCATTGAAAAGGCGCTCTAAAGGTTCTAGCCTCTCGTAGAGATTCACCGGGAAGCCCCGCATCTGATCTTTCACGTCCCGCGCGTGAGGGTGAGGAGGCGGGGCTTTCTGCACGCTCGGCACCTGCTTTTGCACCTGATTACCGCCGCCGGATGCATGGGTGGCCTGCACGGGTGACTGAAACCGGTGCGCGCCCGCCCGAAATAGGGTCTAATGGGGGTAGAAGGCGCCGCGGTACCGTTGCCTCGCGCCTTCCATACCGAACCTTTCACACCGATTAATTCACCGACGAAACGAGCACATCATGCCGATGAATAACCCCTCCGAAGAGACCCTGGCGCAGGTACGCCGCGTTATCGACGCGCTCAACGAGCGTGGCGCTCGCAAGCAGGCGATTCGCCTGAAGGTAAGCAGCCCCGACGCGCCGCTACCGCAGACCGCCTCTAAGTTTGGTGGCCGCCCGTACCTGCCCGCGGGCGAGTCTGCACCGACCAATGAGAAGGGTGAGCCGCTGGGCATGATTGCGCAGATTAACTGTGCCGACCTGCCCGAAAACGATATTTACCCCGCGACCGGCATGCTGCAGTTCTGGATCGACCCGAACGACGAAGAGTGCATGTGGGGCTACGACTACGAAAAGCCGCTCTCGCAGAAGAACCACCGCGTCGTCTACTACGAGACGCTGGGTGAGCCGAACCCGGAGGCACCGTACCCAACCGTGAACTGGGACGACTACGGCTGGCCCTTCGGACGTGACGGCAAGGGTACCGCTGAGGAGGTTGTCGAGTACGCGCTCGCCTTCGAGACCTGGGAGCAGGGCTTCCTGGATGGCGGCTATGAAATCTACGACCAGTTTGCTGACGCCTGGGATGAAATGTACCCAGACCAGAAGCTGCCCGAGGAGCCGAACGCACGCGATGACGCCTCCTACAACCTGCTGGAGCCTTTCGAATCGGAGGAGAGGGATTACTCGCACATTGGCGGCTACCCCTCGTTCGTGCAGAATGACCCGCGTGACGAGTTTGAGGAGCTGCGTGGCCACACGGTGAACCTTCTGACCATCGAATCGGAGTGGGGCGAGGACGCCGATGAGGGCGTGTACGTGATGTGGGGTGATGCCGGTGCAGCGAACTGGCTGATTACTCCGGAGGCGCTTGCCGCCCGCGACTTCTCGCAGGTCGTCTTTGAGTGGGCTTGCGGCTAGACACTGCGCTACTTTCACATCATCAATGAGGAGATTCTAAGATGCTCGACAACAAACCGTTCAAGGACATCGAAAAGCAGGTGAAGCACGTTATCAACCTGCTCAATCAGGAAGGCGCTCGCAAGAAGGCTATCGCCATGAAGCCTTTCGTGCCCGATGCGCCGCTGCCGCAGACCGCCTCCAAGTTTGGTGGCCGCCCCTACCTGCCCGCCGGCGAGTCTGCACCGACCAATGAGAAGGGTGAGCCGCTGGGTATGATTGCGCAGATTAACTGCGCTGACCTGCCCGAGAACGACCTTTTCCCGACCACTGGCATGCTGCAGTTCTGGATTAACCCGAACGATGACGAATGCATGTGGGGTTACGACTACGAGAACCCGCTGTCGCAGAAGAACCATCGCGTTATCTACTACGAGACGCTGGGCGAGCCGAACCCGGATGCGCCCTTCCCGAACGTGGACTGGGATGAAGGCGGCTGGCCTATCGGCGGTTTCGACTGTGAGAGCGGCCCGCTTGAGATTGAGTACGGCGTGACTTTTGAGGTGCGTGAGCAGGGCGTGACCGCCTCCGGCTACGACTACTACGACGTTTTCGGTGCGAAGTGGGATGAAACCTACCCGGATGAGAAGCTGCCCGAAGCGCACGAGAACCCGTACAAGAACCAGCCGCGCCGCGAGGCTATCTACGAGCTGACGGAGCCTTTCGAATCGGATGAAGAGTACTCCCACATGGGCGGATACCCGTACTTCGTGCAGAATGACCCGCGCGACGAGTTCAAGGAGCTGCGCGGCCACACGGTGAACCTGCTGACTATCGTCTCTGAGTCGGAGAATGAGGAGAACGAAGATGAGGAGATTGAGATTATGTGGGGTGACGCCGGTTCTGGAAACTGGCTGATTACCCCGGAGGCGCTTGCCGCCCGCGATTTCTCGCAGGTCGTCTTTGAGTGGGCTTGCGGCTAAGAAGGTCTTGGCTGAATAGCCGTAGGGGAGGGAAATAGAGAATAACCGCTCTATTTCCCTCCCCTTTTACGTACCTTTATTGGGCGCTTCTAAGCAGCGCGATACTTACGGTTCTTGCTACGCGGCGGAGCTGTAGCGACAATCAGCTTCGCCTCCACAAGACGGCGCAGGTCATTCGTAATGGACGTACGTGAAGCACCCCGACCCCAATGCTCCTGGATATACGCCGTGGAGACCGCCTCGCCCTGTGCACGCAGGCCGCGTACAATACCGGCCTGGCGCTCACTGAGGCCGTCAAGCGTTGAATCAGCTCCCGACGCCTCGACGGTGTCCGCTGAATGTTTGCTCTCGGGATGGGTTGCTTGCTGAGTTCTGTCTTCAAGAGCGGGTTTCTGCGCCCCGAAAGACATACCCTGCGGAGGCTGCATCAGAGTGACCTGCACGTAAAGCAAACGGTCAGCAAACTGGGGAGCGGGCAGACCCGCCTCCTTCAGCGCGCGCAGAACCGTGGGAATACCCGAAGCCCTGTTCTCTGCAATCAAACGCCCCGTCGCCGGGTCGGGCAGGTCAGTCAGAATGCTCGCCAAGTAGCTATTGCGGGTTGAAGAAACACCGGGCTGACCAAAATCTCGGATAGTCACGGCACCGTAAATACCGCCCGGGCTACGCACCACTAGGCGGTTGGTGTAGAGCTCAACCTGCACCTGCGAGCCGCGCGCACCCGGCGAGTAGTCGCGGTGCATGAGGGCGTTAACCAGGAGCTCACGGATAGCCTCCAGCGGATACTCGTAGCGCTCAACCCGCCCGATACCGCTACTGTTGAGACCCTCCATCGTGGACGTTTTGCGCATATTGCGAACCAAAACGCCCATCGCTTCATCCAGCATGGAGGGGATAGGCCCGGTACAGCTGTGATTGTCTAGGAAACGTCGACCGTCCTCGGTGACCTCGCCGAGTTCTTCACCGGGAAGAACAACGACGCTCATCATCAGCTGCGGGAAGAACGCCTGCGGGTATGAGCCCATGGCGAGAAGCGCCCCAAGAGTGGGCACTTCTCGACCCTCAGAATCGATGCGGAGAATGCGCGCCTGCAGAAGAACCTCACGGTCAGAAAGCGCCGCAAAAACACGAGGCTGTTCCTCGCGGAGGCGCGCAACGTAGGCGCTGACGAGGGTGGGGGAGAGGTCCTTGAAGCTTGCCTCGCTGACAAGTTCTTCGTCGTAGCGGGGCTGACTGCGGTTCTCTAGGAGGCGGTCAATCTCGTATTTGGTGAGGCGAATATCGGCCTCACCAACACGCTGATAGGAGCCGTTATACATGCCGTGTGCTTCGATGTAGTAGGGCTTCTGTGTCGGGTCGCCGGGGAGTACATCGATGCGCACGATACGGTGCTGCTCATCTGCCGCCTCAATTTGAATATCTACCGGGGGTCGAGGCGTGATCTTGGAACGGATTGCCTCAACGGATGCGTCGTGGACTGCCTGTGCGTTGAAACCTTCAACCGGTTGCAGACCTTCTGCCGGGTCGGTCAGGCCAAGAAGAATGGTGCCACCGTCGCCGTTAGCGAAGGCGCTAACGGTTTCAAGAACGGACTTGGGGAACCCGCCAGCGGCAGCTTTGACTTCTACTCGCCCGTTTTCAGCCTGGCTACGGCGTAGGTATTCGATGAGTTCGGCGGTGTTTGTTTCCATGTATGCTCCCGGTGGCTACTTCTTGGTGAACGTCATAGCAACGTCATAACAGCATCATAACAATTTCTGCGATGATATTGTTATGATCCTGCGATGATGTTGATATGATTCGCTGTTTTCCTTGCACCTAGAATCTTGAAAACCCCGGAATTGCAGGCTAAAACCGGGAATTCCTGTCAGTCACATTGACCACGCATCATAACAACCGTCATAACAAATTCTGTTATGACGGCTGATATGACGCCTCGCTAAGACCGTACGGCAGTCCCTGCTCACCGAAAAATAGCCCGTCATAATCCGCAATAAACGACATATAGGTACCCGCACTTGGTGGACCCCGCCGCCGGTGGCACAGTATAAAGTCGAGCCACTATCGACTCCCCGCACACAGGCGGGCAGATACACCAGGAGCAAACCAATGGCTGAACACACTTTCGGCTTCCGCACCCGCGCACTGCACGCGGGCGGCACCCCCGACGCTGAACACGGTGCCCGCGCGGTCCCCATCTACCAGACTTCCTCCTTCGTCTTCAAAGACGCTGACGACGCGGCGAACCTCTTCTCCCTGCAGAAGTACGGCAACATCTACTCGCGCCTGTCCAACCCCACCGTCGCCGCGCTGGAGGAGCGCATCGCCTCCCTCGAAGGCGGTATCGGTGCGGTAGCGACCGCCTCCGGCATGGCTGCCGAGTTCATCACTTTCGCGGCGCTCTGCCAGCAGGGCGACCACATTGTGGCTTCTTCGCAGCTGTACGGCGGCACCGTCACCCAGCTGGACGTGTCCCTGCGCCGCTTCGGCATTGAGACCACTTTCGTGCCTGGTACCGACCCCGCCGACTACAAGGCGGCACTGACCGAGAACACCAAGGCAATCTACACCGAGATCGTGGCGAACCCCTCCGGTGAGGTTGCCGACCTGGAAGGCCTCGCAGAGGTCGCACACGAGGCGGGCATCCCCCTGGTCGTGGACGCAACCCTGTCCACCCCGTACCTGATTCGTCCCCTCGAACACGGCGCCGACATCGTCATTCACTCGGTCACCAAGTTCCTGGGCGGTCACGGCACCACCCTCGGCGGCATTGTGGTCGAGTCCGGCCGCTTCAACTGGGGTAACGGCAACTTCCCGTCCATGACCGAGCCCGTGCCCTCCTACAACGGCGTGTCCTGGTGGGGTAACTTCGGCGAGTACGGCTTCCTCACCAAGCTGCGTTCCGAGCAGCTGCGTGACTTCGGCCCGTCGCTGAGCCCGCAGGCCGCGTTCAACCTGCTGCAGGGTGTTGAGACCCTGCCGCAGCGCATGGACGCGCACCTCGCCAACGCTAAGCAGGTCGTCAACTGGCTGGTTGAGGACGCCCGCATCGCCTACGTGAACTACGCCGGCCTGCCCGACCACCCGCACCACGAGCGTGCGAAGAAGCTGCTGCCGCTGGGTGTTGGTTCCGTGTTCTCCTTCGGTGTGAAGGGCACTGAGAAGGCTTCGGGCCGCCTGGTCGGTGGCGAGTTCATTGGTGCGCTGCAGCTGGCAAGCCACCTGGCGAACATCGGTGACTCCCGCACCCTGGTTCTGCACCCGGGTTCGACCACGCACCAGCAGCTCTCCAGCGAGCAGCTTGAGGCTGCCGGCGTGGGCGAGGACCTGATCCGCATCTCCGTGGGTCTGGAAGATGTGGAAGACATTATCTGGGACCTGGACCAGGCACTGACCTACGCGACCGGCCTGAACCACGCCGGTGAGCGTGTGGGCGAGTCCAGCGCAGACAAGATTGTGGAGGCCGAGGAGGCCGTTGCCGCCGCCAAGGCCGCCGAGGACGCTGCCGCCGCTGAAGCTGTTGCTGGCGCGTCCTGCTCCCTGCCCGCCGCTACCGCTCAGGAGGAAAAGTAATGACCGAGAAGCGTACCTGGGTGGGTCCTTCCGCCCCTGAGCGTCTGAACATTCTGCGTAATACCCGCACGATCGCGATTGTGGGTATGAGCGATAAGATTTCGCGTGCCTCGTACTTTGTGGCAACGTACCTGCAGTCGGCTTCGCCGTACAAGCTGTATTTTGTGAACCCGATTCTGGCGGCGAAGGGCAAGCTTGTGCTGGGTCAGCCGGTGTACCCGTCGCTGCAGGACCTGCCGGAGGTTCCGGATCTGGTGGAGATTTTCCGCCGTAACGAGGACCTGCCGGGCGTGGTTCAGGAGGCTGTTGATCTGGGCGCTAAGACCGTCTGGATGCAGCTGGGCTCCTGGAGCGAGGAGGCTGCCGCGATTGGTGAGGCTGCCGGCCTGAATGTGGTGATGGATAAGTGCGTGAAGATTGAGCATGCGCGTTTCCACGGTGGTCTGCACTTGGCTGGTTTCAATACGGGCGTGATTTCTTCGAAGCGTCAGGTGCTGTCGAAGTAGCCTGTGCTGTATAAGCCGCGGCTATGGCTTGTAATTACAAAAATTAGGCGCTTGTAAGCGTTTGAGCGGAAGGGGGCGTACCCGGGGTGATTCCCGGGTGCGCCCCTCCCGTATTTCTGCCGGTGTCTCTGATTTCCCTTGAGGTCGTGTCTCGCCGGTGTTACTCTGCTAGTAACAGTCCCCCCTCCGCCTCTGATTCAAGCGCATCTCGAGGGGGTCCTTTTTATGTTCGGTTCTACGGCGAACCGAAGTACGGCAGAGTACATGGGAGTAAACCATAAGCACTTTGAGGGTCGTCTTAGGTCTCTGACTACTCTGAGAAACCGTGTAGCTCATGGTTCTCGTCTCTGGATGATGCCGACGACTGATACCTCTGCAAAGCCCAAAATTCCGGCGTGTTTGGGCGAGATTGAGAGCGCAGCATCGCCCCTAGTGGAGGGAAGTTCAGCTTTAAGGTAAACCTACCCTTATGTTCTGGGGTGCTGAGCCGGTATCCTAGTGTGGAGCCCGGCGGCCGGTACTCAGCACACACGCGTACCGCCCGCCGGGTCTTTTCCCGCGCGAAATATGACGAAATATATGTCTAAAATGTCGAAATATAACGCTATTTTTCGGTCATAAAAAGTCACTCGGTCACAGAAAAGAAAAAACTAGTCAGCCACTAAAAAGAGCCATAAGCTAGCAATATATTTATCCCCCGCATTTTATGCCCAACCTTAGCCGAGGACAGCATGACCGGATTCACCACGAAGGCAATTCACACCACGGACCGCGACAACCCGTACGGCTCCATCCTGCCTCCGATCTACACGACCACCACCTACGCCCAGCCCTGTGACGGCACCGAAGGCCCCTACGACTACCAGCGCGGCGGCAACCCCACCCGCGGAGCCCTCGAAACCACGCTCGCAACCCTCGAAGGCGCCAAGCACGCCTTCGCCTACCCCTCCGGAATGGGCGCCACCGCTGCCGCCCTCGGCATCCTCAAGGAAGGCGAAACCCTGCTGCTGGGCATGCCCTCCTACGGCGGCACCTACCGCTTCGCAACCATCGAACTGCCCGCCCGCGGCGTCAAGACCCGCTTCATCGGCGACTTCACGGCCCTCACCGACGAGGACTTCGCCGACAACGTGACCATGGTGTTCCTGGAGAGCCCCTCCAACCCGCTGCTTCGCGTGAGTGACATCGCCGCCATCGCAGAAATCGCCCACCGCAACGGTGCAATCGTGGTCGTCGATAACACCTTCATGACCCCGCTGCTGCAGAAGCCTCTCGACCTGGGCGCGGACATCAGCGTGCAGTCCGCCACCAAGTACCTGGGTGGCCACGCCGACCTGCTCGGAGGCGTCGCCGCAACCAACGATGACGCGCTCGCCGAGCGCCTCTGGCACCTGCAGATGATTACCGGCGCAATGCTTTCGCCCACCGACTCCTACCGCCTGCTGCAGGAAGTCAAGACCCTCAAGCTGCGCCTGACTCAGCAGCAGAAGAACACCATCGAGGTCATCAACTATCTGGAGGCGCACCCCGCCGTGAAGCGCGTGCTCTACGCAGGTTCGCACAGCGAGTATGAGGCGCAGGTGCACGCCCGCCAGGCGAACGGCCTGGGCGCGCTCATCTCCATGGAACTGGTGGACGGCGCCGACCTGCCCGCCTTCCTTGAAGCCCTGAAGATTTTCACCCACGCGGTGAGCCTGGGCGGTATCGAGTCGCTGGTGGTTCGCCCCGCGCTCATGGTGCAGGCTGCCTACACGCAGGCGCACCGCGACGAGTACGGCGTGAGCGACAACCTCATCCGCCTGGCGATCGGTATTGAGGAGATTGAGGACATCATCGAGGACCTGGAGCGCGGCCTGACCGCAGCCCTGGCTCATCAGGCGTAGTCCCCGAGCATCAGATACCGCGCGCCCGTATGGCGCGATTCTAGGTGCTTTGAATATATGTCGTATATAGCGCTCAAAATACCGGATTAATGTATTTCTTTCAATGTAAAAGAATGTTTTTAATGCGGGTATTTTGTGTGCCCTCACCGCATTTTTATATGACGTTGCGTGAACATATTAACCCCCGTGAAGTTTATCTAGAACGGCATAAAAAATGCGGGTAGGGTAAATCTCAGATACACGACGACACCCAGCAGCTACACCCGCGTTTGGGGTAGCCCGGACGAAAGAGAACCACCATGAGCCAGCAGAATCAGCTCGAACCGACCGGCTTCACGACCCGCACTATCCATGCCGTGCACGATACCCGCTACGATGCGTCCGTACCACCGGTCTACCTGGCGAGCACTTTCGGTACCGCAGGTGAGGACACCACCTACATGTATCAGCGCGGCGCGAACCCCACCCGCGATAACCTGCAGGCGACCCTCGCCGCCCTCGAGGGGGCCGAGCACGCTTATGCGTACCCCTCCGGCATGGCGGCAACCGCGGCGGCTCTTGGTGTTCTGGAGGCGGGCGACACCCTGCTGCTGGGCATGCCGACCTACGGCGGCACCTACCGCTTTGCGACCACCGAGCTGACTAAGCGCGCCGTGAAGACCCGCTTCATCAGTGACTTCACGACTCTGAGCGATGAGGACTTTACCCCGGACGTGAAGGTCGTCTTCCTTGAGACCCCCACGAACCCGACCCTGCAGGTCACTGACATTGCCGCGGTTGCGGAGCTGGCGCACCGCCACGGCGCCCTGCTGATCGTAGACAACACCTTCATGACCCCCTACCTGCAGCGTCCCCTGGAGCTCGGCGCGGACATCACCGTGCAGTCCGCCACCAAGTTCCTGGCCGGTCACGCAGACCTGCTTGCCGGCGTTGCGGCGACGAACGACCCCGACCTGGCGGTTCTGCTGCACCGCGGTCAGCTCGTTAGCGGTGCGCTGCTGCCCCCGATTGACTCCTACCGCCTGCTGCAGGACGTGAAGACCCTGGCCCTGCGCCTGGATCGTCAGCAGCAGAACACCCGCAAGATTATCGAGTTCCTCTCCGAACGTCCCGAGGTTGAGAAGATTTTCTACGCCGGTAGCTCCTCCGAGGAACAGGCGGAGGTGCAGTCCCGCCAGGCAAGCGGCATCGGCTCCGTCTTCTCACTGCTGCTCAAGGACGGCGGCGACGCGCAGGCCTTCGCCCGCGCCCTGCCCATCTTCGTGAACGCCGTGAGCCTGGGCGGCATCGAATCGCTCGTGAGCCTGCCCGCGCACACCACGCACGGCGCCTACGCCCAGGAGCACCGCGACGAGTTCGGCGTGGACGACCGCCTCGTGCGCCTGGCGATCGGCATCGAGGATGTTCAGGACCTCATCGCGGCACTGGAGATTGGCCTGAAGGCCGCCTTCGCCGGCTAAGTTCGTACCGCCGACTAGGCCTGTACCTCCGGTGAACGCCGCCGGTCCGTACCGCAGATTTCAACTTTCACACCACACATCAACGTAGATTAAGGAACCAAGAATGACCGTTCTCAACACCTCCACCGTGCTGAACCGACGCTCCCTGCTGCTGGGCGCTGCCCTTGCCGGAACCACCGGCCTGCTCGCCGCCTGCTCCGGCGGTAACAGCTCTAGCGCAGGCAGCTCGCAGAGCGCCTCCAACCTGCTGGAGTCCATCAAATCCGCGGGCAAGATCCGCATCGGCGTGGAGGGCACCTATCGCCCCTACACCTACCACGACGCCTCCGGTAAGCTCGCCGGCTTCGAGTACGACATCGCCGAGACCCTCGCCAAGGACCTGGGCGTGACCGCCGAGTACATCGAAACTCCCTGGGACTCGCTTATCGCCGGCGTGGACGCGGGCCGCTACGACATCGTGCTCAACAACGTGGCACCCACCGAGGAGCGTAAGAAGAAGTACGATTTCTCCGTGCCCTACGCGCACTCCCGTGCCCGCGTGGGCGTGAAGAAGGACTCGAGCCTGAAGAACGCCTCCGAAATCTCCGGCCACACCGCCGCCCAGAGCGCGACCAGCAATTATCGCAAGCTCGTAGAGGAACGCGGTGCCACCATTATCGAGGTCACAGGCTTCGATGAGGCCATCGAGCAGGTGCTCACCGGCCGTGCCGAGCTGACCGCCAACGACTCTGTGTCCTTCGCCGAGTACTTCAAGGAGCACCCGGACGCCAACCTGCGCCTGCTGGAGGGGGAGGTCGGCCCCGGCACCAACGTCGCCGTTCTGCTGCCCAAGAACCAGACCGCGCTGAAGGATGCGATTGACGCCTCCATCAAGAAGCACCTGGGCAACGGCGACTTCAAAGCAATTTTCGAGAAGCATGTGAGCGAGGACTTGAGCCCCGCCTCCTAAGCTTTCGTGAAAGGCTCGGAAGGGGCCCGGAAAGGGCTCACCCGCCAGGACTTCTGACACCGCGTCGTGGTTGATGTCTCAGCAGTTTTTTCCGCATTGATGAGAGAATATGACGGAATGTTACGTTGAATTCTCTCGGGTTGGGAATAGCTGTAGGATAGCCAGCGTTGCACCCGCAGAGAGGGGCACACCGCATGATGCCCCGGGTTACCTCAGGGTGACAACCCGCAACTACAAGAGCATCAACTACGACGCAAAGGAAGAACCATGTCCGCAATGATTAACCGCCGCACCGTCCTCGCAGGCTCCGCTTTCACCGGCCTGGCTGCACTGCTCGCAGCGTGCGGCTCGTCCAGCAGCAGCACTTCCGCATCCAGCACCAACAAGCTGGAGGCCATCAAGTCTGCCGGCAAGATTCGTGTGGGCCTGGAGGGCACCTACCGCCCCTTCTCCTTCCACGACTCGAACGGCACTCTGGTCGGCTTCGAGAAGGAAATCGCCGACCTGATCGCTAAGGACCTGGGCGTGACCGCCGAGTTCATCGAGACCCCCTGGGATTCGCTGATCGCCGGCGTGGACGCTGACCGCTACGACATCGTCATCAACAACGTCTCTGCAACCGACGAGCGTAAGCAGAAGTACGACTTCTCCGTACCCTACCTGTACTCCGAGCCGAAGGTCGCCGTGAAGAAGGACTCCTCCCTGCAGAACGTGAGCGAGATTTCTGGTCACTCCTCGGCGCAGTCTGAGACCTCGAACTTCCGCAAGATGGTGGAGGCGAAGGGTGCCTCGATCGTGGTCGTATCCGGTTTCGATGAGGCTATCGAGCAGGTCCTCTCGGGCCGTGCAGAGATGACCGCGAACGACTCCGTGTCCTTCGCCGAGTACTTCAAGGAGCACCCGGACGCTAACCTGCGCCTGCTCGCCGGTGACCTGGGCACCGGCAGCAACTCCTCCATCCTGCTGCCTAAGGGCCAGGACGCCCTGCGTAACGCTATCGACGAGTCGCTGAAGAAGCACCTGGAGAACGGTGACATCAAGGCGATTTACGAGAAGTACGTGGGCGAAGACCTCTCCCCGAAGAACTAACACTCTTATAAGGAGCTGAGTTCCGCGCATGGAACGCTACCTCAACCTCTGGGCAGAATCACTGCCGCAGCTGCTAGCCTCAACGGTGGCAGTGACCATCCCGCTATCGCTCATCTCCTTCGCGGTGGCGCTGCTGGTGGGCATTGTGTCTGCTGGCGCGCGTACGAGCCGCTTTGCACCGGTGAACTGGCTGGCGTGGGTGTACATTTGGGTTTTCCGTGGCACCCCGCTACTGGTTCAGCTGTTCATCGTCTTCTACGGCCTGCCGAAGGTCGGTATCGCCCTGGACGTGTGGAGCGCCGCAATCATCACGATGAGCCTGCACACCGGCGCGTACGTGGCTGAGACCTTCCGTTCCGCGGTGGCGGCTATTCCGCGCGGCCAGTTTGAGGCGGCGGCAACCCTGAACTTCACCCGCATGCAGACCCTGCGCCACGTCGTGATTCCGCAGGCGGTGCGTATTGCGTTGCCGAACCTGGGCAACAACTTCATCGACCTGATTAAGGGCACTTCGCTGGTGTCGGTCATTTCGATGGTTGACTTGTTCCAGACCGGTAAGCAGATCGCGTCGCGTACTTTCGAGCCGCTGGCAATGTACTCCGAGGTCGCCATCATTTATCTGGTGATTTTCACTCTGCTGACCGCCGCACAGTCGGCGCTGGAGAAGTACAGCAACCGTTACGTGAGGAGCAACAATGCTTAGCGTTGATTCCCTGTCGAAGAGCTTCGGCGATACGCAGGTGCTCAAGAACATCAGCCTGGACATCCCCGACGGTGAGACCACGGTGATTCTGGGCCCCTCCGGTAGCGGCAAGTCCACTCTGCTACGCTGCCTGAACCTGCTGGAAACCCCGCAGTCCGGCACGCTCACCATTGACGACGCGCAGGTGGACTACAGCCAGAAGCTCACCGACGCGCAGGTGCGTGATATTCGTTCCCGTTCGGCGATGGTGTTCCAACAGTTCAACCTGTTCCCGAACTACACGGCGCTGAAGAACGTGGCGCTCGCCCCGACCCTCAACGGCACCCTGAACGCTCGGGAGGCGCAGGAGCGTGCCCGCAAGCTACTGGCGAAGGTGGGTCTTGCCGATAAGGTGGATTCCTACCCGGACGCTCTCTCGGGTGGTCAGCAGCAGCGTGTGGCGATTGCCCGCGCGCTGGCGTTGGAACCCTCCTACCTGCTCTTTGACGAGCCGACGAGCGCTCTGGATCCTGAGCTGGAGGCGGAGGTTATTCGCGTGCTCATGCAGCTGGCGAAGGAGGGCCGCTCCCTGGTCATCGTGACGCACAATATGGCGTTTGCGAAGAAGGTTGCGGACCGTATCGTGTTCCTGGAGAACGGTACCCTGCGCTATAACGGCGAGCCGACCGGTTTCTTCGCCTCGGATGATGAGCGTATCCGCAAGTTCCTGACCGTGTACGACAGCACCGAGTACACGATTTAGTCGTACTGCATATAGTAAATATGGGCTGGTTTCTGCCGGTCAGATAATCATCTGACGTGCGAAAACCAGCCCATATTCTATATTCAGCATATATTCGTTCTACTCTGAAGGCCTCTTCAAGCGGCGGTACTCCTCCAGCTGCTCAGGACTGACCACCTGTAGCTGGTCGGTGAGCGGGTCACCTGGTGACCAGCCCTCATCCTGAACCGAGTTCTCTTCACGGTTGAAGAAGGTGAGCAGGCGGGGGCGGTGCACCTGAATGCCGCCCGGGGTGGTCGGCAGCTGCCAATTCTTCATATGGGAGAGCACACCAAACACCAGACACAAGAGAATAGACAGTGCCATCGCCAGGTTAGGGCGGTGGAACAAGCCGGTTACCAGAGCGGTTTCAGAAGCACCCATAAACGCGACTGTCGCGTACAGGGAGTTACCGCCAAAGATCGCCGGAATGCGGTTGACCATAATGTCACGGATAACGCCGCCACCAACCGCGGTGGTGATGCCCAGGGCGATGGCGGGCAGCCAGTGCAGGCCCAAATTTAGGGACTTAATGGTGCCGGTTGCAGCCCAGCATCCCATGCCCACGAAGTCGACAACGAGCATGGTTCGGGTCGCCCAGCGGGCACTCAAATCGATGCTGTACGCAAGGATGGAAGAAACGATAGCACCCACCCAGTAGCCGCCGTCAGTGAGTGCCACGGGCAGTCCGGAGTTCAGTAGGATGTCACGAATCATACCGCCGCCCATGCCGCAGGCGACCGCGAGCAGCAGGAAGCCCACAATGTCGAATCGGAAGGCGCGCGCTACAGCACCGCCGAGCAGGCCGTTAGCGACAACGGCGGCAATGTCGACGATGCGGAATACCTGATCTGGGTCAAAGAGCTCGTGCATGGGCGTTCTCCTGCGTACGTGATGCGTGTGCCGGTAGGGGAAGTGCGCGCAACGGGGGTCGGGTGACGACGTTATCACCGCATCCGGCGCTGTCTGCCTGTGCGCGTACCTGAATTGGCACCGATTTATTGTAGACCCGCCGCCGCCTCTGCTCCTAGTTAAAAGGTGCTCATGACGAGCTCTGAGACGTAACGGAGAAGCTTGTGGGCGCGCTAAAAGATGGGCGTAGAATGAGTGAATCTCCACCCCCAATGCTCTGTCATGATTGTTTTTGCGCTGGGTCCTTCCAGTACGGTAGCGGCATCATTTCTTCGCTACTGTTGGCGTTGAGCCCGTTGAATGCGGTGGAGTCCATGGCGGTCATGATGTTTGCCGGCGCGGCGCTGTCGGCGCTCATGGTGTGGTTGCCTTCGCGCAGGCGGAACGCTCGCTAAGCTGGAGCTAGACGAATACTAGAGGCATGTGGCCCGCTCGTTTGATAGACCGGGCCACATCGCAAATCGTTATCTGCGTAAGGTGAAAGGAGCCGCCGTGACGGTATCGCGTGACGAAGTTTTCGAAATCCTGCGGGGCGTGGTGCCCCGCCTGGAGGAGGCGCTTCCCGGCTGGTCGGTGCGCCCCAACATCACGGGTACCGGCGCGGTGGGGCTCTACCTGGACGGCCCCGCAATCTACCGGGACGGCGAGCCCCTGGCCGGCGTGAACGCCGAGGGTGAGCCGGTCGCCCGACACCTGTGCGGCACGATTCAGACCGCCGACCGCGGCCTGCCGCAGGAGCTGACCCAGGTGCGTTACCAGTACATCCTGGGCGTGAGCGTGGCGGAGCACGAGAGCGAGTACCCCGAGCCGGCCGACCTGGCGAGCGTGGGGGAGCCGAGCTGGGTTCCCGCGTTGAGGGCCCTGGAGGTGCTGGTGGAATCCGAGGGCCGCGAGGCGCTGTTCATCAGCCGCGGCGGGTACGTTCCGGGCCGTCGCGCCCTGGGTAAGCGCCGCGTGGCGCTGCGTCGAGAGCTCTTTCCGAGTAAGCCCTGGCTGGGGTTGGGCACGATTGATTGGTGCGCAGGCGTGCGCTCGACCCCGGTGTACGCCGAAGACTTGGCGGCTCTGGTTGCCGCGGCGACGCGCCTGGCGAGTAGCTGGGATGCCGCCCTGCGCACTGGCGCTGCGGACAGCCAAAAGTAGTTAAAACGAAGCGGCGCATCCGACCCGAAAAGGGAAGGATGCGCCGCTTCTGTGTAAGCTCTGACGCTTAGTGGGTTTAGCCCAGTGGTTCAGCCAGCTTGAATGAGTTGAGCCGCATGCGATATTGCCTTATCGATAGCATGCAAGGGTGATGCATCCTGCCGCCTCTACGGGGGCGTAACCGTAGCGTTTGTAGAGCGCAACGACGTGTTCACTGGCAACGTCGGTAGTAATGAGTCGCTGTCGAATGTCTTCTCGGTCAAAGTCACCAATGACACGCTTTAGAAGCGCAGAACCAACGCCTTGACGCTGAGCGTGCGGATGTACCAGAAGGTCCTGAATGTAAGCGATAGATTGACCGTCTCCGATGGCGCGTACTAGCCCGATGAGCCGTCCCGTTCCTTCAGGCGTTGCCTCTCGTGCGGTGTAGAGATACCGCGACCCTTCCAACATCGGGATGAGGCGTTCGGGTGTTCTGGTATAGGCGCTCCAGCCGACAGAATCGTAAAGCTCAGTGAGTTCTTCCACGTTGGGAAGGCTGGTGGAGGCCAAAATACAGTACCGCATACAGGCATTGTATAGCGCCATATCGGGGGAGTTAGGAAGCTGCCGCCCAATACGTTGCAGGGCTTGATGTGCGCATAAAAGCGGCGCATCCGACCCGTGATGGGTGGATGCGCCGCTTCTGTGTAAGCTCTAACGCTTAGTGGGTTTAGCCCAGTGCCTCAGCCAGCTGAATGCCCTGTGCCACGCCACCGAGGGTTGCAGCAATACGGATCAGGTCGTTGACCTGCTCCTTGGTTGCGCCCTCTTCACGCAGGGTGTGCTCGTGAGCCTCAACGCAGTGGGAGCAGCCGTTGACTGCGGACACTGCCAGTGCGAACATTTCGAAGTCCAGCTTCTCAATGCCACCGTTCTTACCGATGATCTGCATGCGCAGGTTTGCGCGCTGGTCATCGTATGCACCGTTCAGGAAGCCACGGGTGCGGTAGAAGATGTTGTTCATGCCCATGATGGTTGCAGCACCCAGAGCAGCCTCGTAAGCGGTGTCGCTCAGGTGCTCCTTAGCCTCTGCAGCAATCTCAACAACAACAGAGTCAACCTTGGTTGCTGCTGCGGTTGCGAGGATTGCGCCCCAGAGCTGCTGCTCGGACAGGGAGGTGATGCGGGGCAGGGAGGACAGGTTGAGGCTCATGTCCTTCGCGTAGGAAGGCAGAGCCGAACGCAGGTTATCGATGCTCATGGATTACTTCATCTCCTTGAATGCGTCGATGGTTGCTGCACCCTTCTTCCAGTTGCATGCGCACAGCTCGTCGGACTGCAGTGCGTCCAGCTGGCGGAGCACCTCGTCGGTGTTACGGCCGACGGAGTCAGCGGTAATGGAGACCGACTGGATGGTGTTGTGGGGGTCGATGATGAAGGTTGCGCGGTCTGCAACGCCGTCCTTGTTCAGGATGCCCAGTGCTGCGGTCAGTTCGCGCTTGAGGTCGGATGCCATGACGATGGGCAGATCCAGGAGCTCTTCGTGGGAGCGGCGCCATGCGTAGTGGGTGTACTCGTTGTCAACGGAAACACCGATCACCTGGGTGTCGCGTGCCTCGAACTCGTCAGCGAGCTTGCCGAATGCTGCGATCTCGGTGGGGCAAACGAAGGTGAAGTCCTTCGGCCAGAAGAAGACGACGCGCCAGGTGTCTTCGTCCAGACCCTCGGAGGAGACGGTGGTGAAGTAGTCTTCGGGCTTGGTTGCTTCGATGTCAGCCAGCTTACCGGGGACAACGCCGGTGAGCTCGTATGCGGGGAACTGGTCGCCGATGGTCAGAACTGCCATAGTGTTCTTCTTTCTGCTTGTGCCGCGCGGATTCGTTGCGCGGCGCTTGTTCTAAGTGGTGCCCATTGGGCGGGCTCGATAACTATTTTATTGTGAATAATTCATAATAATCAAGTAATGACGCATTAAAACAGAAGTGTTTAACTATGATTTGCATCACCGAACATTCCGAGGTGTCCAAAAAGCTTCTCCACGTGCAAATATCCATGCGCAAATCCCACCTACAAACCCCAGGGGTTAAGCTCGAATCATGACCCCCGAACACAGTAACTTCTCAGAACACAGCGAACATGCAGAGCCCAGCCAGCCCGAACTCATTACCGAACGCCTCACCCTGCGCCACCTGCGCGAGGCGGATATCCCCGACATCGTAGAAGCCTGCCGCGACCCGCAAATGATTCGCTACACCCGCGTACCGCTAAACTACACGCGCGCCGACGCTGAGGACTCCCTACTCACCACCGCCCGTCAAATTGCCGCCGGGCAAATCCAGCGCTGGGCGATTGACGCCTCCGGTGTGTTCGCGGGGAGTATCGAGCTGCGCCTACCTGACGGCACCCCCGAAAGCCCCGGAACCCGCGCCGAACTGGGCTATTACACCGCCCCGAAGGCGCGCGGCAAGGGCTATATGACCGAGGCGCTGCGAGCCGTCCTCGGCTACGCTTTCGACCCGCTCGGGCTGGGTCTCGAGACTGTCCGCTGGACCACCCTGGCGGGTAACGAGGCCTCCGAACGTGTGGCGGTTAAAGCGGGTTTCACCGGCATCTACGACGATATTGACCCGAACTCCGGTCGCCCCGATGAGAACGGTCACCCGGTGCAGCATCGGGTGCGCCGCGCCGATATGACCCGCGCGCAATTTGCGGCGCTCTGGGCTAACTAAACTGCGCTCTGGACGTAACGTGCACGGGGTTGAGCGGGAGCCCATGAGAAAGCCCCGCAATCTAGCTACCTGATGCCGAAGCCGCGGAACGAGCCGTTCGGCTCCTCCCACTCGACGAGAACCTCATCCACGCGCCCGGCGGTGTCGTCACCGCGCAGCACATCCACCAGGCGAGCGCAGGAGGCAGCGGTACCCTCCGCAACGACCTTCACGCGTCCGTCGTCGAGGTTCTCGGCGTAGCCGGTTAGGCCCATGGGCTTGGCGGTTCCGGCGCACCACCAGCGGAAACCCACGCCCTGCACTTTACCGCTGACGAAAGCGACGAGGCGGATTTCGGCGGGTTCTGCCGGGGTGCGATTGGTGAAGAAATCAAAGAAACCCATGGGTCCTCCCGGGGTCGTCTCATTGAGGGTGGTCTGATGGGGGCGCGCCAGCATTGGCGGCGCCCTGTCAGTTTCTATAGCTTCAGTCTAGAGGGTTCAGAGTGCTTCGGGGTGGCATCAGGGTGCCTGTTGCCCGGTTGCCTCGCGCACGCGTCGTGAACAGCTGAATTAGGGTAGAGCAACCGGAGCCGTGCCCACAAGGGGAGTAAGATGGGGTGATATTTATCAGCGGCAACGCTGAACACGCAGACTGTACCCGCAACGCTCATCCCCTGGAGGATCATTGAGTTCACACCCCAAGAAAGCGCCTCTCGTCGGTAACCCGGCGAAGGCACCCTACAAGCCCTGGCCTGCTCTCTGGTCCCTGGTTGTTGGCTTCTTCATGATTCTGGTGGACGGCAATATTGTCACCATCGCTCTGCCGCACATGCTGCAGGATTTGGATGCGTCCCTGTCGGCGGGCATGTGGGTAACGAGCGCCTACCTGCTGGCGTATGCGGTGCCGCTGCTCATTACCGGCCGTATGGGTGACCGCTTCGGTCAGAAGAACCTGTACATGATTGGTATGGCTATTTTTACTGCCGCTTCCCTGTGGTGTGGTCTGGCGCCGAACGTTGAGTCGCTGATTACTGCCCGCGTGGTGCAGGGCCTGGGTGCGTCGCTGATGACCCCGCAGACCATGTCTCTGATTACGCTGATGTTCCCGCCGAATGCGCGCGGTGTCGCCATGAGCATTTGGGGTGCGACCGCGGGTATTGCCGCGCTGGTCGGCCCGATTCTGGGCGGTGTGCTGGTGGATGCCCTCAGCTGGGGCTGGATCTTCTTCATCAACATTCCTGTTGGCCTGGTTGGTTTGTTCCTGGCGTGGCGTAATGTGCCGGTGTTTGAGGAGAAGAAGCACAGCTTCGACTGGTTGGGCGTGGTGCTTTCGGCGGTCGGCCTGTTCCTGCTGGTTTTCGGCATTCAGGAAGGCGCCACCTACGATTGGGGCACCATCACTGACTCGTTCATGGGTACCGGTATTGCGGTGAGCGTGTGGGGTCTGATTATTGCCGGCATTATGGTGCTGGCACTGTTTATCGGTTGGCAGGCGGTGAACCGCCACGAGCCGCTGGTTCCGCTGAGCCTGTTCAGTGACCGTAACTTCTCCGTGTCGAATGTGGCTATCGCCGCGATGGGTGTGGTCGCTATCAGCATGGCGTTCCCGCTGACCCTGTACCTGCAGCAGGTGGAGGGCATGAACCCGACCGAGGCGGCGCTGATGACTGCCCCGCTGGCTCTGTCTTCGGGTGTGTTGGCGCCGGTGGTGGGTGCGCGTCTGAACCGCTATGACCCCAAGTGGATTGCGGTGATTGGATTTACTCTGCTGGTGATTGGTTTTGCTCTGCTGCGCCCGACGATGGTTGCTGACGGTAACCTGTGGCTGATGGTTGGCCCGATGATTATCCTGGGTGCGGCGAACGCCTGCATTTGGGGTCCGCTGTCGGTGTCTGCGACCCGCAACCTGCCGCCGCAGCGTGCCGGTGCCGGTTCGGGCGTGTACAACGAGACCCGCCAGATGGCGTCGGTGCTCGGGTCGGCTGCGATTACCACGATTATGGCTTCTGCAATTACCTCGCAGCTGTCCGCGTTGGGTCCTGCCGCTGCGGCGGGCGGTAGCTCTCACAGCGGTGCTGGAGGCGGCGTACTTCCGCAGATTCTGCGTGAACCCTACGCGGCGGCAATGGCTGATTCCATGATGCTTCCCCTGGTTGCTGCGGCAGTGGGTGCGGTCGTGTGCCTGTTCTATGCCTCCAAGAAGACCTCCGAGGCAAAAGCCGCCGCACAGAACGCTGAGGCAGAGCCTGAGTCAGAAAACACTAAATAGAAGGCTTATCAGAGCGCTTTTACGGCATAAGCGGTGCATAACCTGAGATATGGTGCTATACCGGAGAAAATCTATATGCACTCTGTGTATGATGAAGCGGGTTATTGTTGCCCTGAGGTGTTGAAACCTCGTGAGAGCGCAATAACCCGCTGTAGAAGGACATCTTCGTGGAGATGGATTACATGCCCGGCCTGCTCGCTAGCGAGGATGAGCTGGACCGTATCACCGAATCTTTCGCCCAGCTTCCCCTGCGCAACCCCAACGGCACCACCGGCATCAACATCCACCTGGAGAAAGAGAGATGGCTAAAATCCCCACCTTGAGTTTGGTATTTTTGCCATTGTCTTCCTTGATTTGTTCAAGATCTTGAGCCAAAATCCTCACTTCCTCTTTCTAAAATCTAGTTTTTAAAAAAATAGGCTATCTACCAGAAGTAGATAGCCTATTTTTTATGAGATGCTTGGGTGCTTACGCTTTCAATTTGTCAAACTTTGCTTTGACATTCGCCTTGAATTCTTCAAGCTTAGCCTTGCGTTCGGCTTTACGTTCAGCCTTCATTTGTGCACGTGCCTGGTTGT
>NZ_JABZXW010000108.1 GCF_015265375.1 Rothia sp. (in: high G+C Gram-positive bacteria)
GCGCGGGGCTTCCCCAGGGGGTGCGGGCACGGTAGGGATTTGTTGCGTCGATGCTGTCACTCATGTGTCACCTACACTTCGTTATCGGTCGGGTACCACGTTCTATGCTAACTCGCTAAGGTTACCCTTTTAGTCCGTTGAGCGGTTATATGAGTCGAGAACCACCATTATGTGGTTGTATATGACGATAGTTTGAAGGGAATTTGAAAAATTCGTTCTATTCTTGCTCTTTTTCCCCGCCATCTGCCCCGCCGGACTTTTCCTCTTCTTCGTCGTCCAGCCCGTCGAGCATGGCGAGCATGAGCGAGTCCTGAACCCAGGAGACAAAGTTGTACACCACAGCCATGTACTCTTCTTGGGTTTCGATTTCGGAGGGGTCGGTGAACGCCGCAATATCTTCTGCGGTGTCTTCGTCCACGATGTAGAGGCGGTCGGCGAGCACCAGGCGAATATCACCGAGCGCGGCAGCCCAGGCGCGGGCGTGTTCTTCGTTCAGGCGCAGGTCGCTGGATTCAATGTCGAAGGCGAGCATGGCGAGGTTCGCGCGTTTGGTTTCGCGCAGGTCGCGTTCGGTGTAGCGGCGGTATTCGGTGGCGGCCTCGTCGTCGCTGCTTGCGGCGGGTAGCAGGCGTGCTACGGCACTGTCGGCGGGGATGGTGGGGTTTTCGGTGATGCCGACCAGCGCCTCCAGCGGGTCGACGGTGCCGCCGTCGGCGGTGGTATCTGCCGGGCGCAGCAGCGCGCGCACGTCTTCAGCAAGTTCGCGAATCAGGTCGCGTTCGGCGGGTTCGAAGGAGGCGGTGTAGCCTCCGGGGGTGCGGCGGAAGGGCCGTGCCATTAGTTTTCTACTTTCTCGAAGGTTGCCAGCAGACCCCAGGCGTGCATTGCCTGGGTGTGTTTTTCGGCGTCTTCGCGGGAGCCGGTGAATACGATTGCCTTGCCGTTGTTGTGCACCTGCAGCATGAGCTCCTCGGCGCGGGCGCGGGAGTAGCCAAAGTGGCTACGGAAGACATAGGACACGTAGGTCATGAGGTTGACGGGGTCGTTCCAGACGATGACGTTCCAGGGGGTGTCCGCGGCGAGGATGTTCTCCAGAGCGGTGTCGAGGTCGGTGTCCTCGAGGGTTCCGGTGGAGAGGGTCACGGCGGTAGTGTTCATTGGTTTTCCTTTGCGGCCGGTTCCCTTTGATTATACGGGCGGGTATGTGTTGCCCCTGTGTTTGTCCTGCGCAGCTCCGGTGTTCGTCCTGCGTTGTGCCGGTGTTTATCGTGTGTTGTATCGGTGCAGAGTGCTGGTAATTTGTCATACTACACCACTTAGAGTCAAGAATACTTTATGTATTGATTGACACGCCGAATTAATAGGAAAAATACCCTAATCCCCCACTACAATAAACACATGGCTACTACCTCCCTTCTCACCGACCACTACGAACTGACCATGCTCCAGGCGGCACTCGCCTCCGGCGCAGCCAACCGTAAGTGCACCTTCGAAGTCTTCACCCGCCGCCTGCCCGCAGGCCGCCGCTACGGCGTCCTCGCAGGCACCGGCCGATTCCTCGAAGGCCTCGCAAACTTCCGATTCAACGACGAAGAACTCTCCTTCCTCTCCTCCCGCAACATCGTCAACAAAGAAACCCTCTCCTACCTCGAATCCTTCACCTTCAGTGGCAACATCCGCGGCTACGCAGAAGGCGAAGCGTTCTTCCCCCACTCCCCCGTCATGCAGGTCGAAGGCACCTTCGCCGAAGCGTGCGTCCTCGAAACCTACCTGCTGTCCATCCTGAACTTCGACTCCGCTGTGGCGAGCGCCGCCTCCCGAATGAGCGCCGCCGCAGGCAACCGTCCCTGCCTCGAAATGGGTTCGCGCCGCGCCCACGAACGCGCCGCTGTTTCTGCCGCACGCGCCGCCGTCATTGCGGGCTTCGCGGGCACCTCCAACCTGGAGGCAGGTCTGCGCTACGGTCTGCACACCATCGGCACCAGCGCCCACGCCTTCACCCTGCTGCATGACAGCGAGCGTGAAGCATTCGAGGCGCAGCTGCGTTCCCTCGGTGCCCGCACCACCCTGCTCGTCGACACCTACAACGTGGACGATGCAGTCCGCCTCGGCGTGGAACTCGCCGGCGAAGAGCTCGGCGGCGTGCGCCTGGACTCCGGCGACCTGGTCGCCACCGCGGCTCGCGTGCGTGAACTGCTCGATTCGCTCGGCAACACCCACACCAAGATCACCGTCACCAGCGACCTGGACGAGTACGCTATCGCCTCCCTGGCGGCAGCACCCGTGGACTCCTACGGCGTGGGCACCAAGCTGGTCACCGGCTCCGGTGCGCCGACCTCCTCCATGGTGTACAAGGTCGTTGAGCGCGAGAACTCCGCTG
>NZ_JABZXW010000109.1 GCF_015265375.1 Rothia sp. (in: high G+C Gram-positive bacteria)
ATCAACCGCCGCGGCCCCTTCCGCCCCGGCGAGCGCGTCCAAATCACTGACGAACGCGGCCGCATCACCACCATCACCCTCGCCGAAGGCGGCGAGTACCACTCCCACAAGGGCTTCCTCAAGCATGACGACCTCATCGGCGCACCCGAAGGCACCGTCATCGCCAACACTCACGGCATCCTCTACCAGGCGCTGCGCCCCCTCTACAAGGACTTCGTGCTCTCCATGCCGCGCGGCGCAGCCGTCGTCTACCCCAAGGACGCCGCCCAGATCATCGTCAAGGCAGACATCTTCCCCGGCGCACGCGTCGTCGAGGCCGGCGTCGGCTCCGGTGCACTGTCTATCGCGCTGCTGCGTGCAGTCGGCGACTACGGTTGCGTGCACTCCTTCGAACGTCGTGAAGAGTTCGCAGATGTCGCCCGCGGCAACATTGAAACCATGTTCGGTGGACCCCACCCGGCGTGGAAGCTGAGCATCGGCGACCTGCAGGACACCCTTCCGCAGGTTGAAGAGCCCGGCAGCGTCGACCGCGTCGTACTCGACATGCTCGCACCCTGGGAATGCCTGGACGCTGTAGCGGAGGCGCTCGCACCCGGCGGCGTGCTCATCTGCTACGTTGCGACCGTGACCCAGATGTCCCGCCTGGTTGAGGGCATGCGCCTGGACGGCCGCTTCACCGAACCCGAATGTGACGAAACCATTGTGCGTGGCTGGCACGTGGAGGGCCTGGCGGTCCGCCCCGACCACCGCATGGTTGCACACACCGCGTTCCTGGTCGTGGCTCGTCGCCTCGCTGACGGTGCGGTACGCCTGGCGCCGAAGCGCCGCGCGTCCAAGACTGACTTCTCTGAAGAGGATATGAACGCGTGGATTCCCATGAACGTGGGTGAGCGTGAGGTGACCGATAAGAAGATTCGCCGCGCAGCCCGCGATGCGAAGAACCTTGCCGCTCACGCCGCACGTGCGAACGAGATTGCGCTTGAACAGAACGGCACTGTGCAGAACGACAGTGCAGCAGCTGAGGCGACTGAATCCGCCGAATAATTTGAACCACTGACCTGCGGGGGCACGGGCGTTGCCTGGAGCCCCCGCAGTGCACTCACCAGGCTACTCACTGTGCCCAACCACCCGCACCGAGTAGCCGCCGATTAGGACGAACAGCTAAAGGAGCTACCGTGTCCACCCACGAATCTGCAGATCAGGCAGGAACCCCCCAGTACGGCACCGCCCACAGTGCAGCCAGCGCGGCACCGCACTACTCGGCTGCTTTCGGGTCGACCTCCCTGCCCGGCAGTCAGCCCGTCAGCGCGCAGGAGTATGACGCCGTGCTGCGTCGACTCTCCGCGGCGGAGGCAACCCGCGACAATATGAGCCGACAGATTCGTGGTGCGGGGGAGAAGAACCGCAAGCTCGTTGAAGCAATCACCAGCATGCGCTACCAGGTGGAGCGTCTGCGCGCGTCCCTGTCGCAGAATGTTATGCCGCCGCTGAATTCGGCGATTGTGCTGGCGGTGCATGAGGGCCAGACCATGACCTACGAGCAGGTTGCCGACGATAAGACTCCCGCCGAGATTGATGCGTACCTGGATGTTCAGGTGAGCGGCCGCATGATGCGTATTCCCGTGTCCCCGCTCATTGACCTGTCTACCCTCACCCCCGGCATGACCGTACTGCTCAACGACAAGACCGAGGCGGTCGTTGCCCTGGACACCGAACCCTTCGGTGACGTGGTGACCGTGCGCGAGGTGCTGGATGAGCAGCGCGTGCTGGTTGATACGTCCTCGGGTGCTCAGCAGGTGGCGCGCGTGGCTGGTTCCCTCGACATTGAGCAGCTGCGCACCGGTGACGCGGTCACCCTTGACACGCGCACCCGCATGCTGACCTCGCAGGTTCCCGCCTCCCGCTCGCAGGAGCTGGTTCTGGAAGAGATCCCGGACGTCACCTACGAGCAGATTGGTGGCCTGGGCGCGCAGATCGAGCAGATTCGCGACGCGGTGGAGCTGCCGTACCTGCACCCCGAGATTTTTGAGCGCTACCACCTGGCACCGCCCAAGGGCATTCTGCTGTACGGTCCTCCCGGTAACGGTAAGACCATGATTGCTAAGGCTGTGGCGAACTCCCTGGCGGCTCGTGCGGCTGCGCTGAACCCGGGTTCGAATACCCGCGGCTACTTCCTGAACATTAAGGGCCCGGAGCTGCTCGATAAGTTCGTCGGTGAGACGGAGCGCCAGATTCGCGATATTTTTGTGGCCGCCCGTGAGAAGGCGGAGGCGGGCCACCCGGTCGTCGTGGTCGTTGACGAGATGGAGTCGCTG
>NZ_JABZXW010000059.1 GCF_015265375.1 Rothia sp. (in: high G+C Gram-positive bacteria)
CCATCACCTCCCCCCTCTACAAGGAGGTCTACGACCTGACCACCGGCGAGTGCGTCTCTGACCCCTCCTACTCCATCAAGGTCTACCCCGTAGAGGTCCGCGACGGCGACGTCTACCTCAAGACCGCCTAAGCACTCAGCCTCCACGGCTCTCAAACACAGCAACACAAAAACCTCGGGACGTAACAGTCCCGAGGTTTTTTGTATGGGCTTTCAGAAGCCCCTCATCAGGTGGTGTGAGCAGCGAGCGCACTAGCCTGATCATCTAGGTCCTCTAGGCGGCATCCAGCTGCGCAATAGCCGCATCCATGCGGTCAATAAAGCACTCCGCCACCACGGCAGCAGAAGCGCCACCCTGCGCGTTCACTAGCGGCGCGGCAACCTTCACCGGCACACCGGTCGACTCAGCATCGCGGCGCATCTTACCGGAGAAGAAGCCCTCCGCCAGCAGGTAGGTCGCAGCGAACTTAGGCTGATGCTCGGCAACAACCTCGTGGAACTTCGGATCAATCGCAGCAACGAAGCCGTGATGCACCGGGGTGTTCAGTTCCTCAGCCAGCAGCTCGGCGGCACGGCTCATGTCCGCGCGACCATCAGCACGAGAAGAACCCGCAGCACCCTGAACAACGGGGCCGTCGCCGGGAGTCCAACCAGCCTCTTCCAGGCGGGCACGGGTCAGAGCGGCAAGGCGCGCATCCGGGCCCAGCGACTCACCAATACTAATACGCTCAATACCGCTATTGCGTGCGGCACGACGCAAATCCACCTGAGTGTGGAAACCGGTCGACAGCAGAATCGGCACGATCACGCAGGGCTCATCATTGGGCAGGGAGGCTGCGGCATCATCAACGCTGGGAGATTCCACATCCACATATGCGGCGTGGACACGGTACTCCACGCCGTCATTACGCTGAGCGAGCAGGAACTTAATCTGCTCACGAATCAGCGTGATAGCCTCGCGGCCGGCGACCGAGTCGGTGCCGTGCGAGGTTGCGATTACATTCAGAATAGTCATATTTCCATTGTATGAAAGGAACACCCCGCTTCCCCACTCATGAACACGAGTGGCGAAGCGGGGTGTTGCACGAAGGCTAAATCTTAGCTCTTGCGGCGGCGTGCCACGACCAGTGCGGCACCTGCAGCCAGGGTGATAGCGCCAGCTGCTGCGGCGAACATTGCGCCGGATGCGCCGGTCTGTGCCAGCTTCGAGGAGGAGCTACCGGAGGTCGAGGAGCTACCTGCGGAAGAACCGCCACCGATGGAGGAACCACCGTTAGAGCCGCTCACACCCAAGTTGTCGGAGGTGCCGGAACCAGCGCCAGAACCGCCGTTGGAGCCGCCCTTGTGGCCGGCTGCGTTCTGGTCAGCGGTGGCGGTCTCAGATGCGGACGCGCTCGCGGAAGCCGACTCGCTCGCGGTTGCGTTCGAGGAAGCAGACTCGCTTGCGGAAGCCGACTGGCTTGCGGATGCGCTCGCGGACGCGGATGCACTCGCAGATGCAGACACGCTAGCGGACGCCGATGCAGACGCGCTCATCGAGGGGGTCACGGCGGGAACGCTCGGAACCGCGGTCGGGGACGCGCTCACCGATGCGCTCGGGGACATAGAAGCACTCGGGGTTGCAGAAGGCATCGCGGAAACGCTGGGAACCACGGACGCGGTCGGCAGAGACGGCGAGGTGGGCTCCTCCGAAGGCACTGCGGTGGGTTCTGCAGTCTTGGTGGGCTCTGCGGTTACGGAGGGCTCCATAGTCGGCTCTGCAGAAGGTTCTGCGGTCACGCTGGGCTCTGCGGTTGCCGTAGGCTCTGCGGTCGGTTCTGCAGTCACAGAAGGCGCGACGGTCGGCTCAGCCGTTGCGGAGGGAACCTCGGTCGGAGCAACGGTCGGTTCTGCAGTCTTGGTGGGCTCCGCAGTCGGTGCCACGGTGGGAGCAACAGTCGGTTCTGCAGTTGCCGAAGGAGCCTCAGTCGGAGCAACAGTCGGCTCAGCAGAGGGCGCCACAGTGGGTGCAACGGTCGGTGCAACAGTCGGCTCTGCAGACTTGGTCGGCTCAGGTGCCGGGGTCTGTTCCGGTGCCGGCGCCGAGTTCGCTGCCAGGCGGTTCAGCCACAGCTGATCCTCGTAGGTGTTCGGGTTCTCGAAGCTGGTCGGGTAGATAATATCGCCGTTGGGCAGCTCGAGGGCGTTGTAGCCGCCGCTCTTGTCGGTCTTGCGCATCGAGGAGAGCACAACCTCGTTCACCTTGTTCAGGGTGTCATCCATGAACACCAGGCGGGAGCCGGAGGCATCCACCACGACCACGTTGCCCGCGCGGGTCAGGAACATGGTGGCAACCTCGGTCTTCTCGAAGCCCTCAAGGGTTGCGGACTCGCGGACCACGCTGAAAGTGCCGTTCTCGTACTTGAGGATCTGCACCTTACCGCCGGTCCAGTTGTTCCAACGGTAAATGTAGCCCTTCGGGCTGACCAGGGTCGAGGACAGGGTGGTGTCGTAACCCGCGGGCGAAGAGTTCGGAACCAGGGACACGCCGTTGCTGCTCAGGTGCAGCAGGTGGCCCTTCTGGACCACGTTTTCGCCAGACGCATCGTAGATGGAGGTCGAGGGCGCGTACACGAAGCTGCCGTCGGGCAGCGGCGCGAGGGTCACGGTATTGGTGGAGAACGAGTCGCCGTAGTACTCGTCGAGCGAGTAGGCGTTCACGACCTGCGGGTCGATGGAGTCGGGCTTCGGTAGGGCCTGCGAGGTTGCCTTTCCGGATGCGTCGATCAGGGTCAGCTTGCCGCCGCCCTGGCCGTCAATGCTGAGGATGCCCCAGGTGTTGTTGGCGGGGTTGTAGCCGATTGCCTTGACGGTGTTGGCGCCGAGGTCTACGTCGGAGTAGACGCCGGAGGAGACGAGCTTGCCTTCGGCGGTCACGGTGTACAGCTCGGGCTTGTTGGTCTCGCTGCCGATGACGAGCATGCGGTTGCCGTCAGCATCTACAGCGAAAACGCCCTTGATTGCCTTCAGCACGCCGGTGTCGGTCATCTTCAGGTTGGAGCTGGTCAGCACGGTGTAGGTGGTGTCGCCACTGAAGCTCGGGGGTGCCACGTGCACGATGTGGTTCTTGCCCAGACGTGCGGTGTTCTGGGGCAGGCTCACGCCCGCGCCGGTGTTGTAGGACTCGGCGACGCTGTAGGCGCTCTTGGGGGTGTTGGCTGCGTTACCGGTGTAGGAGATGCTCACCGGGTCGAGGCTGGCACCTTCGTTGTAGAAGTCGGAGAAGGCGTGGTTGCCGTCGGCGGTCAGGTTCGCGGAGATGCCGCTGATGCTGACCACGCCGTCCTTCTCGCTCTGCTTGGCGGTACCGGTGCTCAGGGTCGCCATCTTGACTTCCTTGGGGCCCTCGAACTTGCCGGAGGCGTAGTTCTTGGTGCGCACGGTCATGTAGAGAGAGCCGGTGCCGTCAGCGAGGTTCAGTTCCACGCGGGGGTTGGAGAAGGTGAGGTTCAGGGCGCAACCGGTTTCGGGGTCCTGACCTTCGGCGCAGTGGCCGGTGAACCAGAGGCGGCCGGCAGCCTGCAGGGTGACCTGCTTGCCGTCTTCGGAGACGGTGGTGGAGGTCGGGGTGAAGGTGAACTGCTTTGCGGTTGCGTCCCAGGCTGCGCCGTCGGTCATTTCGCGGGGCATACCGTTGTAGGACAGGAAGGAGGCGCGCACGCCCCAGCCGAAGGACGCGCCGGTGCTTGCCTGGTCGCCTGCAGCGACGTTCTGTGCGGCAACGTTCTGTGCGGCAATGTTAATGTTCTCGGCGAGAACGGGTGCCAGGGGCAGGGCAACAGCGCCAGCAACAGCGAGGGCGCAGGCTCCCTTGGAGAGGCGGGTGCCAGATGTGAAAATCTTCATTGGTGTGTATCCATACTATCGACACTGTTAGGACAGGCTTACTATATCGATAGAGTGAGTATTTCTCAAGATACACACCAAGTGAACCGTTTTATGACAAAGCACCTCACCGTGCACTGACCGGGAACTACACCCCACCTGCACACCTCAGCAGTCAACGGAAGGCCGCTACTCCCCCGGCCCTACCGCCGCTAATCCTTCTTCGAGGTGTGCATACGCGACATGCCCAGGGCACCAAGAATCAGGCCGCCACCCAGGGTCACCAAAATCGGCAGAAGGGGCGAGCTCTTATCCAAGTTGCGGGTAATCTGCGCCTCCGACGCCTTCACACCATTCGGCGATCCGGGATCGGTACGCACCTGCGAGGAGGAACCATTCAGAATCGCGGCACGGCGAGACTGAGCCGCCGAATCGGTACCCGAGGGCAGATTAGACTCGGGAGTCACCATTTCAACAGGCTGCGCCTCCTCAGTGCGGTACCCCAATGCCGAAGAAGACGCAGTGTCAGAGCCACCGGCGCGCGGAACAGAAATCGTGGCGTCGTTCGTGCCCGGAGCCATAGCACTGTCGGCCTGAATTCCGCAGGTCTTAGACTTGGAACCCGCGGCGGGTGCCTTCGTACCGGATGCGCCCGCAGCATCAGCGGGAGCCGAAGAAGACGCGGAAGACTCCACAGCCGGGTTACCCTCGTCCTTAGAGGAAGGATTAGATGACGAGCCACCATTCTCAGCAGAAGCCTGGGTCACCGTAAAACGCACCGTATTGAGCTGAAGGTTACCATCATCACCTGCGTCGAAAGCCGCCACCAGGTAGGTCCTACCAATCTGCAGGGACGCACCGGGCACGCCAATCACAGCCTCAAAAGCGCCCGCAGAAATGGATTCCGGGCCAACATGAACAATGGCGAGCGCATCACCAACAGTGTTGCCATTAGAGTCGATTTCCATGACGATCAGGTCGTAGCCCTTGTCATTCCGGGGGAAGTTCGTGGCGCGGACCGTGACGGGCTTCGTGTCATCCTGAGAGTCGCCCTGCGAGTCCTGAATGGACAGGTGTGCTTTGCCATCCCTCTGGTTCATCGGATCGTACACGCTGTTGTCTTCGGAGATAACGTACTGCCCAGAATCATGGTTCTGCGGGTTGTCCACGGTACGGCGAACCGTGTCATCGCCCGTATCGGTGGATGACGTAGCGGTGGGCGACGGCAGGTTCACCGCTTCGGGGGTCGGCTGAGCGGTCGCCTCGCCGGTTTCTGCTTCTTCACGCTCAATATCGACCGGAGGTTCGGTGGGCTTTGCCTTACCGTTGCGCGGGTCAGCGGCCTCAACCAGGCGGTTCCCCCGCTCGGTGACAAAGAATTCGTAGGAGACACCGTGCGCGGTATCCTCCAGAACGATTACGTACACGACGTTTGAGTCCGTCGCCGGGCTCATCAGGAGGCGAAACTCCCCCTCCTTGGTCCCCTCAGCTAGGGTCGGGCTTTCCAGAACGGAGCCACCATACTCACCGGAAGGGGTGTAGAAGTTCACATCAACCAGAACGCTGGAGGCCTCCAGATCTTCAGGGAAACCCGTCCAACGTAGAAGGTAGCCACCATCCTTGAGCTGCGCCTTCATGGTGATGGTGGAGGCGGCGCCCTGCGTCTCCTGGTTGTCTTCAGCCTGGTTCGTGTTCAAGGTCGCGGTTTTTTGCACGGCAGAGTGGGTCGTGACGGGTGCTTCCGTTGCGACAGAGGGTACAACAAGCCCGCACTGAAGCCCCGCAACCAAAACGGTTGCGGTGACAATACGGTGCTTCGCTGAATAAATACTCATGCAATGCGTCTTTTCATGATGGAATTGTGCGTGCTACTGCCCATTCTTCATGCGCCTCAGGGAGCCTTTCGGGAGCGCCATACACCCGGATTTGTCGTACCATACTCCGCTTCATATTTCAGGTGAAGAAGACCTGACAATAGCTCGCATCTATTTATCGGTTATTTCAACCCTATCACGAACCTTAAGGTTTATTCACGCGAGGGTAGAGTTTTTTTGAACACCCTGAACGCACGACTCGCCCCCGCGATCTGCGCCAACAGATAGCGGGGGCGAGTATTCCTCATGAAACAACGAACATACTATGCGATGCCGCCAAAAAGCACGGATTAGGGGCGTTAGCCGCCGAGGACTCCCCTGCGGTGAGCCATCCACGCGGCACCAACCACCAGCGCCAAACCGGTGCCTCCAAGAGCCCAGAAAGCTACACCGTGCTGCGCGACCTCTTCACTAGCGGGAGACGCCGCCGAAGCTACAGCCTTCACGCCATCCTGACGATCAGCATTCGCGGTGGAGTGCACCTGAGTGGTACTCGAGTTCACGGTAGCTGAACGATTATTAGACTCCGAATGAACCACGGGGGTGAAACCTTTATTTCCGTTACCAGAAGCTGCCGACGCTGCCTTTTCTTCATCCGTCAAAGCATCCAGCTTCGCGGTAGCAGCGATAGATGCCGGATCAGAACCCGAACTGTACGCCGAAATCTGATTGGTGCGAGTCGGCTCAAAAGCCGAACGCGGAGCGATCGTACGTGCCTGAGCCAAAGCCTGCAGAGCCTGACGCTGACGCTCAGCCTTCGCTTCCTTTGCCTTGGACATGGCGCTCACCGCATCCAGAGTGGAGCGGGGTGCGCTCGCGGCAGACTGACCCGAGCCCGACTGGGTGTCATCAGAACGAGTCGAGACGGCGTTAGTAGCAGCCGAGGGGCTACCCTGAGTGGCGCCGGTCGCCTCAGCTGTATTGGCGCTGGGCGTAAGCGATGCGCTTGCATCCTGGCGGGGCGACTCATCCTTCGTCAAGGAGGTTGAGTTGCCGGTCGCCTCGCCACTGACCTTGAATCGCACCGAGACAACTTCTTCCGCATACTCAGTATCGTCCGCACGCACCAGGTAGGCGGTGTACACCGAGCCGGTCTTCAGCAGAGAGCCGGGCATGCCAATCTCTTCCTTGAAGGAACCATTCACGATGCGCTCAGAGCTGATACGGGTAATGGACAGCGCATCACCCTTGTGGTTGCCGCTCATATCGGTTTCGACCACGATCAGGTCGTAGCCAGCCGCGTTCGCGGGCACGCGCGCAGCACTGATAGTGACCGGCTTGGTTTCCTTATCGGAGCGAACCTCAGCATACGCAACCTTCAGTTCCGTAGCACTCAGGGTCTGGGTATCACGCGAAGAGGTGGAGCCGCCGGGGACCTGCTCCAGCTTCTGGGTGTGGATATCGAGGTTCGGGTTTTCAGTGGATTCAGAGGGAACCTCGGTCTTAACCTTGTCCTTGCTGCCCTTCTGATTTGCAGACTGCTGATTCTTCTGCTCCTCTTCGCGGAGCTTATCCAGCGTCTTCAGTTCGTCAATGGTCGGCACCTGGTGGGCAACTTCCTTCTTATCCACCATTACCTCGTCAGAGTCGTCCTCTACCGGGATAGTGTGCGGCACAAGGGAGCCCTCAGAGATCATGAATTCGCCGTAGCCCGCATCGGAGGTCACCAGGTCCATGACACTCATGGAGTAGTAGCCTTCCTGGGGCATCTGCGGCATCTCAAAAGTGACCAGCATGGAGCCATCGTCAGCGCGCTCAACCTGCAGTGCGGACGGCTCGTAGGTGTCAGATCCGAGCACCGTGCCGGTGGTGCCGTAGTACTGCACTACCAGGTACACCTTGGAGGCGTCGCCCACGTAGCCACCCTCATAGAGGGGTGTGAGCTTAATGGTTGCCTGACCGTCCTTAATGGACTGAACCTGAATCTCGATGGTGTCAATTTCAAGTTCGAGGTCTTCGTAGGGGCAGCTTGATTCAAATTCGCTATTAACCAGAGCCGTCAGGCAATCATTCACGTTAATTGCTTCAGCCTCTACTGCGGAGGCGCCAGGAAGCACAAAAGCGCTTGCGCCTAGAGCGGCAACAAGCGAAAAAGCATGAATGCGTTTCGGAAGTCGAGTGATAGTCATGTGTGCCATTTCGATCGATGTAGGCGCAAAGCGTGGACTAGGGACGGCTCACCACAAGCCCGGTGTTTCTATCCAAGTATTTGCGCACCAGTACGTCGGTTACACCCTAGCCTAACACGGATATTGCACTAAATGTTGTATTGCATTCATGTGCTAAAACTTTATGTCGCAATAATTACCGAAATAAAAGGGAATTAAATACTTTACTGAGATATAAATAACGCAAAATTCGAATGCCATAAAATATTCCCAGCAGTGCACTAAAAGAATTTTTTACACCGCCCCAAGGCGCGACAAACCACCGCGCATTAGGGTCAAACATTCGGGCACACAGAAGGGGCATGCAGAAGGCACCCCACCAAACACGCACCCACACGGCACGCACTCGGCAGAGCGCCCCCCACTCAACAACTCCCCTACAGAGAGCCACGCTTCACAGCACCAAGAAACGAATGCACTGATCTACTCAGCACCCAGCTCCTCAGCACCCTCAAGGCGACGACGATACACATTAACCGCCACAGCAGTACCCACAAAGGCAACCGAACCCAGCAGCGCAATACTCAGTGGCAAGGTACCCTCCGGCAGCGGGCCGTTATCCTGAGCACTCGCTTCCAGCTTGGAACCGGCAGAATCACCGCGCGACTTCGAGCTACGCGTATAGAAACTACCCGAACCGGCGGCACCCACATTCTCCTGCGGAGAAGCAACAGTCACCGTCTCCCCCTCAGGAGACTGGTAACCCAGCAGGTTCACCACGGTACGACCCGGTAGCATCACCGCATAACCAGACATCACCATCGTCGAAGGAACCACCGCAGTCTCAGCCACAGAACTACGAGCCTGCGCGGTAATCGCACGCGCCGACTGCTGCGCCTGCGCAATATAGCCCAGAGCGCTATCCACCGACGGAATCTTAGCAACCGAATCAGTCACCAAATCCTGAGCATCCGCAGAGGCATCTGAAGAGTCCACAGCGTTCACACGGCCCGAAGGAGCCGAAGGGCTCACACGCTGATTCGCATCAGAAATCATCGGGACCTGCGGGTGAACAACAGTATTCGTAGGCTTCGGAGCCCGATCAACAGAAACCGCACGCTGAATCACGCTCACACCAAAAGCACTGGTCGCCATGAGCTGCAGCTCCTCAGTGGAGTTACCACCCACCACAACCACGCGGTAACGCTTACCCGCATGCAAGGAGGTTCCGGGCACCTTCAAATCAGCAGAGAAGGAAGCGTCGGTCACCTGCTGGGGGCTCACGTGAGTGGTCGCCAGCGGCGAACCCACGGCACCGCCGTCGGCAGGCATTTCAAAGACCATCACGTCATAGCCCAGACCGCTCTCCGCCACGTTCCTAGCGCGCACGCTAATCGGCTGCAGCTCATCCGAGCCGCGCAGTTCTGCGGTGGAAATTTCCAGGGTTGCCTCGCGGGTCTCCGCGGGAGCCTGATCGGAACGGGAATGCACCAGCAGACGATCCTCGGTCACTTCAGCAGGCGCCGCATCATTAACAGATGCGCTCGCCGAAGCATTCGCCGACGCACTAGCGGATGCGCTCGCGGAAGGACGCGCCGAAACGCTCTGCGATGCGGACGGTGCCACAGAAGGTGCCGGGGCAACCGTCGGGCGCGGACTATCCTTCGCGGTGCTCGGGGATGCGCTGGGGCTCAGGGACACCTCGGGGGCGGGGTTCGCCTCCACACGGTTAGCGCGCGGAACGCCGGGGGTGTCCGGGAAGAAAATGTTCTGGCGGCTCGCCAAAATCTCGTCGACGGTCACACCGTGCTCAGGCATGAACTCAACCGAAACAGTGTCCTTGGTGCGCAGGTCCAGCACCTCAACCATGTACGGTTGCTCAACATTCAGGCGCTGGTGAATACTGACTTCCAGGGCACCCTCATCGTTCAGAGAGGCAGTCATCTGGGAGGCGGGCACAGTCATAGCTGCCACGGGACCGTCATCAACGGAAATAGCGACCAGGCGAACCTTTAGATTCTCCAGAGAGGTTACGCCGGTCAGCGACAGCAGGGTGTAGTCCTTGCTCTGAGCAACCAAGTCCAGGGTAATGTTGTGGCTAACCACATCGGTGGCAACGGCGATGGGAAGTTCAGGCTTAGGAGACTGCTGAGTCTGCGCGTGAGCGGCAGATGCAAAGGTCGCGGGGGCCAGAGTTGCAGGCGCGACGGAGCCGCCCAAACCGAGGGCGGCAGACGCTACTAGCGCCGCGCCGCGAGCAGTTCGCTGCGTGGAAAACATGGTCACCTATTTTCGTGAGTGAGTGTGATGAATCGTCGTGTGACTCCTGCGCCCAAAGGTCGGAAGTAGGCGCAGAATAACGGTTCTCTCATATCGGTGACCGGAGGCGCTTCACAGCGACTCCTCACCCCGGGTGAACGAGGTGATAAAGAGTGATAGTACCGTCTATAACAGCACTCTAAATTATAGGTATAACCTTAGAAAAAGTTAAAGATGTAGGGACGCCCGAATCTTGCATTTCGGACGTCCCTACATCTATGTGCACGTTTTGCCTAGTGGGGCAATAATTGCCCCGTTTTAGCGGCGAGAACTGAGCCGCATCTCACTACGGCGACGGCGACTCAAACGCATACCGGCAAGCAGTGACAGCGATCCAGCTGCGCTAATGACCAGCATATTGGAGGCGCCGGTAGCCGCCAGCTGCTCGCGCTTCGGCTGGGTAGCAGCGCCAACCTTCTGGGAGCCAGACGCCTGTGCCTCAACCTTCTGAGCATCACCCTTCTGCGCCTCGCTCTTCTGGGCGGAAGTGTTCTGAACAGGGGCGTTCTGGGAGGCGTTCTGGGTAGCAACCGGAGCCTCATTCTTCTGCTCAGCGTTGTTCTCCCCTGCCTTCTGCTCGGCGGCAGAAGCCTGATCAGCCACGGGAGCAGATCCAGCAGGTGCAGATTCAGTGGGCTCAGCGGGCACCGAGGCATCAGCTGCGGGAGCCTCAGCCGCAGGTGCATCCTGCTCAGGGGTTGCGGATGCGTTATCCACGCTATCGCGCTCAACAGTGAAGCCACCGTTGACCATGCGCACGGTGCCCTGCTCATCCTCCGCCACAGCGCTCACGCGGTAGGTCGTGCCGGGCTTGAGCGCCGAGCCGGGAATCTGCACCTGAGCACTAAACGCGCCGGATGCGTCAACCTCAGAGACATCAGCCGAGGCAATCATGCCGCCGGTTGCCACACCATATTCGTCAACAGCGCTAACCATCAGGTGCACCGAGCCGACGCCGGCGAAGCCCTCACCACGCACGGTCAGAGTCTTCTCGGAGTCGTTTTCGGGAACTACGGTTTCTTCTACGTGCAGGCGGGCGGTCATCACAGGGTTAGAGGTCTGTTCTTCGGTGGTGTCGTGGACGCGGTCAAAGACGGTGTTGCGCGGCAGGCTGTAGTGGCGGCGCGGGTCGTTCTCGGGCAGTACGTGGTCGAACTGCTCGACGGGGCTCGCGGCAACTGCCTGAGCGGACTGCGTGCTCGAGGTAGCCTGTTCAGACTGCACACTCGGGGTAGCCTGGGCGACCTGCTCGGGCTGCGCGTCCTCTTGGAACTGCTTCTTCTCGAACTGTGCCTGCTCCGCCATCGCGCGCTCGGCGGTGGCAACCGGAGCGGAGCCGTGCTGTACATTCCAACCATTCATGAAAGGAACCTCAACTTCCTGGGCGGTGTAACCATTAGCGGCCGAGGGTGCAACCTCAACGCTCAGCACATAGCGCAGGTCTTCGTGAACAGCCTGCACTTCTTCCAACCTGGATCCGGGCACCTCAATGCCGTCCAGGAGGGTGCCGTTCACAACGTCGGCACGCGCCGGAGAGGCAGCGAGCAGGATGCGGTTACCCTGGCTATCCAGGGCGTAGGCGTAGGTCATGACCTCGAAAGCCTGCGCCTCGCCCAGACCGGTGACCTTGTAGACGACCAGGTTCTTCTCCTGCGGGATTTCCAGCTGACCGGAGAGAATCTGAACGTTGAGCGGCTCATCCTGAGTGTCTGCGGGCAGCACTTCCAGGGGTGCGGAGGAGTTGTAGGAGGGATCCTCGGTTGCGTAGCCCTTACCGGGGTCGACCACGGCAGTTGCGACGACGTACTGCTGGTTGGGGTCGAGGGTGCCTGCGGGCAGGGTCAGCTGGGTGCTGAAGCGGCCACCGTCCACATCGAGTTCGGGCACGAGGGTCATCGTCACTGCAGAACCGCGACCCAGTGCGTATAGGGGGTACTGGCGGTATTCGCTCACGTACACCGCCACGCCGTAACGTTCGACAGGGCCGCCGGTGAAGCCTTCACCGGTCACGGTGATGCTCTGGGAACGCGCCGGGTTAATGACAACGCCCTGCTCTACGTACACCTGCGGGGAGGTTTGGGTGGCAACGTTTTCGATGGGGGTTGCGTTTGTTGCGGAGGGGGGATTGTCGGGTTCTACCGCAGTCGATGAAGCAATTCCGCCATTATTTTGCACCTGCACATCTGCGTGCGCAGCACCAACACCGGTAACGGACAGGACGGATGCAGCAATAGCGGCTGTTGCACGGGTTTTTGAGTGAGCGGGTTCGGGCATGGAACACACCTTTTCTGTGAGTGTGAACGATACCCTCCGGAGGGTGCCACGGAGTGAAGATGGTTGGATACCTCTTCAGGAATGAACACTATAACGCACGGACTAGTCATAACATTCCTGTAATAGTGGAAGTTACCGCGAAGGGAATCGCTCTATTTATCGGTAATTCCACACTAACAATACTTTTTAGATTATTGCTGTAAATACGCTTTACGTCCTGACTATTTTCTTGTGCAATAACCCACATGGAATATTTTTTACCCTCCAGAACAGTATCAAGAGCACTCAAATTACATGGACTAGGCGAAATTTTTCAACTCTCCCTTGAGGTTCAAGG